>DATJSR010000099.1:0-29388 GCA_035504015.1 Steroidobacteraceae bacterium
TGGCTGCTGACGCCGAAGGTGTTGCGGGCGCTCGCAGGAGACGCGCGTTGAGGTCGTAGGCGTCTGCGCCGGTGATCTCCACGCGGGCGAGACTGCCGGGCTCGAGTCCGGCAGCGTCGCTCACATGAATGACGCCATCGATCTCCGGCGCCTCCCCGGGGCTTCTCGCCACAGCCGTACCCGCGGCGCGGTCCACCGCATCGACGAGCACTGAGGTCTGTTCTCCAATGCGGCGCGCGAGCCGCGCGGCGCTCAACTGCGCGGCGCGCGCCATGAAGCGCGCGTAACGCTCCTCCTTCACCGGCTCGGGCACCGGGCCCGGCAGTGCGTTCGCGCTCGCGCCCTCGACCGGGGAGTATTTGAAGCAGCCTACGCGATCGAGTTGCGCTACCTCCAGCCATTCGAGCAGCTCGGCGAACTCCGCCTCCGTCTCCCCCGGGAAGCCCACGATGAAGGTGCTGCGCAGCGTCAAGGTGGAGCACTGCCGCCGCCACGCCGCGATCCGTGCGAGGGTGTCCTCGGCATGTGCCGGCCGGCGCATCCGGCGCAGCACGCTCGGGCTGCCGTGCTGGAACGGGATGTCGAGATAGGGCAGCACCCGGCCCGCCGCCATGAGCTCGATGACGGCGTCGACGTGCGGGTAAGGATAGACGTAATGCAGGCGTATCCACGCCCCGAGCGCACCGAGGCCGCGGGCCAGCTCGATGAAGCGCGTGGGGCGGCGCTCACCGCGCCACTCGGCGCTGCGATAGCGCAGGTCGGCGCCGTAGGCGCTCGTATCCTGCGAGATCACCAGCAGCTCACGAACTCCGGCCGCCACGAGCCGCTCGGCCTCGCGCAGCACCTCATCGATCGGCCGGCTCACGAGACGGCCACGCAGGGCCGGGATGATGCAGAAGCTGCAGCGGTTGTTGCAGCCTTCGGAGATCTTCAGATAAGCATAGTGCCGAGGCGTCAGGCGCAGGCCCTGGGGCGGCAACAGGTCGAGAAAGGGCTCGTGCTGCGGCGGCAGGTGCTCGTGCACCGCGCCGAGTACCTCCTCGTAGGCATGCGGGCCGGTGATCTTGAGCACCCGCGGGTGCCGTTCCCGGATGCGCTCCGGACGCGCCCCGAGGCAGCCCGTCACGATGACTCGCCCGTTCTCCGCGAGCGCCTCGCCGATCGCCTCGAGCGACTCATCGATGGCCGCATCGATGAAGCCGCAGGTATTCACGACCACGAGGTCGGCATCCTGATAGCTGGGGGCGATCTCGTACCCCTCGGCGCGCAAGCTCGTGAGGATGCGCTCGGAGTCGACCAGTGCCTTGGGGCAGCCGAGGCTGACGAAGCCGACGCGTGGCGCGCGACGCGCGCCCGAGGCGATGCGGGCGCGCGCGGCGGGGCTACCCGCCACCATCGCGGGTGACGTCGGCTCCCGGACCACTGACCGGTCCCACGTCGGAAAGCTGACGAACCCGGTTCAGGGCGAGGAACAGAGCGAATGCGGCCAACGGCATCAGCAGCCACGGCCACAGGGGGGTACGCCGCTCGGGCGTTGGCTGCACGTTGGGGGGGCGCTCGTTCGGCATGGCGCGCAGCCTACTCTCAGGCGCTCATCGCCGGCAACGTGCGGGCGCACATTCTGCGCGGCACGCTGCGCCACGGGCCTGGAACTTGCGTCGCGCCGCGCTGTCGAGGACGACCATGTTACGACGTGCCCGCCTGCATGCCCGGCCTTCGCCGGTGGCCCCACCGGGCCCTTCGGGGCTGCTGCCTCTCGAGCTCGACGGGGCTTGCGACGGCTACCTCTATGTCCCCGCCAGCTACGAGCACACCCGCGCGAGCGCACTCGTGCTGATGCTGCACGGCTCGGGCGGTCACGCCCATCACGGCATCGAGATTCTGCAGCCGCTCGCCGATGAGAACGGGGTGATCCTCGTTGCTCCGTGCTCGACCGAATACACCTGGGATGTGCCGCTCGGTCGCTATGGCGCGCATGCTGCCACGGTGAATCGCGCCCTCGAGCAGGTCTTCGCCGCGTACGCGGCGGATGCCTCGCGCATCGCCATCGCGGGCTTCTCCGACGGCGGCACCTGTGCCCTGTCTTTGGGACTCGCGCACCCCGGGGTGTTCACGCACGTGATCGCATTCTCGCCGGGCTTCGTGCCGCTGCCCGGCGTGGCGGCGAGCCGCATCTTCGTCTCCCATGGCACTCGCGACGAGATCCAGCCCATCGGCAGCTGCAGCCACCGCATCCTCTCTCAGCTCGGTGAGCAGGCGGCGACGATCGAGTACGTCGAGTTCGAGGCGGGCCACCGGATTCCGCCCGAGGTCGCACGCCGCGCGATGGAGTGGCTCATGCAAGCTCCTGGATCCGAGCGCGCACGCGCCGCGAGTCGAGGCGCAGAAAGCCGATCGCAACAGGGAGACTGAAGCGGCGCGGGCCCGCGCTGCCCGGGTTCACGAACAGCACGCCGGCGCGCTGCTCGAGCCGCGGCCGGTGGGAATGCCCGCTGATCACGGCCGCATAGCCTGCCGCGGCCGCATCGAGGGCGAGCGCGCCGAGATCGTGCAGCACGCACAGGCGGTGCGCGCCCAGCTCGAGAATGCGCGTGTGCGGCAGCGCATCGGCCCACGCTCCCCGATCGTTGTTGCCGCGCACGGCGTACACCGGAGCGATGGTCTCGAGGCTCGCGAGCACCTCGGGGCCGCCGATGTCGCCGGCGTGCACGATGTGATCGACACCTTCGAGCGCGCGCAGCGCCTGTGGGCGCAGCAGCCCGTGCGTGTCGGATATCAGACCGACGGTGATCCCCGCAGCCATGCACAAAGTGTGCGGTCCGGCCGCGCGGCGCGCAAACGCGCGCACCAAAATGTGATGGTCAAGCAGGCGCCCGTGCGCGAACATGCATCCTCGGCCGCGTGAGGTCTCCAGGGGCAGGCGTGAACTCCGAGCAGCGCAACTTTCTCTTCGTCTCGCTCACTGGGCTGATCAGCGACATCGCCTGGCAGGTGGCCAAGGAAGGCCACGCGGTCAAGTACTGTATCCGCGACGAGAAGGATCGCGACATCGCCGACGGCTTCGTGCCGAAGGTCGCGGCCTGGGAGAGCGAGGTGGACTGGGCGGATGTCATCGTCTTCGACGACACCCTCGGCCAGGGCGCGGTGGCGGAGCGTCTGCGCCGTCAGGGCAAGCGGGTGGTCGGTGGCACCCCTTACACCGATCGGCTCGAGGACGATCGCTCCTTCGGCCAGGAGGAGCTGAAGAAGGTCGGCGTCAACATCCTGCCGTACCGCGAGTTCGACAACTTCGACGACGCCATCGCCTACGTGAAGGCGAATCCGGAGCGCTACGTCATCAAGCCCTCCGGTGCCGCGGGCAGCCCCAAACGGCGGCTGTTCGTCGGGGACGAGGAGGACGGCGAGGACGTGGTGCGCGTGCTCGAGGCCTACAAGAAGTCCTTCCCCGATGAGATCAAGTTGTTCCAGCTGCAGCGGCGCGTGACAGGCGTCGAGATCGCGGTCGGGGCATTCTTCAACGGCCGCGAGTTCATCTATCCGATCAACGTCAACTTCGAGCACAAGAAGCTCTTCCCCGGCAACATCGGGCCCTCCACCGGAGAGATGGGCACGGCCATGTTCTGGAGCGGCCCGAACCGGCTGTTCAACTCCACGCTGAAGAAGATGGAACCGCGGCTCGCCGAGGAAGGCTATGTCGGCTACATCGATCTCAACTGCATCGTGAACGGCAACGGCATCTATCCGCTCGAGTTCACGGCGCGCTTCGGCTACCCGACCATCAGCATCCAGCAGGAGGGCATGACGACGCCGATCGGGCAGTTCCTGAGCGATCTCGCCGCCGGCGCCAACCCGAAGTTCAAGGTCAAGAGCGGCTTTCAGATCGGCGTGCGCATCGTCGTCTCGCCTTTTCCCTTCGATGACGACGCCACTTTCCATTCGGTCTCGAAGAACGCTGCGATCCTCTTCAAGAAGGGCATACCCGAGGAGGTGCACATCGAGGATGCCAAGCAGATCGACGGTCAGTGGTACGTCGCCGGCAACTCGGGCGTGGTGCTCGTCGTCTGCGGTCTCGGTCAGACCATGCGCCAGGCGCAGGCGCAGGCGTACTCCCGCATCCGCAACATCATGATTCCCGACATGTACTACCGCGACGACATCGGCGAGCGCTGGTTCGAGGACCACGACAAGCTGCATACCTGGGGGTACCTGCGGGAGGTGTGAGCCCGCGCACCGGTAGCCTGGCACCCGATGACAGCCGAGCGCTTCGACCGCGCCTACTATGAGCGCTTCTACTTCGATCCACGCACGGCCGTGGCGTCCGCCCACGAGGTGCGCGCCCGCGCCAGGCTCATCGTCGCATTCGTGGAGCACGTCGGGCTGCCCGTACGGCGCATCCTCGATGCGGGCTGCGGCACCGGGCGCTTGCGGGCACCGCTGCTGCGGTGCCTGCGCCGCGCGCACTACGTGGGGATCGAGGGGAGCGAGTACCTGTGCCGGCGCTACGGCTGGGAGCACGCGCGCATCGAGAGCTTTCGCGCCCCGGCACCTTTCGATCTGGTCGTCTGCTACGACGTGCTGCAGTACCTCACTGCGCCTGCCGCCGCCCGTGCGCTCGCAAATCTCGCGCGGCTCTCGCGCGCGGTGCTGTACTTCAGCGCGCTCACGCGCGCGGACTGGCGCCACAACTGCGACCAGCGGCGCACCGATCCGGAGGTGCACCAGCGCAGTGGCGAGTGGTACCGCCGCCGGCTGCGACGCAGCTTCCACGAGGTCGGCGCCGGCTTCTGGATCCGCCGCGGCGCGCCGCTGGCGGTGTGGGAGCTCGAGCGCGCGGGGTGCTAGCATCCGCGAGAGCGCGCCGATGCCGTCATTCCACGATCATTTCTCGTCGCTTGCCGCGCAGTACGCGGCCTTTCGCCCCGGCTATCCCGCCGCGCTCTTCGCCCACCTCGCCACGCTCGCTCCCCGCCGCGCGCTCGCCTGGGACTGCGCCTGCGGCACCGGTCAGGCGAGCGTGGGGCTCGCCGAGCATTTCGCGCAGGTGATCGCAACCGATGCCAGCGCGCGGCAGATCGCGGCGGCGACCAGCCATCCTCGCATCCGCTATCGTGTGGCGCCCGCCGAGGCGAGCGGCCTTGCGGACGCAAGCGTCGATCTGGTGAGCGTTGCCCAGGCGCTGCACTGGCTGACGCTCGCGCCGTTCTATGCGGAGGTCGAGCGCGTGCTCGTGCCGCAAGGCGTGCTCGCCGTGTGGACCTACACGTTGCTGCGGGTGAGCCCCCCGATCGATGCGATCATCGGGCACTTCGACGAGCAGGTGATAGGACCCTATTGGCCGCCCGAGCGCCGCCATGTCGATGCCGCCTATCGCACCCTCGATTTCCCCTTTGCCGAGCTGCCCGCTCCGGCGCTCGAGATCGAGCAGCACTGGGATCTCGGGCACCTGCTGGGCTACGTGGGAAGCTGGTCGGCGACGGCACGCTACCGGGAACGCCGCGGCGAGGATCCCGTGAGCACGCTCGCGGCCGCGTTGTCCCCGCTCTGGGGGGATCCGCATGAGCGGCGCCGCATCGTCTGGCCGCTCGTGCTGCGGATGGGGCGTCGGCCATGAGCGCTGGCGATGCAGGAGCACCCGTCGAGGATGCGGCGCCTGCAACTGACGTGGTGGTGCGCTTCAGCGGTGAGGTGTGCTGCGAGCGCCGCGCCGGAGCGCTGCCGCTCGTGCTGATCGGTGCGATCGATCACGGGCAATCCGCCTACCTTGCCTTCGCGAGTGGCGCCCCGGCCGATCTTCCGCAGCGACTCGATGCCGCGACCGTGCAGCGCGTCGGCCCCGATCGCTACCGCCTGGAATCGGGCACCAGGCAGTGGTTGCTGAGCGCCAGCGCCATCTTCCTGCACCTCGACGCAGGCAAGGCGTTCTTTCGGGCCATCCCGCCACGGCGCGCGAGCCTCGCTCGCCGGCTCCTGTGGCATGCGCTGGTGCTGCTGGCGGCGAGCGCGCCGGGAAGGCGCTGGCTCGAGCACCGCAGCACTCTCTAGCCCATCTCCATGGCGGGGCCGGCCACGCGCCGCGTCAGCCGCGGTGAGCTCAAGAGCGCGCCATAGGCGGCGAACTGCGCCTGAAAGGCGTGCGCCCAGGTGAAGTGGCTCAGCACGCGCGCACGCGCCGCCGCCCCCACGGCCTCGAGGTCCCTGTCGTAGAGCGCCTCGATGGCATCGGCCAAGCTCGCAGCGGAGAGGGGCTCGGCCAGCATGCCCGCCGCGGCGTCGACGAGCTCCGGAATCGCACCGGCGCGCGCGGCCACCACCGGGCGGCCGCAGGCCATGGCCTCGAGCACGACGAGGCCGAACGTCTCGCGCGTGCCGGCATGTGCGAGCGCATCGGCCGAGGCGAGCCAGCGTGCCAGCTCGTGCGCATCACCGCGGTACGGCAACAGCGTCACCTGCGGGCCCGCTCGCGCGGCGCGCGCCCCGCCGATCAGCAGCAGGTGATATCTCGCACCCAGCAGACGCAGCGCCCGCAGTAGCACGGGAAGGTTCTTCTCCCCGGCGAAGCGGCCGGCGTACACCAGCACGCGCGAGTCGGGCGCAAGTCCGAGCCGGGCGCGTACGTCGAGCGTGCGCCGCTGCGGATGAAAGACTTCGGTGTCCACACCGAGGGGCTGATAGCGCGCGTGCGCGATGCCGATGCCGCGCAGGTAGTCGCATACGATCCGGCTCGGCGCGAACACCACGTCGACGCGCGCATACAGCTCGCGCAGGTAGCGCTCGCCGGCCCGCGCGCACAGCGCGCCGCAGCGGTGCGCCAGCAGCTGCGGGAGATTGGAGTGATAGAAGGCCGCAAGCGGAATGCCGCGCCGCTCGGCGACGCGCCTGCCGCACCAGGCCGGGTGAAACGCATCTCCGACCTCGATCAGATCGGGCGCCAGGCGCTCGAGCAGTGCGCTCCAGCGGCGCGGATCGAGCGGCAGTCGATAGTTGAATGTCCCCGGCAGACGCGGTCCCGCGATACAGCTCACCCCACCGCGCTCGAGATGCTCGCGCTCGCCGGGCACCAGCAACGTGTGCTCCCACGCGGTATGAGTGCGCAGCCAATGGTGTTTGGCCGTCAGGTAGCGTTTGACGCCGCCACTCGTCGGCGAATAGAACAGCGTGGTGTCGACGAGATGCATGCGGTGACTGCCGGACGTGCTGGCTGGGCGCAGCCCACCTGAAGCAAGCGCCGGTCCCGACCCGCCCGGGATGCGGGGTGCCGGCCTGCCCGGCGTGCGGCAGCCGCCGCCGACCTACAGCAGCTCTCGTTTGATGATGCTGGGCGTCTCGCGCCGAAAGATCTCGCGGTCGCCCTTCTTGGCGATGACCCACTCCCGCAGGTGGAATTCCTCGGCCGTGGAGGTGAGGTCGGCGCCGAATTGGATCGTGCAGTCCCAGTCGTCGCGCTTCCAGCGATTCATGCGGTCGAACATCATCCGGCAGCTGTTGGGATCGCCCTCGGTGATCTCGATGATGCGCTTCAGGGCCTCGGTCGAGGTGGTGCCCACGGCGGATATGAAGGTGACGCTCGGCTGCGGCTCGCGATCGTAGCGGATGCGCCCGCTCGCATCCCTGGTGGGCATCTGCGGCAGATTGGCGGGCGCGAGCGGGGACTTCACCCAGGTGAGGCCATTGGCGAAACCCTGTGCGGCAAGCTTGGCGTGCTCTTCGTGAATCACGGGAATGGTAAACGGCGCCTCCTCGATCGGCGGCGGGCGCACGGGCAGGACCAGTTGCGAGGCGCCGAGCTCGACATGCAACGTCGCGATCTGCGGTGAGGGCCACACCAGCGGCCAGAGCGTGGAGGAGATCGCGACGCGAATGCGACTGCCCTTCCGGAAGCGGTGCCCGATCAGATACAAAGGTAGCTCGACGTCGTAGAACTCACCCGGCGTCAGGGCGCTCGGCTCCTCCATGGAACGCCGTCGCGTGAGGTTGAGCACGTTGTAGGTGACGAGCCAGGACTTGCCCTCCGGAGTCACCTCGGTCAGGCGAACGGCCAGCAAGGCGACCGGAACGTCGGCGCTGACGCGCACCTTGGCGAGCGGATAGCCGAGAATCTCGAGGTCGTGCTCGAGCGGCTGCGAATCGAACAGCAGCGAATTGTGATCGTCGATGCTCTGCTCGAATTCCGTCGGGCGCCCGTACACCCACTGGGGCTTGGTGACCCCGACGATCTTGTCGCCGAGGTAGCGGACCCGCTCGCGCGAGCGGCTCTGCGGCGACAGCCGTCCCGCCGCATCGAAATACAGGCTGCGGGATTCGATCCGCGCCGCGGGCCAGCTGCGTTCCGCCACCCAGCGGCCCGGGACCTCGTCGGGGAACGCTTCCGGATCGGCCTTGTACGTCATGTATGCGCGCAGCATCGGCTCGTCCATGATGCCGGTCTCGACACCCCCGAGCCATTGCTGCCACCAGCGCACTTCCTCGTATTGCCACTCGAGGCCGAGCGGTGTCGCGAGATTCGGAAAGATGTGACCCCAGGGGCCGATGAGGCCCTTGCGCGGGACTTTGAGGTTTTCCAGAAGCTCGCCGATCACGTTCTCGTACGGATCCCCCCAGCCGTCGACCACATAAACCGGGCAGGCGATGGCGGCGTAGTCGGTCGCGATGGAGCCGCGCTTCCAGTAGGCATCGTAGTTCTGGTGGGAAGTCCACGTGCGCATGATGTCCGGCGTCGCCAGCAGGCGCTGCCGCCAAAGCGCCTCCCATTGCGGGCCGACGACCTTCGGGTCCGGCGGCGCCGCCATATGGCCCTTGAAGGAGGTGCCCCAGCCCATGTTCTCTTCGCCGTAGGCACCGCCCATGTAGTGCGCATCGTCGGTGAAGCGATTCACCACGCACCCCATCGGCATGATGGCCTTGAGCTCCGGAGGTCTCATGGCCGCCACCTGCAGCGCGTTGATCCCTCCCCAGGAGATGCCGCGCATGCCGACGCGGCCGTTCGACCAGGCTTGCCGGGCGAGCCAGGCGATGACCTCCACGCCATCGGTCAGCTCGGGGATGTCGTACTCATCGGTCATCACGCCTTCGGAGTTGCCGGTGCCACGGATGTCCACTCTCACGAACGCCACCCCGTACGGGGCGAGGTTCTCGGCGGTCTTGTCGTCGCGCCAGCGAAGATCGTCCCACAGTCGATACGGCAGGTACTCCCAGACCACGGGCACACGCTGCGTCTCAGCGGCTTGCGGAAGCCAGAAGCGCGCGGCGAGCCGCGCGCCATCGCGCATGGGAATCCAGTCGTTCTCGATCACCTTGAACGGTCGCTTGGCCGGCAGCTGCCAGCGCTGCGTGGCCGCCGCGGACGGCGCGCACAGCGCCGCGGGGACGCGGACGGCGGCGAGTGAGGCGGAGGCGGCGGTCTGCAACAAAAGCTCGCGGCGTGAGATGGACATCGAATTCCCCTGGCTCGAGGCAACGCGGCGCTGACGTGGGAAGCGCTACCGGACCGTGTGATCGCTGAACTGGTAGATGACTCGCAGCCCCAGAATGCGCGGTCGATTGACCGTCGTCAGTGTGACCCAGCTCGCCGAGTTGATGTACAGCTGGGCACGCGTATCGCTGAGATTCTCACCGAAGAGCTCCACCTCCCAGGCGCCCTTGACCGCGCCGAGCGAGGCGTCATAGGTCGAGTACGGCGCCAGGTTGTAATTGGGCGGGGCGATCGCGCCCTGCGTGATCACGTCCGCATAGGAGTGATCGGTGTGCTGCGCGGCGAGCTGCGCGTGCCACAGGATATCGTTGCGCTCGATCTCGTAGCGCAGGCGGATGTTGCCCTGAAACGGCGGCGAGTTGGCGAGCGGGCTGCCGATGCCGGCCGTCGGAAACAGCGAGATGTCCGTGCCATTGACGACCAGCGAGGGTTGGTTCACCTGCTCGCTGTGATTCCAGGCAAAGGAGGAGCTCAGGGTGAGAGGGTCGAAGATGCGCCATACGATGCTGCCTTCGACGCCGCGCACGCGATAGTTCGGGCCGTTGACGCTGAAGCCGGCGTTCCCGTACAGGGTGGGGTCGTAGATCTGCAGCTGAACGTTCGACCACTCCTCGTCGTACACCGCGCCGTCGAACTGCAGGCGCTGCTCGAACCACTGGGTCTTCCAGCCGATCTCGTAGTTGCGCAGGGTGTCGCTGTCGTAATAGCGCGGCACCGTAAAGATGCCGTAGAGCGGTGAGGAGGGCGGGATGAGCCCCACGCCTTGATTGAAGCCGCCGGGGCGATAGCCTTCCGAGTACGTGGCGTAGAGCATCGCGTGGTCCCAGGGCTTCCACTCGATATTGGCGCGACTGCGGTGGCCGGAATTGTTCTGCTTCAGGTTGAAGATATCGAAGATGCCGTTGGGTGGCAGGCAAGGGGTGATGTAGCGGCAGTAGTAGACCGAGTCGGATTGCCCGCGATCGTAATTGTCGAAGTGAAAGAAGCGCGTGCCGCCGGTGATCGTCAGCTGATGCGGTATCACGTCGAAGGAGATCTCGCCGAAGGCGGCCGCCTGGCGATAGCCGCGCGTGATGTCGCTGAGGAACGCGGTGCCCGGCGGCGGCGTGGGGTTGAATATCGGCACGGCGGGAATCGGCTCGAGGTTCGGAAAGCCCGCTTCCGGCGAGGAATACAGGAAGTTCTGCGAGCTCTGGATCCGGTAGTTCTCCCAGAAGCCCCCGAAGATGCCGCGCACGCGCGCCTCCTCCGGGGTACTGAAGCGCAGCTCGTGGCTCTGATGCGTGTTGCGCTCGATGTTGTGCCAGGTCGCGCTCGGGGAGTAGCACGCCGGTGTCGCCGCGCCCACCGTGCACTGGTAGTAATCCGCGAAGGGGCCGCGCGCATAGGCGGTGTAGTCGCTGATCTGATCGACGTTGCGGTCGAGATAGGCACCCGTGTAGACGAGCTTGAGAGGTCCCACGGCCCCGTTCACCGTCCACGCCGTGTCCTCGAAGCGATCCAGATCCTTCGAGGGGTTGTACTGCTGGACGTCGAGATCGCCCAGCGCCGGGTTGTAGGCGAACACGCCGTCCGCCTCCATGTTCTGCCAGCTCTGCTGCAGCAGCAGATCCCAGGAATCGTTGAACCGGTACAGCGCCGAAACGCGTGCGCCGGTGTAGATCACCGGGTTGAAGGCATGGTTGACCAGGCCGTAGTTCGACACGGTCTCGCTGTTGGCAGGCACCACTCCACCGAAGTAATCGACGATGCCCAGATCCGTTGGCTCGCGCGCGAAGGTCCCGGGGACGTTGTGGATGTAGCCGCCGCGCGAGTCATCGTAGATCACGGCGCGCACCGCCAGCGTATCGGCGAGCAGCGGCAGGTTGATCATCGCCACGACGGACGAATTCGGATCGCCGTGGGCGGTCGTCGAGTAGCTCGCGTTGGCGGAGCCCTCGGTCACGTCGAGCTTCGGCTTGTTGGTGATATAGCGGATCGCGCCGGCCTCCGCACCGGCCCCATAAAGCGTGCCTTGCGGCCCCTCGAGCACTTCGATGCGCTCGAGATCCGCTGCATAGACATCGAGATTGCGTCCGGGCAGCTGCACGGACTGATCGTTGAGATACACGGCCACGTTCGGAAAGGCGCCGGTGCCGCCGGCGACCTGGTTGGCCTGATGCGTCGTCGAGAGCCCGCGCATGTAGATCTCGTCCTGACCCGGGCCCACCCCCGCGGTGCTGACGTTGGGCAGGTACTTCACGTAATCCTCGAGCGTCTGCACGTTGAGCTCACTCAGGGTCTCGGCGGTGAGCGCGGTGATGGCGATCGGGACGTTCTGCAGGTTCTCCGTACGGCGCTGCGCGGTGACGGTGATCTCTTGGAGCCCCTGCTCGGCCGGGTCGGCGCTTTGCGCCCAGGCGGAGGCGGCACCGCTGAGGCCCAGGGCGAGTGTGACGGCGCGAGAGATCCGCAGCGGGCAACGGGCAGTCGCTAGGCTCATCGTCGATGTCCTGTCTTAGTTGTCGGTCGACCCTGCCGCCAGAACCGCAGCCGCCGACGGCTGCGAGTCCCCCCGTAGGCGGTGATCGCTGCGTCACGAAGTGTAGCACCAGCCCGAGCTTGCGCAGCAGCGCGTGCCGCAGTGCCGGCGCCGCCGGTTTCGCCCCCACCGGGGTGCCGGAAGCGCCCACGGCGGCCGAGAAAAGTCAAGGCGCCGGCATGCGCTGGCGTTGAGTCTCGCGTTGCGCCAATATGGGCGCCCCGTGACGTGAGAAGAACGACAAGGCAGTCACGCGCGAGCTTTTGGGATTCGTCTGCAGGGGTTCGTCGGAATGTCCACGCACAGCAGCCAGCCAGCCGAGAGCCAGGGCGTCTCTGCCGCCACGTCGCTCTCTGCGCCCGGGCATCGCGGTAGCTCGAAGATGCTCGAGAGCTATCTCGGGGATGTGGAGTACCTGCTGCGCGAGGGTCTGTGGAGCGAGGCCGAGCCGCTCGCGCTCGCGCTGCCGCACATCTGCGCCGCGCTCTCGCACGTGGATCTCGGCAGCTCGCGCGAGCGCTTCCTCGAGTGGTGCGAGGCGTGGGTGCGACCGAGCAAGGCGGACACGTCCATGAGCGTGCCGCAGGCCGCCGATCTCTACCGCCTGGCGGTCGAGCACGGTGCCGATCTCGAGAGCCCGCCCGGCGCCGCGCCCGTGGTGCCGGTCAGGCCGCTGCGCCAACTGCGGCTGCGGCGCCTCTCGCGCGCAGCGCCGGCGCGCCGCCGCGGGGCGCTCACCGAGCTGCGCGACCTGCACTGCGAACCCACCCGCGAGGCTTGCGTGGCGCTGCTCGGGGCCGTGCGCCGCTGGTACAGCGACTGGGCCGCGCGCGACGGCACCGTCCAGCTCAACCTGGCGCGGCTGGCGGTCCTGCGCTGATGTTGCGCGGATCGTGCCCTCGTTGCCGGCCGTAGCAGGCGCGACTCTCAGCGCCTGCTTCTGCGGCGAGTACGCTCCGTGACAGCGGTGTGACAAATCCTTGATGCGGGGCGACAGCAGCTGTGCGCACCGCGTCGCTTCCGATTGGGCATGATGGCGACGCGGCCAGGCCGGCAGCGCCAGCACGCCACGCCGGGCGGCTCACCAGGACAGGCAGTGAGTCCGTATCGATGAGCAGTTCTCCGAGCGGCCCTGCCGCGCCATGGATGCAGCGCCTCGCGGGCATCGAGCCGCGCGAGCGCAAGGCCGTGGCCCTCGCCTTCGGCTGCTATTTCGTGCTCTTCACCAGCTACTACATTCTGCGTCCCGTGCGCGACACGGTAGCGACGGTGTTCGGCTTCGAGCACCTGCAGTGGCTCTTCACCGCCACCTTCGTCGGCACGCTGCTCGCCTCGCCGCTCTTCGGCGCGCTCGCCTCGCGGCTGCAGCTGCGGCGTCTGCTGCCGGGCGTGTTCTGGTTCTGGCTGATCAACGTGCTGCTGTTCGCGATGTGGTTCGGGCACGACGCCAACGGGCGCGAGGTCGCGGCGGTCTACTACGTCTGGTTCAGCGTCTCCAACCTGTTCATGATCTCCGTCTTCTGGAGCCTGATGGTGGATCTGTTCGCCTCCGCACAGGCGGTGCGGCTGTTCGCGCCCATCGCCGCGGGCGGCAGCCTGGGCGCCATCTGCGGATCGGCGGTGACGCGCCTCGCCGTCGGCTCGGTCGGGCTGCGCGGACTGCTGCTGATCGCCGCTGCGGGTTTCGGCGCGATCATCGTGCTCGTGCATCTGCTGATGCGCGAGAAGGACGTGCTGCGCGCGCACTCGGGCGAGGCACAGCGCTCGACGCTCGATCACGGGCTCGGCGGCAATGCCTTCGATGGCTTCGCGAAGCTGTTTCGCTCGGCGTACGCCTTCAATCAGACGGCCTTCATGGTGCTGATGACGTACGTCAATACGGTCGCGTACTTCTTCCAGACCGAGGTCATCGAGAAATCGATCAAGGCCATCACCGGACGTGCGGTGGTGATCGCCGACATGGACCTCGCCGTGAATCTGCTCTCGGCCGCGATCCTCATCTTCGGGCTCACGCGCATCGTGCAGCGCTTCGGCGTGAGCGCCGGGCTGATCCTCAATCCGCTGCTCATGATCGTGGCGTTTGCCGCTCTGGCGCTCTCTCCCACGCTGCTCATGATCGAGGTGGTGCAGGTCGTGCGCCGCATTGCCCAGTACGCGATCGCACGCCCGAGCCGCGAGATGTGCTTCACCGTTGTCGAGCAGCGCGACCGTTACCGGACCAAGAACGTCATCGACACGGTCGGCTATCGCTTCGGCGACCTGAGTGCGGCCTGGGGCGAGGACGGTCTGCGCGTCCTCGGATTGGGCATCGCGGGCTGCTCGCTCGTGGGCTGTGGTGTCTCGATGCTCTGGGGCACCGTGGCCTTCGCGCTCGGCCACCGCTACGAGCACCTGCGCCGCGTGCAGGCGGGCGCCGCCCCGCCCGCAGTGGGCGCGGCAGGCCCCGTGCGCCCGAGCGCCCTGTGACCTCGCGGGAGGGATCGTGTGACGCGCGGATGAGGATGGAGCGAGCCGTCCGCGGCCCTGCGAGCGTGCGCGACAGCTTGCACGGCGCTTGGCTATCATGAGCCGCCTATGACAAACCAAAAACAATCCCTGCTCGCGCGCGCGCTCGGACGCAGCACCAACATCGACCCGGCGGAGATGCCGGCGGTCGTCGCGGCCTTCATCCTGTTTTTCTTCATCTTCGCCGGCTACTTCGCCGTGCGCCCCGTGCGGGAGACCGCGGGCACCATCCTCGGCCGCGATCGCGTAACCCACCTGTTTCTCATCACCTGGATCACCTCCATCGCGATCGTTCCCATCTATGGCTGGCTCGTCGCGCGCGTGCGCCGCTCGGTGCTGCTGCCCTTCATCTACGGTTTCATCGCGATCGCGCTCGCCGCGGTGGGATTGGTCATGAAGTCCGATCCGCAGAACGTGCGCAGCATGCAGTTCTTCTACGTGATGATCAGCGTACTCAACCTGTTCATGGTGTCGGTGTTCTGGAGCTTCCTGCTCGAGCTGTTCAACAAAGAGCAGGCCAAGCGATTGTTCGGCGTGATTGCGGCGGGCGGCACCGCCGGCGCTCTGGTCGGTCCATTCCTGACGACGCTGCTCGTCGGGCAGATCGGCAATACGGGTGTGCTGTTCATGGGCGCCGCCATGTTCGTGATCACCATCGGGTGCCAGCGAACGCTCATCAACATCTGGCGCGGGTCGAGCCCCGGCGGCCCTGGCGAGCGCGGCGCGCGGGATCGGCCCCTGGGCGGCAATCCCTTCGAGGGCTTCACCGCCTTGCTGAAGTCGCCCTACCTGCTCGGCATCTGCTGCTTCATCGTGCTGCTCGCGACGGCGACCACTTTCCTCTACTTCGAGCAGCTGCGCATCGTGTCGGAGACCTTCCACGACAAAGAGACTCGCACGCGGGTGTTCAGCATCATGGACACGGTCGTGCAGACCTTGACCGTGCTGCTGCAGATCTTTCTCACCGGGCGCATTGCCCAGCGCCTGGGGGTCATCGCGCTCGTGACCTTCGTGCCGGTGCTGATGGTGGGGGGCTTCATCGGCCTCGCGTTCACCGGGACCTTCGCGGTGCTCGCGACGGTCATGGTCCTGCGGCGCGTCGGCGAGTACGCCTTCATCCGTCCCGGTCGCGAGATGCTGTTCAGCATCGTGGACAACGAGACGCGCTACAAGGCGAAGAACCTCATCGACGTGACCATCTACCGGGGCGGCGATGCCCTGTCGAGTCAGGTCCAGGAGGCGGTGGGCCATGCGGGCTGGACTCCCGCCTTCATCGCCCTGCTCGGTGCTGCGCTCGCGGCGGTCTGGGCTCTGGTCGGTGTGTTCCTGGGACGCGCCTATCAGAAGGACAAGAGCGCCGTGGCCGCTGCCCCCGCGGTCGTGGGGCACGGCTAGCCGCGGCTACACCGCCGCGGCGGCATCCGAGGCGGCGGCCCCGCTGCGCAAGCTGCGCAGCCCCGACACCGCCTCGATCACCTGTGCAGCGCTGGCGAAGCGCTCGTCGCGGGATTTCGCCAGCATGCCATCGAGCAGCGGCTGCAGATGCTCGAGCGGGCGCGGCAGCTTCGGCAGCGGCGAGTTGACGTGCTGCTGCAGCACGTCCATGGCGGAGTTGCCCGTATAGGGCTTGCGGCCGGTCAGCAGCTCGTAGCAGATGATGCCGAGACTGTAGATATCGGTGCGCGCATCGAGGGCGTCGCCGAGTGCCTGCTCCGGGCTCATGTAATAGGGCGAGCCGCGCAGCACGCCCTTGCGCGTGCTGTTCGCAGTCACGAGCAGGCTGCGCGCGAGACCGAAGTCGATGAGCACGATCTCGTCGCTCTCGCGCAGCATCACGTTGGGTGGCTTCAGGTCGCGGTGGACCACCCCGGCCTGGTGCACCACCTCGAGCGCCCGCGCGATCTGCTCGATGTAGCGCAGCGCGTCGGACTCGAGCATGCCGCGCTGCAGGCGCGCCTTGAGGTCACCGCGTGGGAAGTACTCCATCGCCAGGTACTCGCGTGCCTGGTGCACACCGTAATCGTAGAGTGTCACGATCCCGGGATGACGGATGGCGGTGATGGCGGCACGCTCGCGCGCCAGGAACTGCCGCTCGTTCGCCTCGTCGCGCTCGCTCTTGCTGACCTTCAGCGCCACGTCGGCGTTGAGCGCGGCGCTGTGCGCGAGATACACCATCGCCTTCTCCGACTGGCCGATGGTGCGGCGGATGGTGTAGCCGGGGATCGGATCGCGCAGCGAGCGCTCCGCCGCGGCGCTCTCGCGCGGCAAGGGCTGCTCCTCGACGCGCAGCTCCACGCGGCGCAGGGCGAGCCGCACGGCGGTGCGCAGCCTCTCGGGCGTGAGCAGGCGCTTCGGCAGATAGTCGAGCGCGCCGAGCTGCAGCGCGCGAACCGCCGTCAGCTCGTTGCCGCCTTCGGCGATGGCGACGAGCGCCGGGAACACCTCGAGGTCGCGCAGCTGTCGCAGCCATTCGAGGCCTTCGGCGTTCGGGTCCTCGGGGCTTTCGCCGAAATGTGCCGCGAGCAGCACCAGATCGTAGTCGGCGCGCGTGACCGACTCGCGCACGCGCAGGAAGCCCTCGACGTCGAAGCCCTGGATCTTGCCGTCGGGGGCGAGCACACCGAGATGATGGCGCAGCCACTCGCGGTAGCGCCCATCGCGATCGACGATCAGCAGTCGGGCTTTCATGCGGATTGCGCTCTCATGCGTGGCCGCTCACGGGGCGAGTGAGAACGTCACGCGCAGTCGCACGCGCTGATCGACCGGGTGGCCGTCGCGCTGCACCGGCTTGTAGCGCCACTGGCGCACCGCATCGAGTGCCGCCGCATCGAACATCCGCGCTGGCTCGGCGTTCGTCACCCGGATGTCCCCCACGCTGCCGTCGGTACGTACGGTGAACTCGAGCTCGACGACCCCGGCGCGGCCGAGGCTCTCGGCGAGCGTCGGATAGACCGGCGCGACGTAATGCACCCGCTGCAGCTGCGTGGCGCTGATGATGTTCTGAGCGTTGCGCGCGGCGGCCAGCGTCTGCTCGAGGCCCGAGGCATCTGCCGCGCTCGCATCGACGGCGCGCGCCTGCGTGAGCCATCCCTGTGCAGCATCGAGATCGTTGTGGCCCGCCGCCTTGCGCGCCTCCTCCAGCAGGCGCGCGGCGAGCGCATCGCGCGCGAGCACCGTCGAGGGGTGCGCGGGCTCGGCGGCGAGCAGCTGCTCGTAATAGAACTTGGCGCTGTCGGCGGCCGGCTCCACCAGCTGACCCTGCGCGAGGCGCTGATGAAACAGCTCTGAGTCGCGCGCCATGGCGCTCGCCTTCGCCGCGATGCGCAAGCTCTGCAGCTGGCGTTGCAGCGTCGCGAGCTCCTCGGGTGCGGCGCCGGCGTCGCCCGCGGCGAGCAGCAGCCGCTCGGCCTCGGTGAGCTGCCCGCTCTGCAGCGCGGCGCGAGCCTGCGCGAGCTGCTGCGCGCCGTGCGCGGCGGCGCTGGATGCGGCAGCCGAGCGCGTGGCAGCGGCGCTGGCGCTCGCCGCGCTGGCAGCGCTCGCGTGACTGCGCTCGCGCTCCTTGGCGAGCTGGGCGAGCAGGAACGCGACGCGCACGTTGTCGGGCTGCAGCGCGCGCGCCGCGGCGGTGAGGCGCGCGGCACTGTCGAGCTGCTCGGAGAGCAGCGCCTGCTCGGCAGCATCGAGCAGCTGGTCGAGCACCTTGGCAAGACCTGCGCGGGCGCGCGCGTTCCCCGGATCGCGCTGCAGTGCCTGGGAATACAGATCCGCCGCGTTCTCGGCGGGCGGCGCGCTCAGTGTGCCCTGTGCGAGCGCCGCATCCGCACGTGTGAGGAGCGAATCGGTGAGCGACTGCGCGCTGCGCTGCGCGCGCGCGGCGGGCGTCGCCGCCGGCGCCGGGAGCTGCGTGCTGCGCGCGCCCGGGACCGGAGTCGTCGATCGCAGCAGCAGCCACAGGGCGAGTCCGCATGCGCACGCGACCGCGGCTCCGATGCCCCAGAGCGCCGCGCGCGGCAGCGTGGGCTCGCTCGTGCCGCTGTCGAGCTTCAGGGCGGCGAAGCTGCCGGTGGCCGCATGCTCCACGTCGTGCCGGCGCCAGGCGGCATCGACGAACAGCTTCACGCGCTGCTCGGACACCGGCTTGTGCAGAAAGCGATAGACGGTGCCCTGGGTGACCTGCGAGGCGATCAGTGCCTGATCCTGGGGGCCCCCGGCGACCACCAGCACCAGGTCCGGAAACTGTGCCCGCAGGCGCCGCGTGAGCTCCGGGAGCGGCGTGTGCACCGCCGATGCATCGAGGAGCGCTACGCCCGTCGGCTCGCCCGCAACCCGGGCGGACAGCGCGGTCTCCTCCGCCACGACGTGCAGGGCGTGCTCCGGAGCAACGCTGCTCAGGGTCTGAATGAGTGTCTCATCGTGCGTGAGCGCGACCAGGCTTTCGGCCACGCCGGCGCCATTGGCCGGGAGCACCGGCGCCTCGGCAAGATGCGGAGCGGCATGTTGCACTGCACTCACGATTCGATGGACCTTGCGCGCGTGAGAGCCGGAGGTCGGGCGAGCTTCGAGCGGCTCAAGTGTACGACGATGACGCAGCGGGTCGACATCTGTCGCCTCGAACCGGCAGATTCTGTGAAACTCGTCGCCATAATCTCACTGGCCGCAACCCAGTGGTTGTGCCCCGCCGGTCAAGCTCGAGCGCGCCCCGATGCCCCCTCCCGCCCGAATGCTCGAGCGCCTCGCCGTCCTGGCGGCAGCCGCAACGGGAGCGGCAACGCTTCTCGCCGCGAGCGCCCGAGATTTCTGGCTGGGTGATCTCGCCGTGCATTTCCGGCCCCAGTATGCCGCGCTCGGTGTGCTTGCGGCACTGCTGCTCGCCGCGCGCCGGCGCTGGGGGTGGGCGCTCGCGGCGACGCTGGTCGTGCTGCTCAATGCGGCACTTGCCGCGCCGGTGCTGCTCGCGCGAGCGACGCCGACACGGATGGCACCGCCGCAGGAGCAGGTGCGGGCTCGGGCGCTCGCCTTGAGTGTCGCCTCGATCAACGTGCTCTACTCAAACCCTCACTACGAGCGGGTCATCGCCTGGTTGCGCGTGGTACGCCCCGACGCGGTCGTGCTCGTCGAGGTGACGCCCGCCTGGCGACAGGCGCTCGAGGCCCTGCGCGATGTGTACCCGCAGCAGTACTACACCGGCCCGGGCACGCCGCGCGGCCACGGTCATGGCACGCTGCTGCTGTCGCGCTGGCCGCTGACGCAGCCGATGACTCTGCCGCTCGGTCCCCATGCCGATCCGGCCGTGAGCGCGGTGCTCGAGATGCCCGCTCGTCGGGTTCATCTGCTTGGTGTGCATCCTTCCTGGCCGATCGGCCCGGGCGTCTCCGCCGAGCGCAACCGCGAGCTCGCGTGGCTGGCCAGCCTCTCGCGCGCCACTGCGACCCCGCTCATCGTCGCGGGAGATCTCAACATCACGCCGTTCTCGCCACATTTCGCGCAGCTGCTGCGCGCGAGCGGGCTCGAGGATGCAGCGCACGGTGCGGGATGGCAGCCGACCTGGCCGACCTTTCTGCCCCTGGCCGGCATCGCCATCGACCACGTGCTTTACTCGCGCGACCTTGCCGTCGTGCGCTGCGCTCGCGGGCCGCGCATCGGCTCCGATCACTGGCCGCTGCTGGTGGATCTCACTGGTGCTGCAGAATGAACTTCGTTCCCTGATAGGACAGGATCACGCCCTCGGGCGTGATGGCCTCAACCCGCACCCCCTGCGGCAGGGAGTCCCCTTCGTGAAGCTTCGTCATGTTCACGAAGACGAAACGCTCGTCGGGCCGCGCCGAGTACGAGTGCAGATCGAGTCGCAGCTCCGGGATGTTGGCCCCCGGGACAGCCGCGGCATCCTGGTAGGTCGGCAGTCCGCTCGCCGTCCCGCGCACGACACCGTCGCTCGCACCGCGGGGCGGCTCGACCGCCGGCGCGAGGTCCTCCGCATTCGCATTGCGCGCCGCCTCGGTGGCGGCTGCAGGCGGCGGGGCTTCGGCCGACTCTGCGGCAGGTGGGGTCGTCAAGGCGCCGGGGGTCGGCTCCCTCGATGGGAGAGGGCTTGCGGTGGCGGGCACGGGAGCCACTGCCGCCGAGCGCGGGCCGAGACCGGGTGCTCTCGCCGAGACCACCCCGCCGAGACCCGCCGCCGGCACAGGCACCGGGCTCGCGACCGTCGATGTGGCGCCGCTTCGCGGGGCGGAGCCCCGCAACAGCATCCAGCCGACGCCGATCACGTTGATGAGCAGCAAGGCGCCGAGGATCGATATCCACAGCGCGAAGCGGCTGCGCGGTGGCGCCACTTTCACTTCGAACAGCGCGGGGCCGCTCTGGCGCTGTCGCTCGCTTTCGGATTTCTTGAGCGCTTCGAGGATGAAGGACATCGGTCAGCCGCCGTGCAGAGAAGCGAGCAGCAGCGGGGAGTGCGGCTCCGCCGTTGCGCTGTTGAGAACCACCAGGGTCTGCACGCCGGCCACCCCGTCCACGGTCAGGCGATGCGTGCGCTGGAACTCGCGCACCAGGCGCCCGAGCTCCTCGTCGAACAGGTCGCTGCCGGGCTGTGAGCCGGCGAGCCCCTGCAGCTTCTCCAGATGCGCGCGCAGGCGCCGCACGTCCTCCCCCCGCATGCCGAGCGAGAGCGGCTTCAGATTGTGCGTATCCGGCCGCCACAACAGCACGAAGTCGCCGAACCAGTAGCGTGAGAGCTCGGCGATGCCGACACGCCGGGAGCCGCCGAGATCGATGCTCGCCTGCTCATCGTCGAGGGCGGAGATCACCACCTGGTGCGGCTTGCCGGCATCGTCGTTGAGCATGAGGATGGCCGGGCGGTTGTACAGCCGCAGCTGCGCGAAGGAGCCGCGGCCGGTGTAGCACTCGAGGCCCTGCTGGGTCGCCTGCGTGCAGGGATCGACGCTGGTCGCCGCGTAACGCGCCCCCCAGAGCGCGAACAGCTTGGCGAAGGCGCTGTCCGGATCGGTCTCCTGTGTATGCTGCGTGAGCAGCTGCGCCAGCGGGGCCGCGGCTGGATCGGCGTTGCGCGCGGTGCTTCCCATGGAGAGCGTCGCCTGGGCGGGGCGCTCAGCGCTGCCCGTGGAGACGGGTGTCAGGTGCGCCGCGGTCCCCGCGTGGGGCTCGGCCGCCTGTGCCTGCACCAGCGGACGCACTGGCGTGCCGCTCCAGGGAGCGTGCTCGAAGAGCGCGATCCCGCCTGCGGCGAGCACGAGCGCGGTGACCGCGCCCGCCGCCCAGGGCAGCCACCACGGGGGCATGCGCCGACCGAACACCTCGCGCGCCGCGCGGCCTACCACCGAAGCCGTCACGCGGTGCCGGTCCTGAGTGTAGGCACCGAGCAGCGCCCGATCGCACAGCACGTTGATGACTCGCGGCACGCCGCCCGAGAGCCGATGCACCTCGAGCAGGGCGTGCGGCGTGAAGATATCGCTCGTGGCGCCCGCCACGCGCAGGCGGTGGCGCACATAGGCGGCGGTCTCCTGGCGCGAGAGCGGACACAGGTGATAGCGGCCCGTGATGCGCTGAGCGAGCTGGCGCAGCTCGTTGCGGGCCAAGAGCTCGCGCAGCTCGGGCTGTCCGATGAGGATGATCTGCAGCAGCTTCTGGGTGGTGGTCTCGAGATTGGTGAGCAGGCGCACCTGCTCGAGCACGTCGGGGGCGAGATTCTGCGCCTCATCGACGACGAGCACGATGCGCTTGCCCGCCGAGTGCGCCTTGAGCAGATAGTGGCTGAGAATGTCGACCAGATCCTTGAGGCTGCCCGTCGCCGCATCCGGTACGCCGATGCCGAGCTCCTCGCAGATGGTGAGCAGGAACTCCGGCGCGGTCATGCGCGGGTTGAGGATCAGGGCGATCTCTGCGTTCCGTGGCGTCTGCGCCAGCAGCGAGCGGATCACGGTGGTCTTTCCCGTGCCCACCTCGCCGGTGAGCTGCACGAAGCCGCCCGCCTCGTTGATACCGTAGAGCAGGTGAGCGAGAGCCTCGGCGTGGCGCTCGCTCAAGTACAGGTAGCGCGGATCGGGCGTGATCGCGAATGGCTTCTCGTTGAGCCCGAAGAAGGACAGATACATAGGCGCGATCTTACTTAATGCTGGTGGCGCGTCGCAGTGCACGCGTCCCAAAGCGCTCGTGGATGGCGTCGACCGCAGCATCGAGCGATGGCCGTGCGCCATCGAACAGACCCAGCTGCGTCGCCGGACCGAAGTCACTTAAGGCAACCCCGAGCAGCCGAAGTTTCGTGCCCGGGTGCTCCGCGAGCCACTGCTGCAGCAGCTCGGACGCGACCGCGGCGACGGCACGTCGATCGCGGGTCGGCGGCGCGACGCTGCGCTGCCGCGTGAACGTCGCGAAGTCCTGGCGGCGGATCTTCACGCCCACACAGCCGGCGACCAGCCCGCTGGCACGCAGCCGCGCGCAGGCGCGGTCGGCAAGCTGCACCACCTCGGCCTGCAGCCGGCTGCCGTCGGCAATGTCCTGCGCGAAGGTGTCTTCGGCGCTGATCGATTTCTCGTCTCGTTCGGGGATCACCGGACGATCGTCGATGCCGGCGGCGCGCTCGCGCACGCGGCCCGCATAGCGGCCGAACACCGGCCACAGCAGCCCATCCGGCGCGGACCGCAGCGCACCGAAGGTGGCGAGCCCGAGGGCCTCGACGCGCTCCCCCGTCTTGCGTCCCAGCCCCGGCAGGCGGCGCACGGAGAGCGGATCGAGCACGGCCTGCACCTGTGCCGCCGCAACGATGGTGAGTCCGTCGGGCTTGCCGAGATCCGAGGCGATCTTGGCGACGAGCTTGTTGGGTGCGAGGCCGACCGAGGCCGTGAGACCGGTGCTCGAGTGGATACGGCGCTTGATCTCGGCCGCGAGCGTCTCCGGTGGCTGCGGCTGCGCCGTGACATCGAGGAAGGCCTCATCCAGCGACAGACCCTGCACCAGCGGTGTCAGCTGTCGAAACAGACTGAAGACCTGATGCGAGACTTCCTGGTAGCGCCCCATGCGGGGCGTCACGCACACGGCGTGCGGGCAGCGCTGCAGAGCGCTGCGCATGGGCATCGCGGAGTGCACGCCGTAGCGTCGGACCTCGTAGCTCGCCGCCGCCACGACCCCGCGCCCGCTCGTGCCGCCGACGATCACGGGGCGACCCTTCAGGCGCGGGTGATCGTGCTGCTCCACGGATGCATAGAACGCATCCATGTCGACGTGCAGGATCGCCCGCTGCCAGCGCATGCCAGCCTCACGCAACCCATTCCCCGGCCGGGGAGCGAGTCTGCTCCTCGCGCGGGTGAGGGCTCATTCCACGGTGATCGTGATCTTCTTGGAGACGAGCGGCGGAGTGTGCGGAATGTGGTTCTCATCGCCCACCACCAGCTGCAGGGTGTGCTTGCCGGGCGCGAGCGTCAGGCTGGTCTCGGTCTCGCCCTTGCCGAAGTGGCGGATGTTCTCGGTCTTGGGCAGCGGGGCATTCAGATCCGACGGCAGCTCCACATCGATCAGCAGATGGTGATGACCGGTGTTCTCGAACTTGACGCCGGCCGGGGCCACGCCGAGGCCCTTCAGGCCGAAGCGCACCGTGACGGGGCTCTTCACCATGGCCCCGTTGTGCGGGCTGATGATGTAGACCTGCGCACCACTCGGCCAATGGGCCGTGTCCTGTGCGAAGGCGAGCGAGCTGGCGAGCACGAAGGCGGCGAGCAGGGCGACACGCATGGGAATCTCCTCGTTGTCGGTGGAATCGAGCCGCGGCCGGCCAAGCTTAGATCATAGCGTGAGCACGCTGTAGAGGGTCGTGAGCGCGAGTGTCAGTCCGCCGCTGACGGCGTAGCAGACCGCGAGCACCACGAACTTGCAGGCCGTGCGCGTGCGGCTCTGTCCGTAGACGCGGCGCATGCCGCGGTACAGGTACCAGGCCGAGTAGCCACTGAGCGCCAGAAACAGCCCCGGGCTCACGTGCGAAAGCGGTGTCAGCCCGACGAGCAGCAGGTACGCCGTGAACGTCAGGAACACGAAGGCATGGTTGTGCAGCAGAAACAACAGATGCTCGACGTAGTAGCGCGGCGGATGCCGATAGAGCAGCTTCATCACGAGCGCGATGAGGGGCATGAACACGAACAGCGCGCGCGGCAGATTGTGAAAGAGCGCCTCGCTGACGTTGGCACCGTTGTCAGCGAGCATCCTCGGACACACCCGCTGCCAGCGCCCGGGGAACCAGCGCTCGAACATCCCGGTGCCCGAGTCCTCGAGCTCGGCGCACACCTGCGCCGCCTGCTGCGTAGGGTCGGCGGTCGCGCTCGAGGAGCTGGCCGCAGGCCGTGGCACGGAGGAGAGCGCCGGGGAGGAGGCGGTGGATGGCGCCGCGGAGGCGGCGGCGGGTGGTGCCGCGGTCGATGGCGTCGCGGACGACGTGGCTGCGCTTCGTTGCGCCTCCTGCATCGACTCCCTCAGCAGCTGCGCCAGCGGCTCGTGCTTCGTCTCGACCCTCGGCAGCGCTCCGCTGGGAGCGAATATGATCACGTGCGTTCCCGAGGAGAACGAGCTCGCCACCAGAAAGAACACGACGCTCAGCACCAGGTACAGCCGCACCGGCGGCAGGTAGTGCGCACGCCGGTCCGCCAGGAACTCGGTCGTCAGAAAACCGGGCCGAAAGAGCAGCGCGAGCAGCGTGCGCCACAGGCGCGAGTCGGCGTGGGTGAGATCCTCGGTGGCCTCCGCGGCGAAGTGCGCGAGCGAATGCACGGCGTGCCCGCGCCGCTGACCACAGTGTCCGCAGTAGCGATCGAGCACCTCGGCACCGCAGTTGGCGCAGGTGACCGGGGCGGGGCTCGCCACGTGCTGCTCGTCGGAGGGCTGGCCGTGCGCGGCAAGCGCCGGGGCGGAAGGCGCAACCATCGCGCCGATCGGCGGATCCGCCGGCCCGGTCACGGCTGTGCGCCCATGCGGCGCCTCAAACGACGTGCACGCCCGAGCGCCGCACGTCTGCGTCCTCTGCCGGCTCGGCACTCGGCTGGACCGGGGCTGCGGGCTCGACGGCGACTGCGGGCTCGACGGCGGCTGCGGGCGGTGATGCGGGTGACGGGGCCGGCGCGCCTGCCTGCGAGCGAGCCTCCGCAGCGAGCTCTTGCGGGGCAAAGTCGTCGACGTTCACGAGCTCCATGACTTTGCGGTCGTAGTCACTCAGGAGCTCGGCCTCCGCCTCCGAGATGATGCCGGCCGCCAGCGCCTGCTCGATCCGGCCGGGAAGATCGAGCGCGCTGACGCGGCCGGTCTTGACCCCCTCGACCCGGATACGCTGCTCGAGCGGCTCGGTGCGCTGCGCGAGCAGCAACGCCTCGTTCAGCAGACCGAGGGGATTGCGCGGTTGCAGCTCCGTGTAGGCGAGACGGCAGAGCCGCTCGCGCGCTTCGGAGGGCTGCGTCACGAGCTGCGCGAGTGTGCGTCCGAGCCGATCGCTCGGTGCGAAGTAGGTGAGGCCACGCGGAAAGATGAGCAGGCGCATCAGGCCGGCGAGCAAGCGATTCGGGAAGTTGCGCAGGAAACCGTGCAGCTGCTCCTGCGCGTGATAGAGCAGATGACGGCACGCCCATTCGACGAGCGGCAGGTCCTCGGGTGGCTGATCCTGGTCGTTGTAATGCTTGAGCACCATCGAGGCGAGATACATGCAGGAGAGCACGTCGCCCAGGCGCGCGGACAGGTTCTCCTTCTTCTTGAGGTAACCCCCGAGGCTGAGCATCGCTACGTCCACCGCGAAGGCGAAGGAGGCGCTGAAACGCTCGATGTGCTGATAGTAGCGGCGCGTGGGGCCGCGATCGGGCGCGCGCTGCCAGCGCGCGAAGGTGAGCGCCATCACCAGGGAGCGCACGGCGTTCGAGACGGCGAACCCCATGTGTCCGAACAGCGCCGCATCGAAGGCATCGACGCCGCGGCGGCGGTCGCTGTCGCGCGCCGCGTTCATCTCGCGCAGCACAAAGGGATGGCAGCGCACCGCGCCCTGACCGAAGATGATGAGGCTGCGTGTGAGGATGTTCGCGCCCTCCACGGTGATCGCGACCGGCACGCTCTCGTAGCCGCGCGCCAGATAGTTGCGCGGGCCGAGCATGATCGCCTTGCCGCCGTGCACGTCCATGGCGTCGTTGGCGACCTGTCGGCCCATCTCGGTGAGGTGGTACTTGAGCATCGCCGAGGGCACCGAGGGCTTCTCGCCCGCATCGATGGCGCCGGCGGTCACCGAGCGCGCCGCATCCATGATGTAGGTGAGCCCGCTCATGCGCGCGAGCACCGCCTGCACGCCCTCGAAGCGCCCGATCGAGGTGTTGAATTGGCGGCGGATGCGCGCGTAGGCCCCGCTCGCCCAGACCGCAGCCTTTGCGCCGCCCGTCGCATTCGAGGGCAGGGAGATGCAGCGCCCGACGGAGAGCTGCTCGACCAGCATGCGCCAGCCCTGTCCCGCCATTTTCGGGCCGCCGATGATGAAGTCGATCGGCACGAACACGTCCCGTCCCTGGACGGGACCGTTCTGGAAAGGAATGTTGAGCGGAAAGTGCCGTCGTCCGATGCTGACGCCGGGCGTATCGCGCGGAATGAGCGCGCAGCTGATGCCGATGTCCTCGCGCTCACCGAGCAGATGCTCGGGATCGAAGAGCCGGAACGCGAGCCCGATGACCGTCGCGATCGGCGCGAGCGTGATGTAGCGCTTGGAGAAGTTGAGACGCATGCCCAGCGTCTCGCGGCCCTGCCACTCACCGCGGCACACGATGCCGGTGTCGGGAATGGAGGCGGCATCGGAGCCGGCGCGCGGACCGGTGAGCGCGAAGCAGGGAATCTCCTCGCCCCGCGCGAGACGCGGCAGGTAGTGACGCTTCTGCTCCTCGGTGCCGTAGTGGTTGAGCAGCTCCGCGGGACCGAGTGAGTTGGGCACTGCGGCGTTGGAGGCGACGGTGGCGCTGCGGCTCGCGATCTTGGTGAGCACGCAGGAGTGCGCGTAGGCGGAGAACTGCAGGCCGCCGTAGGATTTTGGAATGATCATGCCGAAGAAGCCGCGCGAGGTGAGGAATTGCCACACCTCCGCCGGCATGTCGGCGCGCCGATGCGTGATGTCCCAGTCATCGATCATGCGGCACAGCTCCTCGCACGGTCCGTCGAGGAAGGCCTGTTCCTCCGCCGAGAGCTGGGGCGGCTTCGTTGCGAGCAGGCGCTCCCAACGGGGGGCGCCCGTGAAGAGCTCACCGTCCCACCATACCGTCCCGGCCTCGAGCGCCTCCTTCTCGGTCGTCGACATCGAGGGGAGCAGCCGCCGGTACGCCTTCATGAAGGGACGGCTCACCACGCGCTTGCGCAGCGGGCGCACGTTGAGGGTCCACAGCAGCGCCAGCAGGACCCACAGCGCGCCTTTCCACAGCGGCGCCGCTGCGCCCAGCACGCTGTAGCTGCCGAGCAGCACCGTGAAGGTGAGCGAGAAGGCGAGCAGCGACACTCGCAGGTAAGCGAGCAGCAGCACTGCCGCGATGAACAGCAGCAGGATGATGCCGCCGACCTGCGTCACCGCATAGGCGCCGGCGGCGAGGATGAGGAGGACCAGGATGGCGCCGATCATGGGGTTCAGCCGAGCAGGTCCTTGACGCCGGCGCGCTCCTCCTGCAGCTCGGCGAGGCTCGCCTGCATGCGCTGCCGGCTGAAGTCATCGATCGCAAGACCGGGCACGATCTCGTAGCGCCCAGCCTGGCAGGTGACCGGGTAGGAGTAGATGACGCCCTCGGGCACTCCGTAGCTGCCGTCGGCCGGCACCGCCATGCTGACCCAGTCTCCCGAGGCCGTGCCCCGGACCCAATCGCGCACGTGATCGATGGCCGCCGCAGCGGCGGAGGCCGCCGAGGAGGAGCCGCGCGCCTTGATCACGGCCGCGCCGCGCTGCTGCACCACCGGGATGAAGCTCTCCGTGATCCATTGCCGATCGGCGAGCGTCGAGGCCGCCTTGCCGGCGACCAGGCAGTGACTGAGATCGGGGTACTGCGTCGAGGAGTGATTGCCCCAGATCGTCATGCGCCGGATCGCCGTCACGTGCGTGCCCGTCTTAGCAGCAAGCTGCGCCAGCGCGCGATTGTGGTCGAGGCGCGTCATGGCGGTGAAGTTCCGCGCATCGAGGTCCCTGGCATTGGCGCGCGCGATGAGCGCGTTGGTGTTCGCAGGATTGCCGACCACGAGCACCTTGACGTCGCGCGCCGCCGCCTCGTTGAGGGCCCTGCCCTGCGCCGAGAAGATCTGCGCGTTGGCGAGCAGCAGGTCCTTGCGCTCCATGCCGGGGCCGCGCGGCCGCGCGCCGACGAGCAGCGCCACGTGACAGTCGCGAAAGGCCGCCCGTGCGTCGTCCGTGGCCACCACGCGCTGCAGCGTGGGGAACGCACAATCGTCGAGCTCCATGACCACACCCTGCAGGGCGGGCAGCGCCGGGGTGATCTCCAGCAGATGCAGATTGATCGGCTGGTCCGCTCCGAGCATGGCACCCGAGGCGACCCGAAAGGCGAGGGCGTAGCCGATCTGCCCGGCAGCACCGGTGATCGCGACATTGACGGCTGGCTTCATGAATGGCTCCGAAACGACGAGCGAGCTCGCGATATTACCGGGTGCCGCGCGCGAGGCAGTACCGATCGCTACGGCCTGGCACGCGCCGCAGCGGCTTCTCCTTCGCTCGATGCAGCAGAGCTCTGTCGCAACCCCGGATAGCGCTCGAGCAGCGCCGTCCATTCGCGCTCGGCCTCGGCGCTCTTGCCCTGCGAGCGAAGCTTCTCGATATGGCGCAGGGAGCGCTGCAGCCCCTGTGTAACGGGCGGGGCGGGCAGGGGCGCGGCTGGCCGGGGCGCGGCTGCCC
>DATJSR010000100.1:0-21638 GCA_035504015.1 Steroidobacteraceae bacterium
CAGCACCCCGCCAATGCCAACGGGGTGACCTTCGTCACCATCGAGGATGAGACCGGTCAGGTGAATCTCATCGTCTGGCAGAGCGTCGGTGAGTCGCAGCGCCGACCGCTCGTGGAATCGCAGATCCTCGAGGCCCGTGGCCAGCTGCAGCGTCAGGGAGAGATCGTGCACCTGGTGGTGCAGCGCCTCATCGACCGCTCGGCGATGATGCCGCGCCTCACGGCCGCATCACGCGACTTTCATTGAGGTCAGTCGACGCTCAGTGTCAGCCCCGTGACGCTGCCGCTGGTGAGGTCGATCGGGCCGGAGTAGGGCTGGCGGCTGAAAGTGCTCGAGGGGTCGGAGGAATTCCACACCCAGACTTCCGCGTAGTAGACGTGCCCGGTCGGCACGTTGCTGAGCCAGGTTTCCGAGCTCGATGCGGCGCTGAGGTACGCGCTGATGGAGGCCGCCGACACGATGGCGCCGTTCTGGGTCAGTATCAGCATGCCCTCGTTGTACTTGCCCGGTGAGACGACGCTCAGCGTGCCACTGACCGTGCCGGCGGAGCTGCCCGAGGGAATGCCGAACGCGGCCACCGAGAATGTGGCCGTGGTGCTCGCAGCGGAGGGCGCGGCCACGGTGGTCGTGAACGGACCGTCCCCGTAGATGGCCGAGCTCCCCGAGACCTTGTAGCTGGCGGTGCCCTCGCTCGGCGTGGCGCTCGAGAGGGTGACCGAGCCGTCATCGTAGGTGCCGTACTGCAGTCCGCCGGCGGAGAGCGAGGGTGCGGTGTCGTAGGTGCCGGTGATGGGATCGATCGGGTAGGTCTCGATCAGATAGGGAATCTCTCCGGAGATCGGCAGCGTCTGATAGAAGCCGACCGATGTGCCGGCGTACTTGACGGCGCTGCCGGTGGCGAGATTGACCGAAAAGGAGCTGGCGGCCTCGAGCGTCACGCCCGTCCACGTCACCGAGCTCGCCGTCGAGGGGCTCCCCGACTGCACCGGCACGCTCTTGATGATGGTGGTGGTGAGGTCCGGACCGTGGATCACCAGGTCGTAGCTGCTCGGCGCGCCCGCTTCGGTGGACAGCGGATACAGCACGAAGCTGCCCGAGGAGGTGAGCGGCGCACTGGCGACGACCACGTGGTGGGTGCCGTCCGCACTGACCCCTTCGGCGGTGACCTCATACTCGGTGCCGCTCGTGGTGGTGAGCGAGGACAGATCCACTTGTCCCTGGATCGTACCCACGTAGTTCAGATCGTAGCCGCTCGGATGCGGGTTGAGCAGGAAGCCGGCGGTGCCGCTCGCGTTGAACGCCACCAGATCGCGCGAGGCATCGAAGTACACCGCTGCGTTCTCGATGTTGGTGGTGGCAAAGCCCGAGCAGCCGGTGCTCGCTCCGGCGGTACCCAGGGTGGAGGAGGAGCTGACACTGCTGCAGGTACTGGAGGAGGAGGAGCTGGAGCTCGAGGTGTTCGTGCCGAACAGATCGGAGCTCGAGCTGTCGGAGCTGCTCGAGGAGGAGGAGCTGAAGAATGACCCGAGGCCCTGGGAGGCATTGTCGTTGACGGCCACCGTGAGGGTGATCGGCACACCGATGCCCTGCGCGGCATTGGGGATCTCCAGCGGCACCTGATGCAGATTGCCGCTGCTGTCGGTGTAGTCGACCTCATCGTTGTAGAGCGCGCCGGCCGTTTGCGCCGAGGCGGCGAGGGTGGCGGTGCGATCGGTGAGCAGCAGACGCATCTCGCTGTAGGTGTTGGGCGCGAGGTTCAGATTGCTCGCGAACTGGCCGAGCGCGCCGTTCGTGAGCTGCACCAGGTCGAGCGTGTAGGGGGTGGAGAACGTGAACTTCTGCCAGCCGCTGTCGGCGGGGTTGGTGCTCGCGTTGGTGTTGAACCAGACCTGCTGGACGGTCACGTATACGTGCGAATAAGTCGCCGGCACGTTGGCGGTCGCCGACCCATTGGTCTGCACGGAGCAGGCGGCGAGTGCCGCACAGCAAAGCAGGGGCAGCAGTGCGCGCAGCGGCAAGTGTCGGGAAGGAGTCATTCGCTGGTCACCCGCTGGCGTGTAAGTAAAGGTTACGAGCGGCTCTGTGGCGCAGCATCATCATAGCCGCAGCCGCGCAATGCGGGAAATGTCGCTACTGTGCGCCAGTACCGTTTCTAACAATCCGTTGCGACTGCGCTACGGTGCGGCGCAAAGAGCGCCTGAGGCGCCGCGCGCTCAGTGCCGCGAGCGCTGCGCGTCCTTGGAGTCCTCGCCATCCTCTCCGATGTCGTAATCGTCGAAGTCGCTGGTGAGCTCCGCGGTGCGCTTGTCCTCGATCAGCTTCTCGAGCCTGCGCCACGCCGGATCGCCGCCCTTCTGCGCCCGCCGCTTGGCGAGGTCCAGGTCCTTGATCACCTGATCGAGGTCGACGTCATTATCCTCACCGACCGGCTCGTCGGATTCCTCGTCCTCGAACTCATCCGATTCAGGCTTCTCGCTCATGGCGGACAAAGCTTGGCACGTGCTGTATTACGAACCCAACCGCGGGCTGCTCCAGTGGGGCGTGCCCGCGAAACTTAATGCGGTTCCCTCCGCCGCGCAACGTCCTTCTGCGGCGCTCAACGAATCAGCTGATTCATCTCGAAAATCGGCAGGAGCATTGCAAAAACGATGCCCATGACGAACAGCCCCATCACCACGATGAGCAAGGGCCCGAGCAGGCCGACGAGCGCGGTGAGCAGACCGTCGAGCTCGCGCTCCTGGCTGGCCGATGCTCGCTCGAGCATCGTCTCGAGCTCCCCGCTCGACTCACCGCTCGAGATGAGGTGGATGCTCATCGGCGGGAAGAGCTTGCTGGCAGCGAGCGAGCGGCCGATGGGCGCGCCCTCGCGCACGCGCTGGGAGGTCTCGATGATCGCATCGCGCATCGGCACGTTCGTGACTACCTCCCCCGAGATCCGCAGCGCCTCGAGCACCGGCACCGCGCTCGCGGTGAGGATGCTCAGCGTGCGCGTGAAGCGCGCCGTGTTGAACCCGCGCACGAGCTTGCCCATCAGCGGCAATTGCAGCTGCAGCAGGTGAAAGCGGCGCCGCGCTGCCGGGCGGCGCAGCCAGCGCGAGAGCACGAAGGCCGCGAGCGCCGCGCCCACCAGCAGGTAGATGCCGTTATCGCGGAAGAAGCCGCTGACGCCGATGAGCACGCGTGTCATGAGAGGCAGCTGCGCATGGCTCGACTCGAATACGCTCACGACCTTGGGCACCACGTACACCAGCAGCCCCGACACGATGCCGAAGCACATGATGCTGAGCACGATCGGATAGAGCATCGCGCCGAGCACTTTCTGGCGCATCTCCTCGCGGCTCTCGGTGTAGTCGGCGAGCCGCTCGAGCACCTTGTCGAGGTGGCCCGACTGTTCCCCGGCGGCCACCGTCGCGCGATAGATCTCGGGAAAGACGCGCGGAAAGTCGGCGAGGCCGCTCGCGAGCGTGTGTCCCTCCATCACCTTCGAGCGCACGCCGAGCACGATGCTCTGCACGCGCGGCTTCTCGGTCTGCTGCGACACGGCCAGCAGGGACTCCTCGAGCGGCAGGCCGGCGCGCACCAGTGTGGCGAGCTGGCGGGTGAACAGCGCCAGATCGGCCGCCGAGACGCGCCGCGCGAAGCTGAAGGAGCGCTGCTGCTGCTCGGTGGCTTCCTTGCGGGCCACCTCCATGACGGACACCGGCAGCAGTTGCCGCTCGCGCAGCTGCTGGCGCACCTGCCGCGCGGTATCCCCCTCGAGGATGCCCTTGCGCTCGCGGCCGCCGGTATCGAGTGCGGTGTACTCGAAGGCTCCCATCGCAGGCTCAATCCTCGTGAGTGACGCGCAGCACTTCCTCGAGCGTCGTCTCGCCGGCGAGCACCTTGGCGCGCCCGTCGTCGCGGATCGAGGGCGTGAGTGTGCGCGCATAGCGCTCGAGCTCGTGCTCGGCCGCGCCGTCGTGAATCATCGTGCGCATGGTGTCATCGACCAGCACCAGCTCGTACACACCGCTGCGGCCGCGATAGCCGCCGCCCGCATCGCGGCCGGGGCGATAGAGCGTGGGGGAGGGATCGTGCGGCCCGAGATTGAGCACGCGCCGCTCGTACTCACCCGCGACGAAGGGCTCCTTCGTCTCGGGGTTGAGCACGCGCACCAGGCGCTGCGCCAGCACGCCGATCAGGCTCGAGGAGAGCAGGAACGGCTCGATGCCCATGTCGCGCAGGCGGGTGACCGCACCCACCGCGGTGTTGGTGTGCAGCGTCGAGAGCACCAGATGCCCGGTGAGGGAGGCCTGCACGGCGATCTGCGCCGTCTCGAGGTCGCGGATCTCACCGATCAGCACCACGTCGGGGTCCTGGCGCAGGATGGCGCGCAGGCCGCGCGCGAAGGTCATCTCGACCTTGGTGTTCACCTGGGTCTGGCCGATGCCGTCGATGTAGTACTCGATCGGATCCTCGACCGTCATGATGTTGCGCGTGTTGTCGTTCAAGCGCTCGAGCGCTGCGTAGAGCGTGGTGGTCTTGCCCGAGCCCGTGGGTCCGGTCACGAGCAGGATGCCGTGCGGCTTGAAGATGAGCTCATCGATCAGCTTGCCGGTCTTCTCGTCCATGCCGAGCGCGGAGAGATCGAGCCGCCCCGCCTGCTTGTCGAGGATACGCAGCACCACGCGCTCGCCGTGTCCGGACGGGATGGTGGAGACGCGCACGTCGACCGCGCGCCCGGCGATGCGCAGGCTGATGCGCCCGTCCTGCGGCAGACGCTTCTCGGCGATGTCGAGCTTCGACATGACCTTGATGCGCGAGACCACGAGCGGGGCCACCGCGCGCTTGGATTGCAGCACCTCGCGCAGCACGCCATCCACGCGAAAGCGGATGACGAGGCGGTTCTCGAAGGGCTCGACGTGGATGTCGGAGGCGTTCTCCTTGACCGCCTGCGTGAGCACCGCGTTGATGAGGCGGATGATGGGTGCGTCGTCCTCGCTCTCGAGCAGATCCTGCTCGGGAACCAGATGCGCGAGGTCCGTGGTGTCCTCGAACCCCTCGACCGCCTGCATGGCATCCGAGCCCGCCTCGTAGGAGGCGCGCAGCATGGCATCGAAGGATGCCTCGTCCACGCGCTCGACCTTGAGCGGCAGGCGCAGGTAGCGCTGTACCTCGGCGAGCGCGAGCGGTGAGGCGCCGGCGCGGTAGGCGCACTGCGCGTAGCCGTCCTGCAGCTCCTTGACGAGGATGCCGTGGCGCTTGGCGAAGGCGAAGGACAGACGCCGCTCGACAGGCTCCGCGGGCGCAGCGCTCTCGGCGGGCGTTCTCGATACGTCGTTCACCCTGACTCCCTGCGCCTAAGCCCAGCGACGCCGCGCGATCACTGGCTGCCCGCGGCACTCGCCTGCGAGTGCGGCGCGGCGTAGGTCGCCGCGCTCTGATCGCCCACGCTCGTCTGCACGCTCCACGTGGTCCGGCTCTTGGCGCCCTGCTTGCCAGGCAAGGTGATCTGCGTGGTCTGCGGCACATTGCTCTGTGCCGGCTGGCCGCTCTGCGGCTGCAGCTGCGGCGAGGGTGCCGGGGTGCTCGGGGTCGCCGGCGGGGCGGGGCTCGTGGTGGCGCCGGCGCCTGTGGCCTCGTGGCGCGCCTCACGCTGGCGCTGGGCCTCCTCCTGCGCGGCGCGCTCCTTCTCGCTCAAGGTCACGGGGGCGACCGGCGTCGTGCCCTTCGCCGGCGGCGGCGGTATCGACGGCAGCTCGGGTGCCTTCACACCGGGCAGCAGCGGCAGGATCTTGCTGTCGCCGGTGCCGACCGCCCTCTCCTCGTTACGGATGAAGTTGTACTTCTGATTGGTGGCGATCGAGGTGTCGGTGCCATCGATCAGGATCTTCGGGCGGATGAAGATCATGAGGTCCGACTTCTTGTGCGTCACCTGACGGTCGCGGAACAGCGCGCCGATCAATGGAATCGACTGCAGCAGCGGGATGCCGTTCTGCGTGAAGTCGAACTCATCGCTGATCAGGCCGCCGAGCACGATGATGCCGCCGTCCTCGATCAGCACGTTGGTGCTCACCGTGCGCTTGTTGGTGGTGAGATCCACCGCGCCCTGCGGGCCTTCGTTCTTCGGCACCACGCTCGAGCTCTCGAGCTCGATCTTCATGACCACCGCATCGCCTTCGTTGATCTGCGGGGTCAGCTTGAGGATGGTGCCCACTTCCTCGCGCTGCACCGTCTGGAAAGGCGTGACGGTACCGGCGGCGACGGTGCTCGCATTGGTGTACTGGCCGGTGATGAAGGGCACCTCCTGCGCAATCTTGATGGTCGCCTCCTGGTGATCCATGGTGACCGCGGAAGGGGTGGCGATGATGTTGGTGTTGTCATCGCTCCTCAGCGCCCGCAGCATGGCGGCGAAGTCGAGGCCGTTCTTGGCCACCCGACCGAGCGCAAAGGTGCCCCCGCTCTCGAGTGAGGGATTGATGTTCGAGGGATTCTGGATGGCGCTCGCCAGGTCGATCAGGCTCGCACCGCCCACGGGGGTGAGGAAGGTGGCGCCCGGAATGGTGGTGCCATTGTTCTCGCCCCACACCGCCCAGTTGACGCCGAGCTCGGCCTCGTTGTCGAGGTCCACATCGACGATGATCGCCTCGACGAGCACCTGCGCGCGACGGATGTCGAGCTGGTCGATGATCGCGTTGATCTGGCGCATGAGCTTCGGCGGTGCCGTGATGATGAGCGCGTTGTTGTTGGCATCCGCCCAGATGCCGGTGTTCTTCTCGCTCTGCGCGGCAGCGGCGCCGCCCTGGCCCGGGGCGCCGGCTGCGGCCGCGAGCCCCGTCATCTGCTCCTTGAGTTTCGGCGCCAGCTTCTCCGCATCCGCATAGCGCAGGTAGCGCACGCGCGTATCCCCGCCCTGCTGCAGCGGGGTGTCGAGATGGGCGATGAGCGCCTTGGCGCGCAGGCGCTGGTTCGCATCCCCGCTGATGAGGATGCTGTTGGAGCGCTCATCGGCCACGAGCTTGATCGGGGTGCCGCCCTCGGCCGGACCCTGGCCCTGGTAGAGCGAGCTCACGATGCGTGCCACCTCGGTCGCCGAGGCGTTCTGCATCGTCATCACCTCCACGTCCGAGCTGCTCACCTCGTCGATGCGCGCGATGATGCGCATCAGGCGGTTCACGTTGCTCGCGCGGTCGGAGACGATGAGCACATTGCCGGCGGGATAGGCGGTGATCATTGCCTGATTGGGAACGAGCGGGCGCAGCACCGGCATGAGCTGCGCGGCGGAGATGTTGCGGACCTGGATCACCTGCGTCACGAGCTCATCGGAGGTCGCGCTCACGTGATCGGGCAGATCGATGCCCGGCATGAAGCGGGCGTTCGCATCGGGCATGATCTTGACGATGCCGCCGGAGTCCACCGCCACGAAGCCGTGCACCTGCAGGATGGCGAGGAATGCCTGATAGAACACCGCCGGCGTCATCGGTGTCGAGGAGAGCATCGTCACCTGAGCGCGCACGCGCGGATCGATGATGAAGGTGCGGTGCGTGGCCATGTGCACCGCCTCGGCCACTTGCCCGATGTCGGCGTCTTTGAAATTCGGCGTGATGCGCTCGCTGCTCGAGGCGCTCTCCTCGGCGCCGCCGCCGGGGGCGGTCCCGGGTGCCTGTGCGGCCGCCACGGAGACGGCAGCGGACACGGCAAAGGCACAGATGCAGCCCATCCTGGGCCGCGCGCGCGCCAAGCGCCACAAAATTCCTTGTGTCGTCATACAAAGGTCCCCCGGGCGCGCCACGAGCGCGCGCAGTGCACTACTGTTCCTGGCTCGGCGCTGCAGGCGGTTGAGCTTCGCCAGGAGCAGGCGGCCCCTGCGTAGCCGCGGGGGCGCCCGGCGCTCCCGCGCCGGCGTCCTGTCCGGCGAGCTGATCGGCTTCGGTCGCAAGCTGCGACATATTCAAGGTGAGATCTTGCTGGTGTCCGTTGCGCATGACTGTGACGCGTGCCTCGCTCGCGGACCCCAAAGTGCGAAAAATCTCATCGCCTCGGGCGGGATCATCGAGCGGGGTGCTGTTGATCGCGACCACCAGGTCGCCGGGGCGCAGCCCAAGCTGCATGAAGGCGCGGGTGTTGCGCCCCGGGTAGACGCGATAGCCGCGCTGCTTGCCGTCGGCGAAGACGGGCTGCGGTCGCATCACATCGGCGATCAGCCCTGGCTGCTCGGTGATCACGCGGCGCACCCGATCGGCGGCCTCGCCTGCCGTCGCGCTCAGGCGCGGGGCCGGGCCGGCGTTGTACTGCCGAGGCAACATCAGCGCTTCGATGCGCCCGCCCCGATCGAGCAGCACCCGATCGGCGTAGACGGCATTGAGTCGTGCGCCGCCGGGAATGTTGTCGCCGACCGCATACACCTTCGCACTCGCTGCATTGGCGCCGACGATCGCGAACCCGTCCTTGGGCTCGCGCGCGGCAATGATACCCGTCAGCACCAGCGGGATGCTCGTCGGGGGGGCGTGCGCCGCATCGGAGGCGACCTGGGCGACCGGCGCGGCACCGAAGAGGTGGCTGTTGGTGATCGCGGCCACATCGATGCGCGGCGCAGAGGCGGGCGCGGGAACGAAGGTGGCTGGTCCGCTCGGGCGCGCCGTGCCGGTGAGGCGAATGAGGATGAGCGCCCCCTGAACGCCGATCGCAAGCGCAAGCAGCCACACGGCGAGCTGCGGGCCGTGCGACTGCAGCGTCCCGCGCCATCTCTCGGGAGCGCTCATTGCGTCGAGCCAGGATACGGCATTCATTGTCGGCTGCGGTCCTTTGGAAAGGCTACCCGGAAGCGCGCCCCGCGCAAGCGCGGAACAGGGGCACGCGGGCGCCATCATACGAGCGCCGCGCTTTGGCTCTCAAGCAATTGTTTTGTAATTGGTTTCGCACACTCATCAGGGGGCCATCAAGAGACTCTTGTGTTGGCGTTTGGCGACCCCTATAAAGACACAATGTCCTCGGATTCGCATCCCGCCCGTCCGGATATCGGCGTCGTCGTCGAGGAGTCGCGGCCCAAGACCAAACAGCCGCCGCTCTATCAGGTGATCCTCCTCAACGATGATTACACTCCGATGGAGTTTGTCGTTGACGTCCTGGAAAAGTTCTTCGCGATGACTCGCCCGAATGCGACGCGCATCATGTTGGAGGTACATACGAAGGGTAAGGGCGTGTGTGGGGTCTTCACTTATGAGATCGCAGAAACTAAGGTGGCACAGGTGACCACCTATGCGCGCGATCACCAGCATCCTCTCATGTGTACGCTGGAAGAGGCCTGACCAGTGACGCCGCGCATTTAAGGCGTAAGGGTTCCATATCGTGCTGTCCAATGAGCTTGAATACTGTCTCAACGATGCCTTCCACCAGGCGCGCGAGGCGCGTCACGAATATCTGACGGTCGAGCACCTGCTGCTCGCGATCCTCGATACCCCCAAGGTGCGCGAGATCCTGCGCGCCTGCGGTGCCGATCTCGCCAAGCTCAAGCAGGAGCTGAAGGATCATCTCGATCAGTCGACGCCGCGGCTCGATGAGGCCGAGGAGCGCGAGGTGCAGCCCACGCTCGGGTTCCAGCGCGTGCTGCAGCGCGCCGTGTTCCACGTGCAGTCGAGCGGCAAGAAGGAAGTCGGCGTGGCGAACGTGCTGGTCGCGATCTTCAGCGAAAAGCAGAGCCATGCCGTGTACCTGCTCAACCGACAGCATGTCACACGGCTCGATGTCGTCAACTACATCTCGCACGGCCTGTCGAAGATCGCCGAGGAGAAGACCGAGAAGGAGGAGACTTCCGCGGAGGCCGAGCGCGACCCCGAGGGCGGCGGCAGCGCGCTCGAGAAGTACACCACCAACCTCAATCGCCTCGCGCAGGAGGGCCGCATCGACCCCTTGATCGGGCGCAAGCTCGAGGTCGAGCGCACGATCGAGATCCTCTGCCGCCGTCGCAAGAACAACCCGCTCTACGTGGGCGAGGCGGGCGTCGGCAAGACCGCGATCGCCGAAGGCCTGGCGCGGCTCATCGTCGAGGGCAAGGTCCCGGAGGTGCTCTCCGACTGCACTCTCTATGCGCTCGACATGGGTGCGCTCATCGCCGGCACCAAATATCGCGGCGATTTCGAGAAGCGCCTGAAGGGCGTCATCACCGAGCTCAAGAAGCAACCCGGGGCGATCCTCTTCATCGATGAGATCCACACCGTGATCGGCGCCGGGGCCGCTTCGGGCGGGGTCATGGATGCCTCGAACCTCATCAAGCCGGTGCTCACCAACGGTGAGATCCGCTGCATCGGCTCGACCACCTATCAGGAGTATCGCGGCATCTTCGAAAAGGACCATGCGCTCGCACGGCGCTTCCAGAAGATCGATGTCGTCGAGCCCACCGTGCAGGAGACGATCGAGATCCTGCAGGGCCTGAAGCCGCGCTTCGAGGAGCATCACGCGATCAAATATGCCGACGATGCGCTCAAGGCTGCCGCCGAGCTCGCCGCACGGCACATCAACGAGCGCCACCTCCCGGACAAGGCCATCGACGTGGTCGATGAGGCGGGTGCGCGGCTGCGCCTCAAGCCGATCGCCGAGCGCGAGCGTACCGTGGAGGTGCATCACATCGAGGATGTCGTCGCACGCATTGCCCGCATTCCCGCGAAGAGCGTCTCCAGCTCCGATCGCGAAGTGCTCAAGAATCTCGAGCGCAACCTCAAGCTCGTGATCTTCGGCCAGGACCGCGCCATCGAGGCGCTGGCCGCGGCGATCAAGATGGCGCGCTCGGGCCTGGGCGATCAGCGCAAGCCGGTCGGCAGCTTCCTGTTCGCAGGTCCCACCGGCGTCGGCAAGACCGAGGTCACCCGGCAGCTCGCGATCGCCATGGGGATCGAGTTCCTGCGCTTCGACATGTCCGAGTACATGGAGCGCCACACCGTCTCGCGCTTGATCGGCGCGCCTCCCGGCTATGTCGGCTTCGATCAGGGCGGGCTGCTCACGGAGGCGATCAGCAAGCATCCGCACTGCGTGCTGCTGCTCGATGAGATCGAGAAAGCCCATCCGGATGTGTTCAACCTGCTGCTGCAGGTGATGGATCACGGCACGCTCACCGACAACAACGGCCGCAAGGCCGACTTCCGCCACGTCATCATCGTCATGACCACCAACGCCGGGGCGCAGGAGATGAACCGCCCCTCCATCGGCTTCACCCATACGGATCACTCGACCGATGGGATGGACGCCGTGCGGAGGCTGTTCTCCCCGGAGTTCCGCAATCGCATCGATGCCATCATCCAGTTCGCGCCCCTGGATGCCGGCACCATCGAGCGCGTGGTCGAGAAGCTCATCGTGGAAGTGGAGATGCAGCTCGAGCAGAAGGGCGTCACCCTGACGCTCGATGATGCAGCGCGTCGCTGGGTGGCCGAGAAGGGCTACGATCCGAAGATGGGTGCGCGGCCGATGGCGCGCATCATCCAGGAGCACATCAAGCGTCCGCTCGCGGAGGAGCTGCTGTTCGGGCGCCTGGCCGGAGGCGGTCAGGTGCGCGTCACGGTGTCGAAGGACGGCGAGAAGCTCGAGCTCGATTGCTCGCCGACGCAGCAGGAAGTACCGGCTTGATCGGCCGCAACCGCTCCGGCGGTTGCGGCGAAGATCACTGCGTCGGCCGCCGGCAACCGCGTGGTCTTTTGCCGGCTGCGCCGCGCACTAGCGTCCCCGGTAAATGATGCGGCCCTTGGACAGATCGTACGGGGTCATCTCGACCGTGACCTGATCGCCGGTGAGGATGCGGATGTAGTTCTTGCGCATCTTGCCGGAGATGTGCGCCGTGACGACGTGGCCGTTCTTGAGCTTCACGCGAAAAGTGGTGTTGGGCAAAGTCTCGACGACTTCGCCTTCCATCTGTATCGCGTCTTCTTTGGACATGGGGGCGCGCATTCTGCATAAATGCCCGCCCTAATGCAATTTGGCGCAGACGGGCTTTGCGGCCGTTTGCGCGGACCGTGCCTTCGTTGCCGCAAAGGCGCGACTTTGCCCGCCTACACCCGAGCGTCCGCGCGGGCGGCGCGGGCGGGCTCACCGGCGTGCTGGCGCAGGAGCGCTTGGAACTGCGCGCGCGGGATCAGCCGGCTGCCGAGGCTCTGCAGGTGGCGCGAGGCGAGCTGGCAGTCGATCACCGCGATGCGCTCCTGCCGGCAATAGTCGACGAGCCGTGCCAGGGCCACTTTCGAGGCATCGCGCTCGCGGCTGAACATCGACTCGCCGAAGAACACGCTGCCCAGGCGCACGCCGTAGAGTCCTCCGACGAGGCTGCCCTGCAGGCGGGTCTCGAAGCTGTGCGCATGGCCGCAGCGGTGCAATTCCAGGTACGCGGCGCGCATCTCCGGGGTGATCCAGGTGCCGAGGCTGCTGGCGCGCGGCGCAGCGCAGCCACTGATCACTCCCTCGAAGTCACGATCGATCGAGGTCTCGAAGCCGCGGTTGCGCAGGGTCTTCTCCAGGCTGCGGGTGCGGTGGAATTCCTCCGGAAAGAGCACGGCGCGCGGATCCGGCGACCACCACAGCACGGGCTGTCCGGGCGAGTACCACGGAAAGATGCCGCGCTGGTAGGCGGCGAGCAGCCGTGCCGGGGAGAGGTCACCGCCCGCGGCGAGCAATCCGGCCGGCTCATCGAGTGCGCGCTCGAGCGGCGGAAAGCGCTCGGGGGCATCCTGCGGTGACAACCACGTGATGGTCTTCACGCGCGGCCCTCGCGGTAGGGCACGTGCGTCTGCACCTCCGCGGCGTAGGCATCGATCGCCGCGCCCTCGCGCTCGAGGTAGTCGCGCACGGCCTCGCGAAAGCGCGGATCGGCGATCGAGTGCGCCGACCAGGTGAGCGTCGGCTCGAAGCCGCGGCTCACTTTGTGCTCGCCCTGGGTGCCCGGCTCGAAGCGGGCGATGCCGCGCTCGATGCAGAACTCGATTCCCTGGTGATAGCAGGTCTCGAAGTGCAGGCTGTGGTAGTCGGCCTGCGCGCCCCAGTATCGCCCGTAGAGCGCCGCCGCACTCCAGAAGAAGATCGCCGCCGCCACGGGCTGTGCGTTGTGCATGGCGAGCTTGACCATGAGCGCATCCCCGAGCGTGCGCGCGATGTCCTCGAAGAACGCGCGCGTGAGGTAGGGCTCGTGACCGTGGCGCAGGAAGGTATCGCGATGAAAGCCGTAGATGCGATCGAGCAGCCGCGCATCGAGCTCGGAGCCCAGGCGCGTGTCGAAGACGATGCCCGACTCCTGCACCCGGCGGCGCTCGCGCCGTGCCTTCTTGCGCTTCTCGGCCGTGAAGCTCTCGAGGTACTCCTCGAAGCTGCGATAGCCGCGGTTGCTCCAGTGGAACTGGCAGTCGCGCCGCAGGAGCCAGCCGGCGCGCTCGAAGGCGGCACGATCGGCCTCCTCGAGAAAGAGCGCGTGCAGCGAGGAGAGCCCCGCGGCGCGGGCTTGCGCGAGCAGCGCCTCGATGAGCCGCGCACGCAGCGATGCGGCTTCCAAGTCCGGCCGCAGCAGCAGGCGCGCCCCCGTCGCCGGGGTGAAGGGCACGGCGATCGTCATCTTGGGGTAGTAGCGCCGGCCCAGGCGCTGATAGGCCTGCGCCCAGCTGAAATCGAACACGAACTCCCCGTAGGAGTGGGTCTTGACGAAGGCGGGCGCTGCGGCGGCGAGACCGTGCGCGTCCTCGAGCGTGACGTAGCACGGGGTCCAGCCCACCGCGCTGCCGACGCAGCCGGTACGCTCGAGCGCGGCGAGGAACTGGTATCGCAGAAAAGGCGACTCGGTGCCGCCGAGCGCGTTCCACTCGCCCGGATCGAGCCCGAGGATGCTCGAGTGGCTGGTGCTGCGGAACAGGCTGTCGGCGGCGCGCTTGCTCACCGGCGCTCGGCGTCCAGCTGCTCGAGATAGCGGTCGGCATCGAGGGCCGCCATGCAGCCCGAGCCTGCGGAGGTCACGGCCTGACGGTACACGTGATCGGCCACGTCGCCCGCGGCGAACACACCCCTCACACTGGTCGCCGTGGCATCCCCATCGATCCCGCTCTTCACCACGATGTAGCCCTCACGCATGGCCAGCTGCCCGCTGAACACGCTGGTGTTCGGCGAGTGACCGATGGCGATGAATACCCCGGTGACCGGCAGCTGCTTCGCGCTTGCATCGAGCGTCGAGCGCAGCGCCACCCCGGTGACGGTCTGCCCGTTGCCGAGCACCTCCTCGACCGTGTGATCCCAGATGAGAGAAGCCTTGCCCGCCCGAGCGCGCTCGTGCAGACGGTCCTGCAGAATCTTCTCCGCCCGCAGCTTGCCGCGCCGGTGCACCAGTGTCACGTGCTCGGTGATGTGAGACAGGTAGAGGGCCTCCTCGACCGCGGTGTTCCCGCCGCCGATCACGGCGACGCGCTGGCCGCGGAAGAAGAAGCCGTCGCACGTGGCGCAGGCCGAGACGCCGCGCCCACGATAGAGCTCCTCCGAGGGCAGCCCGAGATATTTCGCCGTGGCCCCTGTGGCGATGATGAGGGCATCGCAGGTGTAGCGCGTGGCATCCCCGTGCAGCACGAAGGGACGCGCGCCGAGCTCGACCTTGTGGATGTAGTCGTTCGCGATCTCGGTCGCGAAGCGCTGCGCGTGCTTGAGCATGCGCTCCATCAGGGCAGGCCCCTGCAGGCCCTCGACATCCCCGGGCCAGTTGTCCACGTCGGTGGTCGTCATGAGCTGTCCGCCCTGCTCGACGCCCGTGATGAGAAGCGGGGCGCGGTTGGCCCGCGCCGCGTAGACGGCCGCGCTGTAGCCGGCCGGGCCCGAGCCGACGATGATGAGGCGGCTGTGCCGGGGATGCGCCATGTATAATCGAGCTCCAGTTCGTGATCTTGCCGCGAGCGAGCGCTGCTGCGGCCTGCAACGGCGCAGCAAGCGCTCTCACCTGCATCATACGATGCGCGGGACGGGCAGACCGGGCTTCGTTCACGCCCCTTTCTGGGCCGAGGCCGTCCCCGTAAAATCAGCCGACTACGGGAATTTCATTACCGAGCACCGAACTTGGCCGGGACGACGCTGCGCAACGATGGACGATTCTCCGAAGCGGTAAGTCGCGGCCTGCGCGAGAGCGCGGCCATCGCGCTCGCGGTGCTCGCGCTGGTGCTGCTCGCGGCGCTTCTGAGCTACGACCACAACGATCCGGGCTATTCGCATTTCGAGTCGGGCGGCATCGCAGCGGGCGCGCCGGCGGTGCACAACCGTATCGGTCCCGTGGGCGCCTACGTCGCGAATCTGCTGTTCCTGCTCTTCGGGCGGCCGGCGTTCTTGTTTCCGCCCATGGTGCTGTGGGGTGCCTGGCGGCTGTTTCGCGATCGCGCGCGCACCGAGCGCGGCTCGCGCGTCAATACCGCCGTGCGCGTCGGCGGGTTCGTGCTGGTGCTCGCCGCAAGCTGCGGCCTGGCGAGCCTGCATTGGAGCCAGGGCGCCCTGCCCGGGGACGCCGGCGGGGTGCTCGGCGGGCTGGGCAAGGAGCTCGAGCGCGGCTTGAGCCTGCTCGGGGCGACGTTGCTGCTCATCGCGGCCTGGATGGCCGGGGTGTCGATCGCCTTCGGTGTCTCCTGGTTCACGGTCATGGATCGGCTCGGCGCCTGGACATGGACGGGCATCGCGCTGCTGCGCGAGCGGCTGAGCAGCCGGCGCGATCTTGCCGAGGGGCGCGAGCGGCGTCAGGCGCGCAAGGAGCTCGCGCAGAGCGAGCAGCGCGCGCGGCCCTCACGTCCGCCGCCGCGCATCGAGCCGCCCGCGGCCCACGTGGAGAAGAGCGAGCGCGTGGAGAAGGAGCGCCAGGTGCCGCTCTTCGAGGGGCCGAAGTCGAGCGAGCTGCCTCCGTTGAAGCTGCTCGATGATCCCCCGAGCCGCGAGCCCTCGTACTCACCCGAGGCGCTCGAGGCGATGTCGCGCCTGGTGGAGATCAAGCTGCGCGACTTCGGCGTCGAGGCGGAGGTCGTGGCTGTGCAGCCGGGGCCCGTGGTCACCCGCTTCGAGCTGCGTCCGGCCCCGGGAGTCAAGGCAAGTCAGATCACCGGGCTTGCGAAGGATCTGGCACGGGCACTCTCGGTCATGAGCGTACGCGTGGTGGAGGTGATTCCCGGCAAGTCGGTGATGGGGCTGGAGATCGCCAACGAGAAGCGCGAGATCGTGACGCTCGGGGAGATCGTGCGCTCGAAGGCCTACGACGACATGGGCTCCCCGCTCGCGCTGGCGCTCGGCAAGGACATCGGCGGTCAGCCGGTGGTCGCCGATCTCGCGCGCATGCCGCACCTGCTCATTGCCGGCACGACGGGCTCCGGCAAGTCCGTCGCGATCAATGCGATGGTGCTGTCGCTGCTCTACAAGGCCACGGCCGAGCACGTGCGCCTCATCATGATCGACCCCAAGATGCTCGAGCTCTCGGTCTACGAGGGCATTCCTCAGCTGCTTGCGCCCGTCGTCACGGACATGAAGCAGGCAGCGAATGCGCTGCGCTGGTGCGTCGCCGAGATGGAGCGCCGCTACCAGCTGATGGCGGCGCTCGGGGTACGCAACATCGCAGGGTTCAACCGTCACGTGAAGGAGGCGACCGAGGCCGGCAAGCCCATTCGCGATCCGATCCTCACCCAGCAGGCGGCGAACGACCCCTCGATCGATCAGTCGCAGATCGAGCATCTCGCGCCGCTGCCCTACATCGTCGTCATCATCGATGAGCTCGCCGACCTGATGATGATCGTCGGCAAGAAGGTCGAGGAGCTGATCGCGCGGCTTGCACAGAAGGCGCGCGCCTCGGGGTTGCATCTGGTGCTCGCAACCCAACGCCCCTCGGTCGATGTCATCACCGGGCTCATCAAGGCGAACATTCCCTGCCGCATCGCCTTCCAGGTGTCGGCGAAGGTCGACTCGCGCACCATCCTCGATCAGATGGGCGCCGAGACGCTGCTCGGGCATGGGGACATGCTGTACCTGCCCGCCGGTACCTCCATGCCCACGCGCGTGCACGGTGCGTTCGTCTCCGATCAGGAGGTGCATCGCGTGGTCGAGGCGCTGAAGAAATCGAGCACCGCGCCCAGCTACATCGAGGAGGTGCTCTGCGGTCCGCGCGGCCCCGTGCCGGGACTGCCGGGCGAGGAGGGCGAGGGCGGCGAGGGTGGCGAATCGGATGCCGAGCAGGACCCGCTCTATGACGAGGCCGTGAAGATCGTGGTCACGGAGCGCAAGCCCTCGATCTCCTACGTGCAGCGGCGTCTGAAGATCGGCTACAACCGCGCGGCGCGCCTGCTCGAGGCGATGGAGCTTGCCGGGCTCGTCGGGCCGCTGCAGAGCAACGGGGGGCGTGACGTGCTCGCGCCGCCGCCGCCGGAATGAGCGCCCGCCCCATGAGCCGCGATTGCCGCAGGCTGCGCCTCGCCGGGGTGTGCGTTGCGCTCTGCTGGGCCACGGGCCCGCTGCTCGCGGCCGATGCGCCCTCGAGCGCGGCGTCGCCCTCGAGTGAGGCCCCGGCAGCGACTCCCGCCGTGCTCGATCACTATCTCCAAGGGCTGAAGTCCCTGCGCATGAGCTTCACGCAAACGGTGATCGATGCCCAGGGACGCAGCGTCGACAAGTCGACCGGTGAGCTGCTGGTGCTGCGGCCGGGGCGCTTCCGCTGGGAGGTTCATCCGCAGGGCTCGAGCGCCGGCCAGCTGCTGATCGCCGATGGCCATAACGTCTGGTTCTACGACCGTGACCTGCAGCAGGTGACCGTGAAGCCGATGGACGCGGCGCTCTCGGCGACGCCCGCCATGCTGCTCTCGGGCGGTGTGGATCTGCAGCGCAACTTCACGCTCTCCTCCGCGGGGCGGCGCGAGGGGCTCGACTGGGTCAAGGTGCAACCCAGGGGCAGCGATGCGGATTTTCGCGACGCGCTCCTGGGTTTTGCGGGAAATGAGCTCGAGCGCATGATCCTGCACGACAAGCTCGGGCAGACGGCCACGCTGAGCTTCACGCGCTCGCAGCGCAATGCGCCGGTGTCGGTGGCGGACGTAAGCTTCAGCCCCCCGGCCGGGGTCGATGTGATTGGCACCCCCGCGGGTGGGGCCCCGAATGCACACCCCCCACCGCCGATGCAGACGGGCGCCTCCAATGCCAATCCGACGGCAACCCCCGCGAAATGAACCCGCTGCTGTCCCCGGCCGATCGCCTGCGCCCGCTCGCCGATCGGATGCGGCCGCGCACGCTCGCGCAGTTCGTCGGACAGGCTCACCTGCTCGCCCCCGGAAAGCCGCTGCGCGAGGCGATCGAGGGCGGGCTGCTGCATTCGATGGTGCTGTGGGGCCCGCCCGGCACGGGCAAGACCACGCTCGCACGGCTCATCGCGCAGCGTGCGGATGCGGAGTTCATCGCACTCTCGGCCGTGATGGCGGGCGTGAAGGACATCCGTGCCGCCGTGGAGCGGGCGCGCGCCAGCCGCGAGGCGAGCGGACGTGCCACGGTGCTCTTTCTCGATGAGGTGCACCGCTTCAACAAGGCGCAGCAGGATACCTTCCTGCCCTTTCTCGAGGACGGCACGCTCACCTTCATCGGCGCCACCACCGAGAACCCCTCCTTCGAGGTGGTGAGCGCGCTGCTCTCGCGCGCGCGGGTCTACGTGCTCAAGTCCCTCGGTGCCCCCGAGCTGCAGGGCTTGCTCGAGCAGGCGCTCATCGACAGCGAGCGCGGTCTGGCGCAGGCGCACATCAGCGCCGAGCCCGAGGCGCTCGAGCTCATCGCGCGCGCCGCCGATGGCGATGCACGCCGCGCGCTCAACATGCTCGAGCTCGCCGCCGGGCTCATCGAGGCGCAAGCGAGCGCTCGGGCGCCCCCGGAGAGCGCCGCCGCGATGAGCCGCGAGGAGCGCGCCGCAGCCCCCGTCACGTCCGCCCCGGCCGCGCGCTTGACGCTCAGCATCGCCCAGGAGGTCGCAAGCGGCGGGCGTCGCCGCTTCGATAAAGGCGGCGATCAGTTCTACGACCAGATCTCCGCCTTGCACAAGGCCGTGCGCGGCAGCGATCCGGACGCTGCGCTCTACTGGTTCGCCCGTATGCTCGATGGCGGGTGCGACCCGCTCTACATCGCGCGGCGAGTCACGCGCATGGCGAGCGAGGACATCGGGCTCGCCGATCCGCGCGGGCTCGCACTCGCCCTCGATGCGTGGGAGACCTACGACCGGCTCGGCACACCCGAAGGCGAGCTCGCCATCGCCCAGGCGGTCGTGTATCTCGCATGTGCGCCCAAGAGCAACGCGGTCTATGTCGCCCTCGGGGAGGCGCGGGCGGACGTGGAGCAGTACGGCACGCTCGATGTGCCGCTGCGGCTGCGCAATGCGCCGACGCGCCTGATGAAGGACTTGGGCTATGCCAAGGGCTACCGCTACGCGCACGATGAGCCAGGCGCCGTTGCCGCGGGCGAGCGCTATCTGCCGGATGAGCTGCCCGATCGGCGATACTATCGGCCGGTACCGCGGGGTCTCGAGATCCGTATCGGCGAGGCGCTCGCGCGGCTGCGGAACAAAACGCCATGATCGATCCCAAGCTGCTTCGTGGAGAGCTGCAGAGCGTCGCCCGCAATCTTGCGCGGCGCGGTTTCGAGCTCGATGTGGGCCGTCTCGCCGCGCTCGAGGAGGAGCGCAAGCACTACCAGGTGCAGGCCGACAAGCTGCGCGCCGAGCGCAACAGCACGGCGAAGGCCGTCGGGATGGCCAAGGGCCGCGGCGAGGATGCCACGGCGCTCATCGCCCGGGGCGAGGCGCTCACGGATGAGCTGGCGCAGGTCGATGCAGGTCTCACGGGCGTGCAGGCCGAGCTCGAGCGCTACCAGCTCGGCTTGCCCAACCTCTTGCACGACTCCGTTCCCGACGGACGCGACGAGAGCGCGAATCTCGAGGTGCGACGCTGGGGGGAGCCGCGTGCCTTCGGCTTCAAGCCGCGCGATCACGTGGAGCTCGGCGAGCGGCTCGGCGGAATCGACTTCGAGGCGGCGGCGCGGCTCTCGGGCAGCCGCTTCGTGGTGCTGCGCTCGCGGGTGGCCCATCTGCACCGGGCGCTCGCCCAGTTCATGCTCGATCTGCACACGCGCCAGCACGGCTACAGCGAGGCGTACGTGCCCTACCTGGTGCAGGCACCGGCGCTCATCGGTACCGGGCAGCTGCCGAAGTTCGAGCAGGATCTCTTTGCCGTCAAAGGCGAGCAGGGCTTCTATCTGATACCGACGGCCGAGGTGCCCCTCACCAATCTCGTGCGCGAGCAGATCCTGCCGCCCGAGCAGCTGCCCTTGAAGCTCGTCGGTCATACCCCGTGCTTTCGCTCCGAGGCGGGCGCTGCGGGCAAGGACACCCGGGGCATGATCCGCAACCATCAGTTCGAGAAGGTCGAGCTGGTGCACATCGTGCGCCCGAGCGACTCCTATCGCGCGCTCGAGGAGCTCACGGGCCATGCCGAGGCGGTGCTGCGGGCGCTCGAGCTGCCCTATCGCACGGTGGCCCTGTGCGCCGGGGACATCGGTGCCGCGAGCGCCAAGACCTACGACATCGAGGTGTGGCTGCCCGCCGCCGCCCGCTATCGCGAGATCTCCTCCTGCAGCAACTGCGAGGCCTATCAGGCGCGGCGCATGCAGGCGCGCTGGCGCAATCCGGACAGCGGCAAACCCGAGCCCGTGCATACCCTCAACGGGTCGGGTCTCGCCGTCGGGCGCACGCTGGTCGCGGTGCTCGAGAATTATCAGAATCAGGATGGCTCGGTGAGCGTGCCGCAGGTGTTGCGGCCCTACCTCGATGGGCTCGAGCGTCTCACCCCGCCGTAGTAGCTCTACAGGCCGTGCGGCATCCGCTCGGCGAGAAAGTCGATGAACACGCGCAGCGCCGGCAGCATGCCGCGGCGGCTGGGAAAGACGACGTGGCAGATGCCCTGCGGCAGATTCCACGCCGGGAGCACGCGCTCCAGGCGCCCGGCGGTGAGGTCATCACGCACCACCATGTTGGGCAGCAGCGCGATGCCGAGCCCGGCGAGCGCGGCTGCGCGCTGCACCACGAAGTCGGCGCACACCAGCCGCGGGGTGAGCTCGATGTGCTGCCGCGTGCCGTCGGGCCCGAGCAGCTCCCACCCCTCACGCTCGGTCTCGGCAAAGCCGAGCGTTCGATGCAGCGGCAGAGCCGCGGGTTGCTCGGGTCGACCCGCTTGATCGAGGTACTGCCGGCTCGCGACCAGCAGCTGCTCCGACTCCCCGAAGCGACGCATCACCAGGCCGTCCTCACCGCTTGGCTGTGAGCGCACGCGTAGCGCGGCATCGAAGCCTTCTGCGAGCACATCGACGCGGCGGTTGCTCACGTGCAGGAGCAAGCGGATCTGCGGATGGCGAGCAAGGAACTCCGGCAGGATGTCCGCGAGCACCGTTTGCGCGATCGCGATCGGGCAGCTCACCTTCAGCACACCGCGCGGCTCGGCTTGCACGAGCTGGGCCGCTTCCCGGGCGGCATCCGCCGCGGCGAGCATGGCCTGCGCCTGCTGGTAGACCTGCTGGCCGATCTCGGTAATGGTGAAGCGCCGCGTCGAGCGCTGCACCAGACGCACCCCGAGCCGCTGCTCGAGCGCGCTCACGTGGCGGGAAAGGCGCGATTT
>DATJSR010000101.1:0-32487 GCA_035504015.1 Steroidobacteraceae bacterium
CCCCGGCATTATGAGTGCCGTGCTCTAACCAGCTGAGCTACCTTTCCACGGGCCCGGTCGGCAGGGGGCGGGCATTGTCCGTGGCCCCTCCTCGGCCTGTCAAGAAACCGCCCGGCGACCCGCGCCTTCCCGCGCCTCCGCAGGGCGTCGCACCCGCGATCAGACGTTGAAGCGGAAATGCATCACGTCGCCTTCCCGCACGACGTACTCCTTGCCCTCGAGGCGCAGCTTGCCTGCTTCCTTCGCGCCGGGCTCCCCGCGGTAGGCAATGTAGTCGTCATAGGCGATGACCTCGGCGCGAATGAACCCACGCTCGAAATCGGTATGGATGACACCGGCCGCCTGCGGCGCGGTGGCGCCGGCGCGCACGGTCCACGCGCGCACTTCCTTCGGGCCCGCGGTGAAGTAGGTCTGCAGCCCGAGCAGGCGATAGGCGGCGCGTATCACACGATTGAGTCCGGGCTCGTCGAGTTTCAGCTCCGCTAGGAAATCGGCCCGATCGGCCTCCTCGAGCTGTGCGATCTCGGCCTCGATGGCGGCGCATACCGCGACCACCTGGGAGCCCTCGCGCGCGGCCATCTGCTCCACGGCGGCCAGCAGCGGGTTGTCGTGAAAACCGCTTTCATCCACGTTGGCGACGTACATGACGGGCTTATCCGTGAGCAGATGCAGCTCGCGCAGCTCGCGCCGCTCCTCCTCGCTCATGGCGAGCGCGCGCGCCGGACGCGCCTGATCGAGGTGCGCCTTCACCCGCTCGAGCAGATCGCGCTTGCGGATCGCGTCCTTGTCGCCGCTCTTCGCGGCTTTCACGGCACGGTCGAGCGCTTTGTCGACGGTGCCGAGATCGGCTAGGGCGAGCTCCGTATTGATGACCTCGACGTCCGCGAGCGGATCGACGCGGCCGGCGACGTGCACGATGTTGGGGTTCTCGAAGCACCGTACCACGTGCGCAATCGCATCCACCTCGCGAATGAAACCGAGGAAGCTGTTGCCGCGGCCCTCGCCCTTCGATGCACCGGCGACGAGCCCCGCGATGTCGACGAACTCGACCGGTGCGGGAATGATCTTCTCGGGGTTCACGATCGCCGCGAGCGCATCGAGTCGCGCATCGGGCACCGGCACCACCCCGACGTTGGGGTCGATGGTGCAGAAGGGATAGTTCTCGGCCGGGATCTGTGCGCGCGTCAGCGCATTGAACAAGGTCGACTTGCCGACGTTCGGCAGCCCGACGATTCCGCATTTGATGGACATTGTCTCTAGGCTCCTGGCGCACTGGGGCTTGCGTCGGTGTGCAGCCGATTCATCGCCATCTGCGCGCCCTGCTCGATCATCACGGGCACGATGTCGGCGCCCGCCTCGATGCAGCGCTCGATCAGCTGCTGCTCATCCGCCGACGGCCGGCTCAGCACTCGCTCGATGCCGGCGCTGCGCCCGCTCGGCTTGCCGATGCCGATGCGCAATCGCCAGAACGGCTCGCCGAGATGCGCGATGATGTCCTTGACGCCGTTGTGACCGGCACTCCCCCCGCCTTGTTTGAGACGTACGGTGCCAGGCGGCAGATCGAGCTCGTCGTAGGCGACGAGCAACTCGGCGGGCTCGATCTTGTAGAAATGCGTGACGCTTGCGACCGCGGCGCCACTCAAGTTCATGTAGGTCATGGGCTTGGCGAGCCACACCTCCGCGGCGCCGATGCGCGCACGCGCGAGCTCGCCGTTGTGACGCGGCTCGAAGCGCAGCGCGGCCCCGTAGCGGCGCGCCAGCTCGTCGATGAACCAGAAGCCCACATTGTGGCGGGTGCGCGCGTACTGCGGCCCGGGATTGCCGAGGCCGACGATGAGCTTGAGGGACAAAGCGGGCATGAGGGTGTCGGGCCCTCGCGGCTGAGCCGTCGCCCGCCTCGAGGCTACTTCTTGGCCTCCTTCTTCGGCGGAGCACCTTCCTTCTTCGCATCCGCAGCAGGCGCGGCGGCCCCGGCAGCTGCGGGCGCGCCGGCGGCCGGCGCCGCAGCGGCGCCCTCGGCGGGCGTGGCGGTGGCAGCGGCTGCCTCGGCGGGCGCAGCCTCGGGCTCCTCGGCGCGCGGGCTGTGGATCGCCACGACCGGACGATTCTTCCCATGCACCAGATCGTTGATCACGACGCCCTCGGGCACCTTGATGTCGGAGAGGAACCTGGTGTCGTTGAGGTGCATGTCCGACAGGTCGATCTCGAGGAACTCCGGCAAGTCACGCGGCAGACAGGTGACGTCCACATCCGACACCAGGTGGGAGACGAGGCCCCCTTCGGTTTTGACACCCGGCGCCACGGATTGATTGCGGAAGTGCAGCGGCAAGCGGATGCGGATGCGCTCGTTCTCGAGCACCCGCTGCAGATCGACGTGCACCACCACGTTGCGGGCCGGGTGCATCTGCACGTCCTTGACGATCGCCTCCTGCGTCTGGTTCTCGATCTTCAGCTGCACGATCGAGGAGTAGAACCTCTCGTTGCTGATCATCGTCAGCAGATTCTGCTGATCGAGGACCAGGGCCTGGGGCGGCTGACCGCCGCCGTAGAGGATGGCGGGCACCTTGCCGTGGTGACGCAGGCGGCGGCTCGCACCTTTGCCTTGCTGGTCACGGCGGTCCGCGCCGAAAGTGAATGACACGCGCATGTTTGCTCCTGAAAGTTACGTTTTCGACCCGCCGCCCCGCGACCAGGGCAGCGCCACTCAAATCAATCGACATACAGCGAGCTCACCGACTCCTCGTCGCGGATGCGACGGATGGTCTCGGCGAGCAGCGCCGCCACCGACAGCTGGCGGATGCGGCCGCACTCGCGCGCCGCCTTCGACAGCGGGATGGTATCGGTGACCACCAGCTCATCGAGCGCAGAGCCTGCGATGCGGCCCACCGCGCCGCCCGAGAGCAGCGGGTGGGTAATGTAGGCCGCCACCCGCACCGCGCCCTCCTCCTTGAGCGCGGCGGCCGCCTGGCACAGCGTGCCTGCGGTGTCGACCATGTCGTCGATCAGCACGCAGCTCTTGCCGCTCACCTCGCCGATGATGTTCATCACCTTCGACTCATTGGGCCGCGGACGGCGCTTGTCGATGATCGCCAGGTCTGCATCGTCCAGGCGCTTCGCCATCGCACGTGCGCGCGCCACGCCGCCCACATCCGGAGAGACCACCACCATGTCGCGATAGTCCTGCTTCCACGCATCGCCGAGCAGCACCGGCGATGCGTACACGTTGTCCACCGGGATATCGAAGAATCCCTGGATCTGATCGGCGTGCAGGTCGATCGTGAGCATCCGATCGACGCCTGCGCTCGAGATCATGTTGGCCACCAGCTTGGCCGTGATCGCCGAGCGCGTGGCGCGCGGCCGGCGATCCTGGCGCGAGTAGCCGAAATACGGCACCACCGCCGTGATGCGTGCCGCCGAGGCGCGCCGGCACGCATCGATCATCACCAGCAGCTCCATCAGGTGATCGTTCACCGGAGGACACGTCGGCTGCACGATGAAGACGTCGCGTCCGCGCACGTTCTCCATCAACTCGACGTTCACCTCACCGTCACTGAAGCGGCCCACCGAGGCCCGCCCGAGCGGCGTCATCAGATGCCGCGCTATCTCACCGGCAAGCTGCGGATTCGCATTCCCCGCGAACAGGGCGATCGTGTCATTGCTCACGCGCGCCGCTCGTGGCTGGGGTGGAAGGATTCGAACCTCCGTATGGCGGGATCAAAACCCGCTGCCTTACCACTTGGCGACACCCCAGCATTCGTCGACCCCGATTGACCACCGCGCACACTCACGAGCTGGGAACTGCAGTACCGTGCTGGGCGAGCCGCTCGTACAGGGACGAGGTATTCAAGCCACGCGCCACGAAGCTGCGCCACCGATCCGGTACCCGGGCCGCGATGCGCTCTGCGTCGCCTGCCGAGGAGCAGGCGGCAAAGATACAGGATCCCGTCCCCGTCAGCCGTGCCGGCGCAAAGCGCGCCAACCAGTCGAGCGCTTCGGCCACCTGCGGATAGCGCGCCCTGACGAGCGGCTCACAGTCGTTGCGGCCTCCGGACTCGAAAAAGGCGCGTATTGTGATGAGGGGTGAATTTCGTGTCAATTCAGGCGCCTGGAAGATCCCCGCGGTGCCGACGGCCACCCCGGGATGCACGATCACGTACCACCGTGGCGGCAGCTGCACCGGGGTCAGCCGCTCGCCGCGGCCTTCCGCCCACGCCGAGCAGCCGTGCACGAAAATAGGCACGTCCGAGCCCAGGGCGAGGCCGATCCGGGCGAGCTCCTGGCGCGACAGGCCGCAATCCCAGAGCGAGTTCAGTGCCACGAGCACCGTGGCCGCATCCGAGCTGCCCCCGCCGAGCCCACCGCCCATCGGAATGCGCTTGATGAGCCTCAGAACCGCTCCTTGGCGACACCCGGTCGCATGCTGCAGCGCACGCGCCGCACGCACGGCCAAGTCCTGATCCTCCGGAACCCCCTCCGGCCCTGCCTCCCGCACGATGCGATCGTCCGCGCGCAGCCGGATGGCAATCGTGTCGGCGAGGTCGATGAGCTGGAACAGCGTCTGCAGATCGTGAAAGCCGTCCTGCCGGCGCCCCGTCACGTGCAGAAAGAGATTGAGCTTCGCCGGGGCCGGCCACAGGCTCTCTCCCGAGCGCTCGGAGGGGCCCAGCTCCGCGTCGGCCGGCACCGCGGACTTCAGGCCTGCCATTGGCTGACCACGAGCTTCACGCGCACGTTGCCGCGCTGGAGCGTGATCCGCTGCGGCAGTTGCTCCGAGCCCGAGGCCGTGTAAGCACCGTAAGAGATGTGCCAGCCGTCCTGCTCGAGCGCGGCGAGGCGTTGGTCGCTGCCGAGCGTCTCGGTCGCCGGCGTGGCCGGATCCGGCACCCCGAGCACCCAATAGCGCAGGCTCGTGAGCGGCGGATCGAATCCCAGCCGCTGCTCGAGCTCCTGCCGAGCGGCATCGCTGTCGAGCACCTGACCGCGGGAGTTGCGCACGCGCAGCTGCTCACCCTCGGCGTCGATGCGCACGCCCCCCACACCGAGCGGACCGTTGAGCGCCAGCTCGCTGCGCGCGCCTTGCTGCTGCCACTCGAGCCCGGCACTGAACCCCTCGTTGCCCGCCGCAACCCCCACGCGTCCCTTGAGCGTGAAGCGCTCGAGCGATTGCAGATGGGCGCGGCTTTGCGGCCAGGGAAGGCCCACGCTCGGGCGCGGCGGCGCCGTGGCGCAGGCCGCGAGCAGCAGTACGCCACAGCTCCAGGCCCAGATGGACCACGAGCGCGCCATCTAATGGGTGAGGACGGGCGGGGCGGCAGGCGGCGGGGCGGCAGACGGCGGCTCGGCCGGCATCAACCGATTCAGCGTGGCCTTGAGGGCGGCGGAGTCTGGGTTGCGGGCCAGCGCCGTTGCGAGCACCTCGCGCGCCTGATCGTGTGCGCCTGCGAGCCACAGTGCCTCGCCCCAGTGAGCGGCGATCTCGGCATCGCGGCTGATCGTGTAGGCACGCTCGAGCGTGGGCAGCGCGCCGCGCGCGTCCCCGCGGCGCACCCGCACCCAGGCGAGGCTGTCGAGGACGGCCGGGTTGTCGGGAGTGACGGCGAGCGCGCGCCGGATCAACCCTTCGGCGCGCGAGAGCTGCAGGCCGTGGTCGGCGAGCGTGTAGCCGAGCGCATTTTGCAGATTCGGATCGTTGGGCCGCGCGATCATCAGCCGCTCGAAGGCCTTGATGGAGTCGTTGAGCTGGCCGGCGCGCTCGAGCATGGTCGCACGCTCGTACTCGATCGAGGGGTTGTCCGGAAAGCGCTGCATGGCATCGGTGAGCACCCCCACCCCGGCCTTCGGATCGCCGTGATCGGCGAGCACCTGCGCTTTGGCGAGCGCAAGGTCGAAGCCGCTCTCCGGATGCTCGCTCTCGTAGCTGTCGAGCAGATCGAGCGCCTCGCCGCGCTTGCCACGATCGATGAGAATGCCCGCCGCGCGCTCGCGCGCGGAGAGCGCCATCGGCGAGTCGCTGAGCTGCCGATAGGCGGCGAGCGCCGCATCGGCATCACCGGTGCGATTGGCGATGTCGGCGAGATAGAACACCGCTGCATCGGTCGCCTCGCCGCGATCGATCAGCTCGCTGAAGCGCCGGCGCGCCTCGGCGAGATCGCCGCTTTGATAGGCGATGAGCGCAAGACGCCGGTCGATCTCCTCCGGTGAGGCCTGATTGGCACGCAGCCGCTCCAGCTCCTGGCGCGCCTCCTCCGTGCGATCGAGCTCGGTGAGCACGTCCGCGAGCTCGAAGGTGCCATCCGCGCCCGCCACGCGCATGACCTCGCGCGCGCCGAGGATGGCGCCGTCGGCATCGCCGCGCAGCGTGCGCACGCGGGTGATGAGGCGCAGCGCCTGCGGATCGTCGGTGGCGCGCTCGAGGGCCTCGCGCGCATGACGTTCGGCGCGGTTGAAGTCGTAGGCATTGAGCGCGAGATCCCCGAGCGCGGTGAGCACCCGGGCCGAGCTGCCGTGCGCATCGAGGGTGTCATCGAGCGCGGCGAGCGTGGCCGTCGAATCCGATTCCTGGGCGAGCACATCGATGAGGGCGATCAGGTCCTTGTCCTTTTGCACGGCCTCCTTGTCGTCCTGCACGGCGCCATTCCTGACCACCGGGGCGAGCGCGGTACGCGCATCCCCGATCCGGTAGAGCTTCAGGGCCACGGTGGCATAGATGATCGAGGCCTCCCGATCGGCGGGCGCCAACGCGTGCCAGCGCTGCGCAGCCTGCCAGGCAGCCGGCAGATCCTCGCACGCGAAGGCAACTTGGCTCGCACGCCGCGCCAGCGCGGCGTTACCGTGGCTCGCCGCGCTGGCGTAAGCCTCGGAGGCGGCCCGGCAATCACCGCGTTGCAAGGCAATCTCGGCCACCACGGTCTGCGCGCTCGGGTCCTGCGGGGTCTGCGCCTGCGCTTTGGCCGGGGGCGCCGTCTGGCAGCCCCCGAGCGCGCCCGCCAGGAGCGCCGCGGCGGCGGCCGCCAGGCGCAGCGGGGAGATTAAGTGGCGTGGGCTCGGTGTCATGCGGTTCACTGCTCAACGGGGAAGCGGGTCACTATAGAGCCTCTTTCGTGGCCCTGCATGATCTCGCAGAATGCCGCGGCGCATGAAAGACAGTATTCGCCAACGTTTGCAAAAGATGAGCGATCGTTTCGAGGAGGTCGGCCGACTGCTCGCCGACCCCGAAACGGACGGCCGCTCCGCGCAGTTCCGCGAGCTCTCGAAGGAGCATGCCCGCCTTGCGCCCCTGGCCGCGCGCTTCGCGGGTGTGCTCGAGCTCGAGCGTGAGCTCGCAGCGGCCGACGATCTGCGCACCGACCCCGATCCGGCGCTGCGCTCTCTCGGGGCAGAGGAGAGCGAGCGTTTGCAGGCCGAGCTCGCGGCCGCGCGGCCCCAGCTCGAGCGCATGCTCATTCCGCCCGACCCGCGCGATGAGCGCAGCGTCTTCCTGGAAATCCGTGCGGGCACCGGAGGCGACGAGGCGGCGCTCTTTGCGGGGGATCTGCTGCGCATGTACTCGCGCTACGCCGAATCCCAGGGCTTCAGCGTCGAGGCCCTGAGCGAGAGCCCCGGGGAGCACGGCGGCTACAAGGAGATCATCACCCGCATTGCAGGCCGCGGCGTGTACTCGCGCTTGAAGTTCGAGTCCGGCACCCATCGCGTGCAGCGCGTGCCGGCCACCGAGGCACAGGGTCGCATTCACACCTCCGCCTGTACCGTTGCCATCCTCCCAGAGCTCGAGGAGATCGATGAGATCGAGTTGAATCCCGCGGAGCTGCGCATCGACACCTACCGCTCCTCAGGCGCCGGCGGACAGCACGTCAACAAGACCGACTCCGCGGTCCGTATCACGCATCTGCCGACCGGGCTCGTGGTCGAGTGCCAGGACGAGCGCTCTCAGCACAAGAATCGCTCCCGCGCGATGGCACTGCTCAAGGCACGCCTGAAGGCCGCTGAGGAGGAGCGCCAGCAGAGCGCGCAGGCGCAGTCGCGGCGCCTGCAGGTCGGCAGCGGCGATCGCTCCGAGCGTATCCGCACCTATAATTTCCCCCAGGGTCGCGTCACCGATCACCGCATCAACCTCACCCTGTACAAGCTCGCCGACATCATGGACGGCAAGCTCGATGAGCTGCTCGCAGCGCTGCAGCGCGAGTACCAGGCCGAGCAGCTCGCCGCGGAGGGTCTCGCCACGTGAGCGCCGCGCCGCACGTGCGGGCACTCGACAGCGGCGCGATGGGCAGCGACTCGGGAGCGCGCCTGCTCATCGACAGCGCCACCGGGGTCGACGTGCAGCTGCGCATCGCGGGCCCGGGCGCCCGTGCCTTCGCCTTCACCTTTGACTGGCACGTGCGCCTGGTGCTGGCGGGGCTGTGGTTCGCCGGCGCCGCCATGCTCTACAACCATGGCCTGCGATTCACGGCGAGCGCCCCGCGCGATCCCCTCTGGCTCGGCGCCGTGGTCGCCCCTGCGCTCGGTATCTACTATCTCTATCACTGCGTGCTCGAGGTGGCACTGCGGGGCCGCACGCCGGGCAAGCGCACGGCGGGCATCCGCATTGCCACCCGCCAGGGCGGCACGCCGAGCGCCGGACAGCTGCTCGCGCGCAACGTGTTCCGCCTGATCGACGGGCTGCCGGGCTTCTACAGCGTTGGCCTGCTCTGCACCCTCGCCACCCGCGAACAGGTGCGCATCGGGGACCTCGCCGCCGGCACGGTCGTCGTCTACGAGCCCGCTGCGACAGTGCGCCCGCTTGCGCTGCCCGCCACTGCGCGCGTGCGCTTCGCGCAGGCGGAGCTCGTGAGCGAGCTGCTGCAGCGCTGGACGCAGCTGGGCCCCGGCGCGCGCGAGCGACTCGCCCGCGAGCTGCTCGTCGACTGCGGCGAGCGCGTGCCCGAGGGGGTGCCGCTGCGTACCCGGCTCGAGGAGCTGGCGCGGGAGAGCGCTTGAGCCCGACAGAGGCAGCCCGGCGCGAGCAGGCACTGCAGGGTGCACTCGCCGGTCGCGCGACGCAGTGGCAGGCGGCTGCCGCCCGCGGTGCGCGCCTCGCCCGGCGCCGCGCCACCGACGCCGCCGAGGCGCTGCAAGTGATCGAGGACTATCGCGTGCTCGCGGGCGATCTCGCGCGCGCACGCCGCCTGATGCCGACGAGCCGCACGCGCGAGTATCTCGAGGGTGTCTACGCCACGCTGCACGCCACCGTGCACCGCTCGGCCGTGCAGCCGCTCGCAACGCTCCTCAGCCTGTTTCGCGATGAGATTCCTGCGGTGGCGACGCAGCTGCGCTGGCACATTCTGTGGGTGAGCACGCTGTTCGTGCTGAGCGGCGCGGCGGGATTCGCGCTCGTGCACCACTATCCCGACCTCATCGCGATCTTCGCCTCGAGCGACATGATCGCGAGCGTCGAGCGCGGCGAGCTCTGGACCGACGGGTTGCTCAACATCGCCCCCTCCTCGGTGCTCTCGGCGCAGATCTTCACCAACAACATCGTCGTCAGCCTGTTCACCTTCTGCGCCGGCTTTCTGTTCGGGCTCGGCACCTTCTACATCGTGGGCCTCAACGGCCTGATGCTCGGCGCCGTATTCGCCTTCGTCGCGCGGCACGGCCTCGCCGGCCGGCTCTTCGACTTCATCCTGGCGCACGGCTGCGTCGAGCTCTCGGTCATGTGCCTCTCGGGGGCGGCCGGGGCTGCGATCGGGGAGGCACTGGTGCGTCCGGGCCTGGCCACGCGGCGCGAGTCCTTTCAGCACGCCGCGCTCGAGTCGGGCAAGTTGCTGCTGCTGTGCGTGCTGCTGCTGCTCGGCTGCGGACTGATCGAGGGCTACCTGTCACCCGACCCGGAGATCCCGCGGTGGGCCCGCGCGGTGGTGGGCATCGGCTACTGGCTGCTCATGCTGGCGCTGCTGCGTGGCTGGGTCTTCGGGACGCGCCGTCCCTGAGGCCGCCCGCCTCTTATGTCGCACTGCGAGCGGGCGTTGCACAATTGCGCTTGCACGCTGAGGCGCTTCTGCTAAGGTGCGCGTCAGACGCCATATAAGCGTCACAAAAAAAGACGATTCCGGGGGCTATCACACTGTCGCAAAAGCGCGACCACTGGTCGTGCCTTTGGGGGTTTGTTTCCCGTGAATCGCGGACGACCACGCGGCTCGCAGGGCAGCGCACGGCGCCTCCTCGGCGCCCCCGTGCATAGGACCGCCTGCCTGTGCGCGCCGGCCTGCCCGCGGCCCCGGGCGCCGCTGCCCGCAACCCCCGTCCCTACCACCACTCGGAGTCCCTGATGCGCACCCAAGCCGCCGGCCGCAACGCCCGCACGAGCACCGCCAACGGCAACAGCGAGCTCGCAGAGCCCGGCAAGCTCGACATGCGTGAGCTGCTGCGCGCCCTGCAGGCCGTGCGCGATGGCGACTTCTCCGTGCGACTGCCGAGCGATCAGACCGGGCTTGCGGGCAAGATCGCCGACACCTTCAACGACATCGTGCTCTCCAACCAGCTGCTCGAGGAGGAGTTGAAGCGCGTCGGACAGGCCGTCGGCAAGGAAGGCAAGACACAGCACCGCGTCGCGAGCGATCGCCACGGCGGCGCCTGGCGCGCCATGGAGGACTCGGTCAACACCCTCATCCAGGATCTGCTGTGGCCGACGGCACAGGTCACGCGCACCATCACCGCCGTCGCCAAGGGCGACCTGCTGCAGACGATGCCCCTCGACGTGGACGGACGCCCGCTCGAGGGCGAGTTCCTGCGCTCGGCGACCGTGGTGAACTCCATGATCGCGCAGATGAGCGCCTTCACCTCCGAGGTGACCCGCGTCGCGCGCGAGGTCGGCACCGAAGGCAAGCTCGGCGGTCAGGCCGTGGTGCCGGGGCTCGCCGGCACCTGGAAGGACCTCACCGACAACGTGAACTCGATGGCCTCGAACCTCACCGGCCAGGTGAGAAACATCTCCGAGGTGACGATCGCGGTCGCCAACGGCGACCTCTCGAGAAAGATCACCGTCGACGTGCGCGGGGAGATCCTGCAGCTGAAGGAAGCGATCAACACCATGGTCGATCAGCTGCGCTCCTTCGCCTCCGAGGTGACCCGCGTGGCGCGCGAGGTCGGCACCGAAGGCAAGCTCGGCGGCCAGGCGATCGTGCCGGGCGTCGCCGGCACCTGGAAGGATCTCACCGACAACGTGAACTCGATGGCCTCGAACCTCACCGGCCAGGTGCGCAACATCGCCGAGGTCGCAACCGCCATCGCCCGCGGCGACCTCTCGCGCAAGATCACCGTCGATGTGAAAGGCGAGATCCTCGAGCTCAAGAACACCATCAACACCATGGTCGACCAGCTCAACGGCTTCGCCGCGGAGGTCACCCGCGTCGCGCGCGAGGTCGGCACCGAGGGCAAGCTCGGCGGCCAGGCCGAGGTGAAGGACGTGAGCGGTGTGTGGAAGGACCTCACCGACAACGTCAATTCCATGGCCTCGAACCTCACCGGCCAGGTGCGCAACATCTCCGAGGTGACGATCGCGGTCGCAAGCGGGGACCTCTCGAGAAAGATCACCGTCGACGTGCGCGGGGAGATCCTGCAGCTGAAGGAAGCGATCAACACCATGGTCGATCAGCTGCGCTCCTTCGCCTCCGAAGTGACCCGCGTGGCGCGCGAGGTCGGCACCGAAGGCAAGCTCGGCGGCCAGGCGGTGGTGCCGGGCGTCGCCGGCACCTGGAAGGACCTCACCGATTCGGTGAACGCCATGGCGACCAACCTCACCGCCCAGGTGAGAAACATTGCCGAGGTCACCACGGCCGTCGCCCGCGGCGACCTGTCGAGAAAGATCACGGTGGACGTGAAGGGTGAGATTCTCGAGCTCAAGAACACCATCAATACCATGGTCGATCAGCTGAACGGCTTCGCGGCCGAGGTCACCCGCGTCGCGCGCGAGGTCGGCACCGAAGGCAAGCTCGGCGGCCAGGCCACCGTGCCGGGCGTCGCCGGCACCTGGAAGGACCTCACCGACAACGTCAACTCCATGGCCTCGAACCTCACCGGCCAGGTACGCAACATCGCCGAGGTCGCAACCGCCATCGCCAGCGGCGACCTCTCGAGAAAGATCACCGTCGACGTGCGCGGCGAGATCCTGCAGCTGAAGGAGACCATCAACACCATGGTCGATCAGCTGCGCTCCTTCGCCTCCGAGGTGACCCGCGTCGCACGCGAGGTGGGCACGGAGGGCAAGCTCGGTGGGCAGGCCTTCGTGCCGGGCGTCGGCGGCACCTGGAAGGACCTCACCGACAACGTCAACTCCATGGCCGGCAACCTCACCGGCCAGGTGCGCAACATCGCCGAGGTCGCAACCGCCATCGCCCGCGGCGACCTCTCGCGCAAGATCACCGTCGATGTGAAGGGCGAGATCCTGCAGCTGAAGGAGACCATCAACACCATGGTCGACCAGCTGAACGGCTTCGCCGCCGAAGTCACCCGCGTCGCGCGCGAGGTGGGCACCGAGGGCAAGCTCGGCGGCCAGGCCGTGGTGCCCGGTGTCGCGGGCACCTGGAAGGACTTGACCGACAACGTGAACGTGATGGCCAACAACCTCACCAACCAGGTGCGCGGTATCGTGAAGGTGGTGACCGCGGTCGCGAACGGTGACCTGCGCCAGCGCCTGACCGTGGAATCCAAAGGCGAGGTCGCAGCCCTCGCCGACACCATCAACAGCATGACCGACACGCTCGCGATCTTCGCCGACCAGGTGACGACGGTTGCGCGCGAGGTGGGCGTGGAGGGCCGTCTCGGCGGCCAGGCGCACGTGCCGGGTGCCGCGGGCACCTGGAAGGACCTCACCGCGAACGTGAACCTGCTCGCGGCGAACCTCACCACCCAGGTACGCGCGATCGCCGAAGTGGCGACCGCCGTCACCAAGGGTGACCTCACGCGCTCCATTCAGGTGGAGGCGCGCGGCGAGGTGGCCGACCTCAAGGACAACATCAACGCGATGATCGGCAACCTGCGCGCCACCACCGAGCGCAACACCGAGCAGGACTGGCTGAAGACCAATCTCGCCAAGTTCAGCCGCATGATGCAGGGGCAGCGCGATCTGGTGACCGTGGGCCAGATGCTGCTCTCCGAGCTCGCCCCGCTGGTGAACGCCCAGCAGGGCGTGACCTACGTGGTCGAGAGCTCCGATACCATCGAAGGGCAGCCCTATCTCAAGCAGCTTGCCGCCTACGCCGATCCGCACGAGTCCGACGAGCCGCGCCGCTACCGCCTCGGCGAGGGCCTCGTCGGCCAGTGCGCCGCGGAGAAGCAGCGCCTGGTGCTCGCGGACATCCCGCCCGATGCCATCCGCGTGCGCTCCGGCCTGGTGGAGGCGGTGCCGCGCAGCGTGATCGCGCTGCCGGTGCTCTACGAGGGGCAGGTCAAGGCGGTCATCGAGCTCGCCTCGCTGCGGGAGTTCACCGCCTCGCATCTCGCCTTCCTCGAGCAGCTGACGGGCTCGATCGGTGTGGTGCTCAACACCATCGAGGCGACGATGCGCACGGAGGGCCTGCTCAAGCAGTCGCAGCAGCTCGCGATCGAGCTGCAGACCCAGCAGAAGGAGCTGCAGCAAACCAACGAGGAGCTCGCCACCAAGGCGCGGCTGCTCGCCGAGCAGAATGCCGAGGTCGAGCGCAAGAACCAGGAGATCGAGCTCGCGCGGCGTGCCCTCGAGGAGAAGGCGACGGAGCTCGCGCTCACCAGTCGCTACAAGTCCGAATTCCTCGCCAACATGTCGCACGAGCTGCGCACGCCGCTCAACTCGATCCTGATCCTCGGTCAGCAGCTCGCCGAGAATGCCGACGGTAACCTGTCGATGCGCCAGGTGGAGTTCGCCAAGACCATCCACGGCGCAGGCACCGACCTGCTGAACCTCATCAGCGACATCCTCGATCTGTCGAAGATCGAGTCGGGGACCGTGACGGTCGAGTGTGAGGATCTCGCCTTCACCCACCTGCGCGAGACGATCGAGCGCAACTTCCGTCACGAGGCCGATTCGCGCAAGCTCACCTTCACCACCAGCTTCGATACGCACCTGGGGCGAGCGATCACCACCGACTCGAAGCGCCTGCTGCAGGTGCTGAAGAACCTGCTCTCGAACGCCTTCAAGTTCACCGACCACGGCGGCGTGCGGCTGCACGTGGGCATCGCCCAGGGTGGCTGGAGCGGCGAGCACCCGACGCTGAGCCAGGCGCAGCAGGTGGTCGAGTTCTCCGTGAGCGATACCGGCATCGGCATCCCGCCGGAGAAGCAGAAGATCATCTTCGAGGCCTTCCAGCAGGCCGATGCCGGCACCGCGCGCAAGTACGGCGGCACGGGCCTCGGCCTTGCGATCAGCCGCGAGCTCGCGCACCTGCTCGGCGGTGAGATCCGCCTGAGCAGCGTTCCGGGCAGCGGCAGCACCTTCACGCTGTATCTGCCGCTCGTGTACATGGGCCCTGCCTACGCGCGCAATGCGCCGCAGGCGAGCGCCTCGAGCGCGGCCCCCACCGCGCCCGCGCCCGCCGTGCCCTATCAGCCGATCGTGCTGCCCGCGGCGCGCCAGGAGGAGCTGCAGGACGACCGCGAGCGGCTCGAGCCGGGCGACACCGTGCTGCTCATCGCGGAGGACGACCCGCACTATGCCCGCGTGCTGCTCAACCTCGCGCGCGATCACGACTTCAAGGTGCTGGTGGCGAAGACCGGCGCCGATGCCCTCTCCCTCGCGCACAAGTACAAGCCGACCGCCGTGTCGCTCGATGTCTTCCTGCCCGACATGCTCGGCTGGACCGTACTCAATCAATTGAAGCGCGATCCGGAGACGCGGCACATTCCGGTGCAGATCCTCACGGTGGAGGAGGAGCGTCAGTACGGGCTCGAGCGCGGCGCCTTCTCCTACATGAACAAGCCGCTCACCACCGATGGGCTGGAGACGGCGCTCGAGCGCATCAAGTCCTTCACCCGCACCCGGGTGCGCCAGCTGCTGGTGGTCGAGGACGACCCCGCCGAGCAGCTCTCGATCGCCGAGCTGATCCGCCACGACGACGTGGAGATCACCCTGGTGAGCACCGGCCGCGAGGCGCTCGCCAGCATGCGCGAGCGCGAGTTCGACTGCATGGTGCTCGACTTGAAGCTCCCGGACATGTCCGGCTTCGAGCTGCTCTCCGAGGTGCAGCAGGATGAGAAGCTGCGCAACACCCCGATCGTGGTGTTCACGGGGCGCGAGCTGTCGGAGGAGGAACAGGGCGAGTTGCGCAAGAAGGCGAAGAGCATCGTCCTCAAGGGGGTGCGCTCACCCGAGCGGCTGCTCGATGAGACGGCGCTGTTCCTGCACCGCGTGGTGGCGGACTTGCCGCCGGCGAAGCAGCGCATGATCGAGACGCTGCACCGAAGCGATGAGGCGCTGCGCGGCCGCAAGGTGCTGGTCGTCGATGACGACATCCGCAACATCTTCGCGCTCAACAGCCTGCTCGAGCGCCACAGCATGGAGGTGATCAGCGCGACCAACGGGCAGGATGCGGTGAAGCTGGTCGAGAGCACCGATGAGCTCTCGCTCGTGCTCATGGACATCATGATGCCCGAGATGGACGGTTACGAGACCATCAAGCGCATTCGCGACAATCCGAAGTTCCGCCTGCTGCCGATCATCGCGCTCACCGCCAAGGCCATGAAGGGCGACCGCGAGAAATGCCTGGAGGCGGGCGCCTCGGACTACGTGGCCAAGCCGGTGAACACCGAGCAGCTGCTCTCCCTGGTGCGCATGTGGCTGCACCGTTAGAAGGGAAAGGCCGGCCGGCGGCCGCATTTCGGACCGTGGCGCATTAGCCCCATGCCGACCGAGATCGCAGCGGAGCGAGTCAACATCCTGCTGGTGGACGACCAGCCGGCGCGGCTGCTCTCGTACGAGTCCATCCTCGCCGATCTCGGACACAACCTGGTGCTCGCGCGCTCCGGGCTCGAGGCGCTCGAGAAGCTGATGAGCGATGACTTCGCGGTCATCCTGCTCGATGTCAGCATGCCCGGCATGGACGGCTTCGAGACCGCGGCGCTGATCCACGAGCATCCGCGCTACGAGCGCACGCCGATCATCTTCGTCACCGGCGTGCACGTCACGGAGTTCGACCGGCTCAAAGGCTACAAGGTCGGCGCCGTCGATTACGTCTACATCCCGGTCGTGCCGGAGATCCTGCGCAGCAAGGTCGCCGTGCTGGTGGAGCTGCACTGCAAGCGCCGCGAGCTGCAGTCGCTCAACCGCGCGCTGGCCCGCGCCAACAGTGACCTCACCCAGGCGAACGCCACGCTGCAGGCGGAGAAGACCCGTGAGCTCGAAGAGCTCAATCAGAGCCTGCGACAGGCCAACGCCGAGCTCGCGACCGCCAACGACACCCTGCACAATGAGATCGCCGAGCGGCTGCGCATCGAGGCGCAGTTGAAGGCGGCGGACCGGCACAAGGATGAGTTCCTCGCGATGCTCGCGCACGAGCTGCGCAATCCGCTCGCGCCGATCCGCAATGCCGTGCAGATCATGCGCTGCAAGCCGATCGAGGATCCCCAGCTCGCCTGGACACGCGATGTCATCGAGCGCCAGCTCGGCCAGCTCGCCCGCTTGGTGGACGACCTCCTCGACGTGTCGCGCATCACCCGCGGCAAGATCAACATCACGCGCGAGCCGATCGAGCTCGCGAGCATCGTGAACCGGGCCATCGAGACCGTGCAGCCGCTCATCAGCGAGCGCCGCCACGATCTCACCATCGACATCCCGGTCGATCCGCTGCGCGTCGAGGGCGATCTCGCGCGTCTCACCCAGGCGCTGGGCAACATCCTCGCGAACGCGGCGAAGTACACCGAGCCGCAGGGACGCATCGGCCTTCAGGCGCGCGCCGAGGAGGGCAGCGTGCGCATCAGCGTGCGCGACAACGGCATCGGCATCCCGGCCGAGCAGCTGCCGCGCGTGTTCGACCTGTTCACGCAGGTCGAGCGCGCGAGCGAGCGCAGCTCCGGCGGCCTCGGCATCGGGCTGGCGCTGGTGCGCAAGCTCGTCGAGATGCACGGCGGCTCGGTGACGGCGCACAGCGACGGACCCGGCGCGGGCAGCGAGTTCGTGGTGCTGCTGCCGCAGCTCTCGGAGGCACAGCTGCGCGCGGCCTCCGAGCCCGCGCGCGCGCCTGCGGCTGCGGGCAAGGGCACGCCCAGCCGCCGGCTGCTCATCGTCGATGACAACCGCGACGCGCTCGAGAGCCTCGCGACGCTCATGCAGATGGCCGGCCACCGGACCGAGATGGCCGAGGACGGCGAGCGTGCGCTCGAGCTCGCGGCCCGATGCGCGCCCGATGTGGTGCTGCTCGATCTCGGACTGCCACGCATCGACGGCTATGAGGTCGCCCGGCGCATCCGCGCCGCGCCCTGGGGCAAATCGCTGGTGCTCGTTGCCCTGACCGGCTGGGGACAGGAGGAGGACCGGCGCCGTACCCGCGAGGCGGGCTTCGATTCGCACATGGTCAAGCCGCTCAATCTCGAGGCGCTCTTCGAGTACCTCGAGCGTCTGCCCCCGGCCGGGGGCAAGCTGGACCCCGCCGTGCCGGGCTCCGGCGCCGGGCGCACCGTTCGCACGGCCTAGGGCGACCTGCGCCAGCACCTTACCGTTTCTTAATGCGCGCTTAAGGGCACCGACAGGCGCCCCCCGCTATCGTGCCGACTGGGATGCTCTGCGAGGACCCTTCCCTGCGCGCCGTGCTCTGCATGCTCCTGCTGGCCTTCGGCCTCGCCACGCTCGCGGCGGCGAGCGAGCCCCCGCCGGCTGTCTCCGCGAGTCCGCCGAAGGAGGCGGTGCCGGCTCCGCCGGTGACCCAGGCCTTGCAGGCCCACATCCGCAGCTGCAACGCGGCGGCCGAAGCCCGTCAGCTCTACGGCACCCAGCGCCGTGCCTTTCTGCACAGCTGCCTTGCCGCGCATCACGCAGCCACGCACTCCGCGGCGGCGAGCGCGGCCCACCCGGGTACCGTGGCTTCGCGGGCCGCGGTCGGCAGTCGCAGCGCCTCGAGCAGCGCGCCCTGAGCCGCGCTCCGTTCAAAGCTGAAACTCAATCAGAGCAGAAGCTCATCCCGAGCTGAAGCTCAGTACCACACGCAACCCAGGGCCATTGTCCTCGAGCGCGAGCTGCGCGTGATGCAATCGCGCGATGGCCGCCACCAGACTGAGCCCCAGGCCGGTGCCGGCGGTGCTGGCCGCGGCCGCGGGCAACCGCACGAAGGGCTCGAGCACATGCGTGCGCTCGGCTGCGGGAATTCCCGGTCCGTTGTCGGCGACGACCAGCTGCGAGCCCGAGGAGGCCCGCTGGGCGCGCACCTCGATGTGACCGCCGGGAGGCACGTATTTGAGCGAGTTCTCCACCAGATTGGCGACGACCTGCGCGAGCAGTTGCCGGTTGCCGCGCACCTCGCAGGGAGGCTGCGCCTGCACCGTGAGCTGCAGGTGCCGCTCGCGAGCGGCCGGCTCGTACAGCTCGGCCATGTCGCTCGCGAGCTTCGCCAGATCGACGGGCGCGCTGCTCTGGGCGATACCCGACTCGGCCTGCGCGATCTGCAGCAGCGTCGTGAGCGTGCGCTGCACGTGCTCGAGCTCCTGCAGCGAGGCATCGATTCCCTCGCGCAACGCCGCGCCTGAGCCCGGCGAGCGCGCGACGTCCTCGAGTCGGCTGCGCAGGCGGAACAGCGGCGCGCGCAGGTCGTGCGCGGCGCTGTCGAACGTCGCGCGCAGCAGCTGCGTCTTCTCGGCCAGGCGATCCACCATGGAGTTGACCGCCTGCGCGAGCGCGTCGAACTCATCGTGCCAGCCGCTCACCGTCAGGCGCCGTCCCAGATCCCCGCCCACGATGGCATCGCAGGCCTCCGCCACGCTCTGCACCCGGCGCGACAGACGGTAGCTGAGCCAGCCGCCCGCCAGCACACCCGCGAGCGCCGTCAGTCCGATGCCCCACAGCGTGGCGGTGCGGAAGGTCGCCATGAAGCGCCGCTGCTGAGCGACATCGGTGCCCACGAGCAGACGATGCCCCTCCGGCAGCAGCATGACGCTGGCACGCACCGGATGCAGCGTGATGTCGTCGTTGCTGCGACGCGCCTCGAGCGAGAAATTCACCCAGCGCTCGAGCGGCAGTCCCTGCGGCCAGGCCTTGAGATTGCCGCCCTCCTTGTTGAGGTTCGCATCCACCAGCAGATACACCGCGCCCGTGCGGCCCCAGTTGTCCGCGCGATACGTGAGCTCCTCGTTGAGCTGGCTCAAGCCGCCGCGGTTGTACTCGTCCGTGAGGCCGTCGAGCTCGGCGCTGATCACCGCGTCGGTGTCGTTGGTGAGCACGCTCTCGGTGAGCAGGTAGATCGCGCCGAGCAGGGCGCTCACGCCGAGCGTGAAGATGACTCCGTAGCCAACGACGTGCCGGAAGGCCGAGGTTCTAAGAAGATTTATTCTCATCGCGAATCACGTAGCCGGAACCGCGCACGGTATGGATGAGCGGGCGTGCGAAGCCACGGTCGACCGCTTGCCGCAGGCGGCTCATGTGCACGTCGATGAGGTTGGTCTGCGGATCGAACTGCAGGTCCCAGACCCCCTCGAGCAGCATGGTGCGCGTCACCACCTGTCCTGCATGCCGCAGCAGGAACTCGAGCAGCTTGAACTCGCGCGCCGTGAGCTCGATGGCGCGGCCGGCGCGGGCGACGCGCCGGCTGAGCAGATCCATCTCCAAGTCGGCCACGCGCAGCCGCGTCGGCGGAGCGTTCTCTGCCGTGGAGCTGCGGCGCAGCAGCGCCTCCACGCGTGCGAGCAGCTCGGAGAAGGCGAACGGCTTGGTGAGGTAGTCATCGCCACCCGACTTCAGCCCGAGCACCCGATCATCGACGGTGCCGAGCGCCGAGAGCACCAGCACCGGCGTGCGCCGCCCCTGCTCGCGCAGGAACTTCACCAGCTGCAGCCCATCGAGGTGCGGCAGCATGCGATCGGTGATGATGAGATCGTAGGCGCCCTCGGTGGCGCGGAACAGGCCGTCGCGGCCGTCGGCGGCATGATCGACGCGGTAGCCGCTCTCGCGCAGGCCCTTGAGCACGAACTGTGCGGCTTCCTGGTCGTCTTCGATGAGCAGCAGTTGCACGGGCCGAATTTTACCTAGATGCGCCGCGAGGCGCGCAGACGCTGGTATTCATGCAGCACCGCCTGCTCGAGCTCACCGGCGCGCGCGCTCACCACCGGCGCGCCCAGCCGGCGCAGCAGCGCGCGGCGGCGCCCCCCCTGCAGCTGCTCCTCGCGCGCTGCGAGCGCGATCCAGGGATCGCGCCAGCTGCGCGCCTCGGCCTGCGCCACCTCCTCGAGCTCCGCCCCGAGGATGCCCGCCACGAGCACCACGTGCGGGGGTGCCAGCAGGCGCACGGCGCGCGCGAGCGCCGGGCCTTGCCCCGGATCCTCGAGGTCGGCCAGCAGCACCACCAGGCTGCGGTGCTTGAGCAGCGAGCGCAGGCGCATCGCGACCACGAGCGGGTCGGATTCGCCCGCCTGCGGCTCGAGTCTCTCGAGCGTGCGTCGCAGCCTGAGCACGGCGGAGCGCCCGCGAGCGGGCGCCAGCACCGCGAGCGGCTGCTCCGAATACACCAGCAGGCCGACCCGGTCGTCGTTCGCGGTGGCGCTCTCGGCAAGGCGCGCGGCGAGGTTCGCGTACACCCCGAGACGATCGAGGGGCCCGGCGCGCACCCGGCTGCCGCGCCCCGCATCGAGCGCGAGCACGATGTCCAGGTGCTGATCCTGCTCGAGCTCGCGACTGATGAGGCGGCGCAGCCGCGCCGTCGCCTTCCAGTCCACGCGCCCGAGCGGATCGCCGGGCACGTAGTCGCGCAACTGGTGCAGCTCGGAGCCCGCACCGTTACCCCTCTGGGGTCGGCTGCCTGTGCGAGAGCCACCGCGAGGCATCCTCGCGCGGCTCACGATGTCGGGCGCCACGCGCACGCGATGCTCGAGGGGCTCGCGGTAGGACCACCAGATGAGCCCGAGCCGTCCGAGCCGGCGCGTGTGCAGCGCCGGCCAGGCGTACGGGCCCAGGCGCACGGCGAGCAGCTGCAGCGAATCGTGCGCGGCGCCCGCCGCAGGCACCTGCAGCAGACGCGTGGCGCCGGCGCCGGCGGTAGCGCCGCCCAGGAGCTCGAATCCCGCGGGCAAGGCCGGTAGGTACTCGATGGCGAGCGGCCGCTGACCGCTCTGTCGGAACACGTACTCGAAGCAGTGCGCGCGACCGAGAAAGGCGCGCGGTGCGCTCTCGATGCCCGCCTGCACGCTGAGGCCGCGCATCCACAAGCCTTCGAGCGCCACGCCGGCGAGCAGCAACGCGAGCGGTAGAGTCCACAGATACCCCAGAGCGGGCTCCCCGGACCACATGCCGCCGATCGCAAGCGCTCCCGTGAGGGCGAGCAGTGCGTAGGAGCGGTGCGCGAGGTGCATGCGCGGCGCGTTCCGGATGCGCTCAGCGCGGCACCGGCGTGTCGGCGAGCAGGCCCTGCACCAGCTCGAGATCCTGCACGCCCTCGAGCGCCGCCTCCGGCGTCGGCACCAGGCGGTGCGCCATCACCCATGGGGCGACCTCCTTCACATCGTCCGGGGCGACGAACTCCCCGCCCCGCAATCCGGCGGCGATGCGCGCCGCCTTGAGCAAGGCGAGCGCGCCGCGGGTGGAGAGGCCGAGCGCGATCTGCGGATGCTGGCGCGAAGCCTGCGCGAGATCGAGCACGTAATCGCTGAGCGCCGCCGAGACGTGCAGCGCCTCGGCCTCGTGTCGTGCCGCCTCGAGCGCTGCGCGCTCGAGGCGGGCGAGCGCCGGTACAGCGCTCGATTCCGAGCGGATGCGCGCGCCGTAACGCGCGAGGATCTCGCTCTCGGCCTCGCGGGCGGGATAGAGCATGTCGATGCGCAGCATGAAGCGATCGAGCTGCGACTCCGGCAGCGGATAGGTGCCCTCGAACTCGCGCGGATTCTGGGTCGCGAGCACCAGAAAATCCGCGGGCAGCGCAAACATCTCGCGCTCGATGCTCACCTGGCGCTCCTCCATCGCCTCGAGCAGCGCCGATTGGGTCTTCGGGCCGGCGCGGTTGACCTCATCGACGAGCACCACATCGGCAAAGAGCGGCCCGGGGCGAAACACGAACGCGCGCCGCGACTCATCGAACACGTGCACGCCGGTGATGTCGCTCGGCATCAGGTCGGGCGTTCCCTGGATGCGCTTGAATTCTCCGCCGAGAGCCTGCGCGAGCGACTTGGCCAGCAGCGTCTTGCCGAGCCCGGGCACGCCCTGCACGAGCACGTGGCCGCGCGCGAGCAGGGCGATGCTGAGCGCGCGCACCGCGGGCTCGGCGCCGACGAAAACCCGTGCGAGCTCGCTGGCGAGCTGCGCATGCAACTGCTGGATACTGCCGGTCATGGTGGATGTCGGATGAGCCGCTCGAGACGCAGAAGCAGATTGTGCAGGGCGCGCATCGGCACGCGCCGCCCCGCATAGGCATCGGTGTACCAGTGGCGCAGGCGCTCGAGCTCGCGAGGCGCTATCCGTGGATGGCGCTCGAGATGACGCCACACCTCGGCATGCGCCGCCGGCGCACGCATCGCCAGGCGCTGCAGGAACAGCTCGAGCAGGCGGCGCGCCGCGACATCGCTCGGCAGCACCCGCGCGAGGAACCCGCCGCTCGCGCGCAGCAGCTCCTCCCGACGCGGCGCCGGAGCGCGCTCGGGGACGGCGCGCAGCTGCGTCGAGCCGAGCACCCAACACAGCCACAGCCCGAGCAGGATCGCGATACTCCAGTACAGGCGCGGATCGCGGTAGAAGCGCTGCACGTCGTAGCCGGGGGCGAGTCCCTGATGCGCATCGTCGAAGAGCACGGCCCCCTGCGGGCTCACACTGTCGGCGATCAGGTTCGCGAACAGCTGCGCATTGTCGGCGAGGCCGAGCGCACGGTTGGTGAAGAGGCTGCCGCAGGCGCTCACGATGATGCGGCCCGCGCCGAGCGGGCGGGTCCATAGCGCGCCCGCGCCGCTGTCGTGCTCGTGCGCGAGCTCGAGCGCGAAGCCGTCGTAGGGGAGCTTCAGCGTCCACGCCTGGGGCGCGTAATCCGACAGCGCGGCGAGCGTCGCGACGTGGCGGAAGTAGGGGTGGGGCAGATTGGGCAGCAGGGTGACGCGCTGCGGCTGCAGGAAGGGCCGGAAGGTGTCACCGGGCGCGGCAGGAGCGCTGCGGCCGATGCGCCCCGCGCGCGACTCGCGCGCGCGCAGCGTCTCGAAGGACAGGCCCGTGAGCAGATTCAGGTCGACCGGTGCCGCCGCCCGCTGCAGAAAGGCCCAATCGGGCTCATCGTCGAGCGCCGCCAACACCAGCAGCGTATTGCCCGAGCGTATCCAGTGATCGAGCGGCACGAACTCCTGCGTGAGAAAGCCCGCAGCCGCAGGGAGCGTGACGATCAGCAGATTGCCGCTCGCGGGCAGGTCGCGCCGCTGCGCGAGCGCGCCGAAGCGCTCGCGCAGGGAGATGACAGGCACGCCGCTTGTGGCGAGCCAGCTGCTCGCCGCGTAATAGCCGTTGGCGCGCCGCTCGGGAGTGAGCGGCCGGGCGCTGTCGCGGCCGCCGCGCACGCTGTCATCTCCGTGCAGGAACAGCGCCGCGAAGAGCAGCAGCGCGCCGACGGCACACAGCAGCGTCACCAGACGCTCTCTCACGCGGCACCCGCTTGCAGGCCCTCGAGCCGCTGCAGCAAGGCTCGCCCGTCGGCCACGGCGAGGCGAATCGTGGCCTCCTGCGCAGGCGCAGCGCCATAGCGCAGCCGCTCCGCCAGCAGCGCCAGATGCTCGAGCTCGCGCAAGGCCTGCGGCTCGGGCCAGGGCACGCGCAGCAGCTCCCGGGCCGTGAGGCTCGGCAGCCCCGCCTCCCCGGGCAGGGCGCTGCGCCGCTGCACGATCAGCTGCAGCAGCAGACCCGGGCGCTCGGCGAGCGCTGCGCTCTCCACATCGGCGATGCCGAGGGGCTGGCCGCGAACGAGGGCGGGTAGCGCGGCGGAGCGATGCGTGGCGCGGCGGCCGAGCCGCCCGCCGGCACGCACCTCGTGGGCGATGGCCATACCCGCGATCCCCACCACCGCCGCGAACCCGGCGTACACGAGCGCGCGCATGAGCGTCTGCAGCCAACCGATGCGGCTCACGAGCCGATCGAGCCAGCCCGGCTGTCCGCTCGGTGTCCCCGCTTGCGAGAGCCGATGCAGAAAATCGAGCAGCCGGCGCCACAGGCTGCCTCGAGAGCTGCCTCCCGGCCCGAGCCGGGTGAGCACCTCGCGCAGCGACTGAAGCTCGAGCGACCGTCCGCGCGGCTGCGCGGCGGCCTCGCGCGCGAGAAGCGTGGCGAGCTCGCGCAGGCCTCCCGCGGACAGATCGTTGGCGGGATCGTTCCAGCCCTGCGGCAGCCAGCGCTCGATGCCCGCGCGGGCGAGCTGCTCGGAGAGGTGTGGACAGCGCTGCGCGATACGCGCGTAACCCACATCGAGATCCGGATCGAGCCGCGCCGCGCACGCCTGCAGAGCGGCGATCGCCTGCGCGCCCGACCCCGCGACCTGCTGCGCGCCCGGCCCCGCGACTGGCGCCGCGACTGGCACTGCGGCAGCGGCTGCCGCGGGGACATCGCCCGCGGCGAGCGAGCGCGAAGCCGCCACGGCAAGGCACAGCACGAGCCCGATCGGCAAGCGCACGCGCTCAGGTCTCCGCTGCGGCGGCAATGCGCCGCTCGAGGTCGATTCCCTCGCGCCGAGCGCACAGATCCCCGAAGGTCGTGAGCACCACGGCGCTGTAGAAGGGCACGATGACGGCACTGACCGCGAGCAGGATCACCGCCAGGATCGCGGAATCGACCGCCACATCCTGCAGGCGCAGCAGCGCCATCACCACCGATGAGAGGAGCAGTGCGGCGCCGTAGAAGGCGAGCATCACGAACACCGTGACCGCGAAGATGAGCATCGCGCGCCACCAGTTGCCGCGCAGCAGCTGCAACGTGCAGCCGATCGCCTGCAAGGGACCGGCGGGGCGCAGCAACAGGCTCGGCAACAGGAAGCCACAGGTCGCCGATACCGCGGCTACCACCAGGGCGACGCTGGTGGGCAGCACCAGCAGCAGCGCGAGAGAGCCGACGAGGCTCAGGGGCGGGCCGCCAGGCAGCGTGCCACTGGCGCGAACGAGCAAGCCTACGCAGACGAGCGCGAGCCCGACCACGAGTGCTGCAACCAGCGCCAAGAGCAGCGTCGCCGGAAAGCGGCGCAGTGCCGTACCGAGCTCGCGCGCACGCGAGCTCGACTCGCCCGCCGCGAGGGCGCGCTGGCGCAGCAGCACCGCGCTCACGAGCAGCACCCCGAGCAGCGCGCCTCCCAGGTAGCACAGCAGCGAGACGAGACCCGCCCACGAGCCATTGCTCGTGCCGCGGCTGAATTGGTAGACCCTGCCAAGCTGCGCGGCGAGCACCAGGAGCAGCCCATAGGGCAGGCAGCCCGGCAGTGTGCGACGGAAGATCTGAAATGCGCGATCGAGCACCTCCCCGATCGACTGTGGGCGCGCGGGCGGATATAAGGACGGCGCGGGCACGGCACGGATATTACGGGATGAGCGCGCTTCTCACGACTGCCGAGCTGCTGCGGCGGGGTACTCGGCAGCTTGCCACGGGCGACTCGGAGGTGGCCGCGTCCGCCGTTCTCGATGCCGAGGTGTTGCTCGCTCACGTGCTCGGCATCGGCCGGGCACGGCTGCGCTCGCACCCGGAAACCCCGTGCGATGCGTCCACGGAGCACACCTACGCGGCACTGCTCGCACGCCGCGCTGCGGGTGAGCCGCTCGCGTATCTGATCGGACATCGCGAATTCTGGTCGTTGCGGCTCATCGTGAGCCCCGCGGTGCTGGTGCCGCGCCCAGAGACGGAGCTGCTGGTCGAGCGCGCACTCAGCCTGTGCCCCGAGCGGCAGGCACGGGTCGCGGATCTCGGCACCGGCTCGGGAGCGATCGCGCTCGCCCTCGCGCGCGAGCGGCCGCACTGGCAGATCGTCGCCACCGATCTCGCCGCCGATGCGCTCGCGATCGCGCGCGCCAATGCGAGGCAGCTGCAGCTCGCGAACCTCGAGTTCCGTCTCGGCTCCTGGCTCGCCCCGCTCGCAGGCGAGCGCTTCGCGCTGCTCCTCAGCAACCCCCCGTACGTGGCCGACACCGATCCGCTGCTCGCCGCGGCGCCGTTGCGCTACGAGCCGAGCGGCGCGCTCACACCCGGCACCGATGGGCTCGCGGCGCTGCGCCAGATCATCCACGATGCACCCCTGCACCTCGCCCGCGGCGGCTGGCTCGCGCTCGAGCACGGCGCCACGCAGGCGGCCGACGTGGCGCGCGCGCTTGTGGTGCGTGGCTTCGGTCACGTACGCTCGCACCGCGATCTGGCGGGGCACGAGCGCGTCACGGAGGCTCGCTGGGAGCGGGGCTAGCGCCATCTACACGAGGACCTTATGGATTCAGCTTCGGTTCGCTTCGAGACCACCCTCGGCGGGTTCACCGTCGAGCTCCTGCCGAAGGAGGCGCCGCAGACGGTCGCCAACTTTCTGCGCTACGTGGACGACGGCTTCTTCGACGGCACCGTCTTTCACCGCATCGTCCCTGGCTTCGTGATCCAGGGGGGTGGCCTTACGGCGGACATGAAGCCCAAGCGCACGCGCGAGCCCGTCAAGAACGAGGCCGACAACGGCCTGAAGAACCTGCGCAGCACGCTCTCCATGGCGCGTACCAACGACATCCACAGCGCCACCTCGCAGTTCTTCGTCAACCTCAAAGACAATGACTTTCTCGACCACCGGCCGGGGCAGTTCGGCTACGCAGTCTTCGGTCGTGTCACCGACGGCATGGACGTGATCGATCGCATCGCCGCGGTGAGCACCGGGCGGCGCCAGGGCTACGACGACGCCCCGCTCGAGGATGTGCTGATCAACTCGGCGCGGCGTCTCACGGCGAGCTGATCCCACCGGCCGCACCGTGGCGCGGCGTCGCGAGCAGCCGCCCGCCCAAGCGCGCGCCGTGCCTCGTGCCCGCGGGGGCCTGGGGCGCACGCTGCTGCGTGTGGTGGTGCTGCTCGGCGTCGGCTTCGTCGTGCTGACCGCCGTGCCGGTGCTCGCGCTGCGCTGGTGCGACCCACCGACCAGCGCCTTCATGCTCGAGGCACGCGCCGCCGCGGCGCGTGCCCATCAACCCTATCGCACGCTCTATCACTGGGTCGCGCTCGAGCACATCTCGCCGGAGGCGCAGCTCGCGGTGATCGCCTCGGAGGATCAGGGGTTTCCCTTCCACTGGGGCTTCGACGTGCGCTCGATCCGCAACGCCCTGCGCTCGGGCGCCTCCGGAGGTCGAATGCGCGGGGCGAGCACCATTTCCCAGCAGGTGGCGAAGAATCTGTTCCTGTGGCCGGGCCGCAGCCTCGTGCGCAAGGCGCTCGAGGCGTGGCTCACCGTGCTGATCGAGGTGAGCTGGCCGAAGCGGCGCATTCTCCAGACTTATCTGAATGTCATCGAGCTCGGACGCGGCATCTACGGGGTGCAGGCCGCGGCGGGCCAATACTTTCATGAGCCGGCGGCGCGCCTGAGCCGCGAGCAGGCGGCGCTCCTCGCCGCCGTGCTGCCGAGCCCGCGCCGCATGCATCCCGATCGGCCCTCCGCCTACGTGCTCGAGCGGCGCGATTGGATTCTCGGGCAGATGCGCCGGCTCGGTGGCCGGGCCTACCTCGCGAACCTGCGTTGAGCGGCCGAAATGACTCCTGCAACCCGGCTGTTGCCGCCTGCGCCGTCTCTAATGCACCGAGCGGGGCGGCGGCTCGGCACTGGCGCCCGGGGCAAACAGCCGCTCCACGTCAATGGCATCGAAGCGATACGGGCGGTTGCAGAAGTCGCACGTGACCGTGACGGCGCCTTGCTCCTGCAGCACGTCGCGCACCTCGTGGGCGCCGAGCGCGCGCAGCAGATTGGCCACGCGGCCACTGTCGCAGCGGCACTCGAAGCGCACCGGAGCGCCGGAGAACAGCCGCAGGTCGCAGCTCGAGAAGTTGCGCTCGAGCATGCGCTCCACGGGGAGCACCAAGAGCTCGCAGGCCTGCACGGTGCCGATGCCCTCCTGGGCACTCTGCCAGGCCGTCTCGGCATCCTCCGGCTCGCCGCGGTCCGGCAGCTGCTGAATGAGCAATCCGGCGGCGTGGGTTTCGTCCGCGGCGAGGCGCACGCGCGTCGGCAGCTGCTCCGAGGAGGCGAAGTACTCCTCGAGGCAGTCGGACATCGACTGCCCGACGAGCGGTACCACCCCCTGATAGCGCGCCTCGCCCTCACCCGCCTCGATCGTGACGGCGAGCCGTCCGGCATCGCCTACGAGCTCGCGAAAGAGCTGCGGGGTGAGCACATCCTGTGCATGCCCCGTGGCCGCCGCCGCCCGCAGGCCGGCGTCTTCGACGCGCGCCAGCGCACGGACCCTGAAATCGTGCGTGCACTGGGCAACGAGCAGCCGCGCAGCACCGTTGCCATGCAGCTGCAACGTCAGATGGCCGCGGAACTTGAGAGTGGCGGCGAGCAGCACCGAAGCGCTCACGGCCTGACCGAGCAGCTCACGCACGGGGGGTAGGTAGTCCCGGTGCTCGCGCAGGGCGCGCCAAGCCTGCTCGAGGCGCACGTAATGGCCACGCACCGGTCGCTTCTCGACCATGAAGCGACGCACCTCGTCGCTCGGGGGGGATATCGAGCTCATGCGCCCGACAATGGGGCCGGCATTGCAACAACGCAAGCACCACCGTCGCAGAGTGCCGCTCCCGGATGCGTGACGGGACAGCGCTCCGAGCCGGCTACTACAACTTCTTCTTCAGCAAGGCGTTGACCTGCGCCGGGTTGGCCTTGCCACCCGTCGCCTTCATCACCTGTCCGACGAAGAAGCCGAAGAGCTTGTCCTTGCCGCCGCGGTAGTCGGCGAGCTGGCCCGGGTTGGCGGCCATGACCTCCTCGATGACGCGCTCGATGGCCGAGGTGTCGGTGATCTGGCGCAGGCCCTTTTCCTCGATGATCGCATCCGCATCGCGCCCGCTCGTCCACATCGCCTCGAAGACTTCCTTGGCGATCTTGCCCGAGATGGTGTTGTCGCTGATGCGCTGCAGGAGCCCTGCCAGCTGCGCCGCGCTCAAGCGGCTCGCGGTGATCTCCAGCCCATCGCGATTGAGCGCCGCGGCGAGCTCACCCATGACCCAGTTCGCCGCAAGCTTCGGCTCGCCCGACAGCATGCGGGTGAGCTCCTCGTAGAAGGCCGCGAGCTCGCGGCTGGCCGTGAGCACACCTGCATCGTAGACGGAGAGGCCGTACTGCTTGGCGAAGCGCCCGGCCTTCTGGTCGGGCAGCTCGGGGAGGCTGCGCCGCACTTCTTCCAGAAGCTCGCTGGTGACCGCGAGCGGCAGCAGGTCGGGGTCGGGGAAGTAGCGGTAGTCGTTGGCTTCCTCCTTCGAGCGCATCGAGCGCGTCTCGCCCCGATCCGGGTCGTACAGCCGCGTCTCCTGCACGACCTTGCCGCCGGACTCGATGAGCTCGATCTGGCGCGCGACTTCGTAATTGATCGCCTTCTCCACGAAGCGGAAGGAATTGAGGTTCTTGATCTCCGCGCGCGTGCCGAGCTTGTCCGTGCCCCGGCGGCGCACCGAGACGTTGGCGTCGCAGCGAAAGGAGCCCTCCTGCATGTTGCCGTCGCAGATATCGAGGTAGCGCACCAGCGTGTGGACCTTCTTCATGTAGGCGACGGCCTCCTTCGCCGAGCGGATCTCGGGCTCGGAGACGATCTCGAGAAGTGGCGTGCCGGCGCGGTTGAGGTCGATGCCCGTGAGGCCGGCGAGGCCCTCGTGCAGTGACTTGCCGGCATCCTCCTCGAGGTGCGCGCGCGTGATGCCGATGCGCTTGTGCGTACCGTCCTCGAGCACGATCTGCAGTGCGCCGCGGGCGACGATCGGCAGCTCGTACTGGCTGATCTGGTAGCCCTTCGGCAGGTCGGGATAGAAGTAATTCTTGCGTGCGAACACCGAAGTGCTCGCGACCTGCGCCTCGATGGCGAGCCCGAACTTCACGGCCATGCGCACCGCGGTGCCGTTGAGGACGGGCAGGGTGCCCGGATAGCCGAGATCGACCAGATCGGCCTGCGTGTTGGGGGGTGCGCCGTAGGCGGTGGGCGAGCCGGAGAAAATCTTCGAGCGAGTCGCGAGCTGCGCGTGTATCTCCAGCCCGATGACGGTTTCCCATTCCTGCTCGGTGCTCATGGGTGAATTTCGCTCATTCGTATCCGGGGGGCATGCGCCGATGCCAGTCGCTTGCGCCCTGGTAGGCGTGGGCCGCCCGCAGCAGGCGCTCCTCGGCGAAATGCGGCCCGATGATCTGCAGCCCGACCGGGAGCGTGCCCGAGAAGCCGCACGGCACCGACATCGCCGGCAGACCGGCGAGATTGGCGCCGATGGTGTAGATGTCGTTGAGGTACATCGTGATCGGATCGGAGGTCTTGGCGCCGAGCTCGAAGGCGGGCGTGGGCGAGGTCGGCCCCATGATCACGTCGACCTCGCCGAAGGCACGCGCAAAGTCGTCCGCGATCAGCTGGCGCACCTTCTGGGCCTTGAGGTAGTACGCATCGTAGTATCCCGTCGAGAGCACGTAGGTGCCCGTCATGATGCGGCGCTTCACCTCGGCGCCGAATCCCTCCCCCCGGCTGCGCTTGTACAGATCGAGCAGGTCCCGCGGGTCCTTGCAGCGGTGCCCGAAGCGCACGCCGTCGTAGCGCGCCAGGTTCGAGGAGCACTCCGCGGGGGCGACCACGTAGTAGGCCGGCACCGAGAGCCCGATCTGCGGCAGGCTCACCTCGATCAGCTGCGCGCCGAGGCTCTCGAAGACGGCCAGCGCCGCGCGCACCGCGCGCGCGCTCTCGGGCTCGAGGCCCTTGTCGAAGAACTCGCGTATCACCCCGATGCGCAATCCGGCGATCGGTTCGGCGAGCCCGGCAGCGTAATCGGGCACGGCGCGCTCCACGCTGGTCGAGTCGCGCGGGTCGAACCCCGCCATCGCCTTGAGGACGAGCGCTGCATCCTCGGCGCTCGCGGTGATCACGCCGGCCTGGTCCAGGCTCGAGGCGAAGGCGATGAGCCCATAGCGTGAGACGCGCCCGTACGTCGGCTTGATGCCCGTGACGCCGCAGAGCGCGGCGGGCTGGCGAATCGACCCGCCGGTGTCGGTGGCGGTGGCGGCCGGTGCCAGGCGGGCGGCCACCGCGGCGGCAGAGCCGCCCGAGGAGCCCCCCGGTACCCGCGCCGGATCCCAGGGGTTGCGCACGGGACCGTAGAAGCTCGTCTCGTTGGAGGAGCCCATGGCGAACTCATCCATGTTCGCCTTGCCGAGCATCACGCAGCCCGCGGTCTTGAGCCTGGCCACGACGGTTGCATCGTAGGGTGCGACGAAGTCATCGAGCATGCGCGAGCCGCAGGAGGTGCGTACCCCGGCCGTGCAGAACAGGTCCTTGTGCACGATCGGAATGCCGGTGAGCGGCCCGCCCGTGCCGGCGGCGAGCTCGCGGTCGGCGGCCGCGGCCTGCGCGAACGCGCTGTCCTGGGTGATGGAGATGAGCGCATTGAGCTCGCGCTGGGTGCGCTCGATGCGCGCGAGCAGGGCGCGGGTGAGCTCGACGCTCGAGTACTCCTTGGCCCGCAGGCCGGCCGCGAGCTCCGCGAGCGTCTTCCTGTGAATGCTCACTCGATGACCTTCGGCACCAGGTACAGCCCCGCCTCCACTTGCGGCGCATTCTGCTGGTGCAGCTCGTGTGCGTCGCGCTCGGTGATCTCGTCGGGTCGCAGGCGCTGCGTGAGTCCGGGCAACGGATGTGCCATGGGCGCGACGCCGGAGGTATCGGCGCGCTGCAGCTCGCCGACGACCTCGAGGATGCGCGTGAGGCTCTCCTGGTAGACCGGAACCTCCGCTTCCTTGAGCTCGAGGCGCGCGAGATGGGCAATGGTTTCGATCTGCTCGCGCTTCATGGGTCCCGCACGGATACTCTGATGGATGTCGCAAAGTAGGGAAAAAAACAGCGCCAAATCATACACCTCGCCTTGCTCAATGTCGTGTCGGTTGATATGTTACGCGCCACTTTTGGGGGTCCTCCCGGTCGCACTCTTTCCGGTCTCTTCATGTTCAAACGCTTGCGCGGCTACTTCTCCAGCGATCTGTCGATCGATCTGGGCACGGCGAATACGTTGATCTACGTGCGCGACAAGGGCATCGTCCTCAACGAGCCCTCCGTCGTCGCGGTGCAGGACGAGCCCACGCGCGGCGGCAAGATCATCGTCGCCGTCGGCTCCGAGGCCAAGAACATGCTGGGCCGCACCCCCGGTCACATCACCGCCGT
>DATJSR010000102.1:0-22826 GCA_035504015.1 Steroidobacteraceae bacterium
GGCGCCTTGGGAATGAAGCGGATGGTGCCGCTCATCGAGCTCGCCCCGTAGAGCGTTCCCTGCGGGCCGCGCAGCACCTCGACGCGATCCATGTCGTAGAGACGGATGTCGGGCTCGAAGCCGCCGCCGTCGTCGCTGTTGCCCTGGGTGATGACGGCCTCGCCGTAGTAGACCCCCGTGGTCGAATCTCCGGTCGAGTTGATACCCCGGATCACGTACTTCTTGTCGCCGGGCCCCAAGTCCTGGATCGAAAGCCCGGGCACCTCCCCCGCGATGCTCATGATTCCCGAGGCGTCCTCCTTCTGGAGCGTGTCGGCGGAGATCGCCTGGATGGAGGCCGGCACGTTCATCACGTTCTGCGCGTTGAGCTTGTTGGCGGTCACCACCACCTCCTGGAGCTGATCGCTCGAGGAGCTCGCGGCGCTCGCTGGGCTGTTCTGGGCAAATGCGGCGCTCATGCCGCCGCTGATGCAGAAGAGCACGATACCGCCAAGACCGATCGCCTGCGTGCAAGCACTTGTTCGTGTGAACACGATGAACCCCCGCGCGTTATCAATGGAAGGGCGCATGAGCTTCGGTCGCTCGCGACCGCGGCCCTGCGCACCCTCAGTCGTAGTATTGGATGCTCGGATTGTCCCCTGGACAGATCACGCCGACCACGTCCATGCCGGCGGCGCACGTCGCCTCCAGCGAGTGCAGCTGCTTGCGCGGCAGGAAGATCACATCGCCCGCGGCGACGCGCGCCTTGCGATCCTCCGTCCACATGCAGCCCTCGCCGGAGAGCACGATGATCGCCTCCTCATAGAGGTGGCGGTGGGGCGCTGCCTTCGATCGCGGAATGTGTCCGATGAACTGCGTGATCACCCTCGAGCCGATACGCTTGTCCACCAGCATCTGAAAGTAGCGCGGCCCCATGGCGATGCGTTGCGCCGCATCGATCGCCACGACGCGCTGCGGATACTGCGCATCGAAGTGCAGCGGCATGCTCTCGTGCCAGCTCAGCTCACCGAGCGGACAGGCGAGCAGGAAGACCTCGAGCCGCTGCGAAGCGCGCGGTGTGAGCCGCAGCGCCTCACCCGCGCGCACATAGACCCCGACACATCCATCGATGGGAAACGCTCGCGCGCCGATATCGACCGTGCCATGCCCGGCAGCGACGAACAGGATCACGTCGCGGCCGTCGACGGACATCACGGGCGAGGGACCGCCTTGCACCTCGAGATGAATCTGCGTCTGATAGCGGGCGCCGAGCGCCTGGGTGACGAGGTAGGCGTAGCTCAGGTGGCCGCGCTGCTGCCTCTGAGTCAGCGCAGGCGAGACAACATAGCAGCCGCCATTGAGCGCGACGCGCGCAGCCTCACGCTCGGTCACGAGCGCGATTCCGCGGTTGGCGGGGCTATCGGGATCATCGAGCGGCGAGCCGCCCGGCAGGTTGGTGTGCGCCCCGTCGCAGAAGGGCGCCTGAGCTGTCTGTTTACAGCCACAGAGGAGCACTTCCTCGTCCTGCTTCGGCACGTGCTTGCGCGGCTCGATACCCGTATCGCGATGGGAGCCGTCGCAGAAAGGCTGCGCAGCAGAGCGACCGCAGGCACACCAGAAGTATGTCTTGCCGCCCTTCAGGCTGACCAGGCAGGGTTTCGGCCGCGCAACAACCGCTTCTCCCATGCCGCCGATAATGTCCTCAACAGCCCCGCGCTTGTACAGACCCGCTTTAGGCTGATCGGCCTAATGCACCGGCCTGCGCGCCCCAAGTTTGGGCATCAGACGGCGAGGCGCTCCGAAGTGGGCCCGCGGGTGCCCGTGAGTCGCGCGATCGTGAGGTGAGACTGCTGCTCGATCTGCAGGGGATCGGCGCACAAATAGGGCCTCAGGACCTCGAGGATCTCGTAGTAGCCCTCGAGAATGGTGTCCGCGGTCAACCCGCGCTCGTGATACTCGAGGTAGTTGACCCAGTTCTCCGAGACGATCCAGGTCACGTCCACGATCGAGCGCAGGCGGCGCGGGTCGGGCGGCAGACGCATCAGTCCCCGCTCGGCGAGCGCATGCATGAAGCGCTCCACCTCGCGCAAGCGGCGCTCGCGGTTGTGCGCGAAGCGCCGTCGCAGCCGCGCATCCTGATGCAGCAGGTCCGCAAGCTCGCGGTAGAAGAAGCGGTACTTGAGGATCAGCTGCAGCTGGCGCACGAACATTGCCGCCATGTGCTCGAGCGTCGGCGCCAGATGATCCCGATACCAACCCGCGTCCATCTCATCGAGGGCGAGCTGAAACAGCGCAAAGACGATCTCGCGCTTGTTGCTGAAGTGGTATTGCAGATTGCCCTTGCTGATCCCGCAGTGCTCGGCAATGCGGCAGATGGAGACGGCGGCCGTGCCCTGGGTGTTGAAGAGCTCGAGTGCCGCCTGCAGGATCCGCAGCTGTGTGGTTCGCGTTCCCATGACACCTTCAATCTAGGCCGCAACGCCGGATGGCGCCGCGTTCGGCGCCGCCTGCCCGCCCAGAGCGGCGAGCTCCAGCGCAAGTGCCTTGCCCTCCTCATCGGCGAGCGCCGCCTCTTGCAGGCGCGACAGGAGCACGGCGCCGTCGGCGCGTGCCGCCAGGCGGTCCAGCTCCTGGCGCAGCGTGCAAAAGTTGCGCCAACCGCGCTCGTGCGTCGCCCCATAGCCTTTGATGAGCCGCTGCGCGCGGGCAAGCTCGACGGCGAGCGCGTAGTGCGTGGCCGATCGCTGCGCGATCTCGGCGAGCCAGGATTCGATGCGCGCGTTCTCCTCGCCAAAGCGCAGCGTCGCGCGCCGCCAGCGCCGCAGTCCCGCGAGGCCATAGAGCAGCAGAAAGCCACTGATGGTGGCGGTGCGGATCTGCTTGCCCCCGGTGAAGCGCTCGAGCCAGGCGCGCGCGCGCGGGGAGCGCAACACCCAGCGCCCGATCCCAGCCGGCAGCGTGCCCGCAATCTCCGCGACGCGCGGCTTCATGAATTCCGTCAGGCCGAAGAGCTGACCGGGGGCGGCCCTGATCTCGGTGCGCACCCGCTCGAAGCGCGTGGCGCGCGTCTTGAGATCTGCGACGCGGATCGTGTCCTCGAACGTCATCCACAGCGCGAGTGCGCGTGCGGTTGCCTCCGTGAGCGCCGGCAGCTCAGCGGCCGCAGCCCGCGCATCGAGCGCCGCGATGCGCTCCAGGCGATCGAGATAGAGCGATGCATAGGGCGGGTCCTGATAATCGAGGGTGCGGCGCACGCCCTCGAGCACGAGCGGCTGCAGGCCGGCGTGAAAGCCGCGCACACGCTCGAGCAGCGGCTGCAGCGCCGGCGTATGCGCCTTTTCCGGCAGCTCCCGCGGCAGGGCCGCCGGCGCCGGCACTTTCGGTACCCCGCCTGCGCCGGCCTGGCGATGCGCATCCTCGAAGGCTGCGAGGTTGGTGTCGACGGCGATGCCGCTCCTGCGGATGGCGTCGGCGAAGGCCTGCTGCGAGAAAGGCAGCACGCCCGCCCCGCTGATGGCACCGAGGAGCACCGCGCTGATGACGCTGCGGTGCCGCTCGGCGGTGGCCTCCATATCGAAGAGGATCGATCGCCCGCCGCGCTCGCGCAGCAGATCCAGCAACGCCCCCGAGTCGACGTTGCCGCGTCCGAGGGCGCTCTTCTCGGCGATCGTGTACGAGCGGTGCGTGGAGGCAATGAGCGTCGTGCGCTCGCTGAGCAGCCCGCGCTGCATCGCGCGGGCGCCTTCCGCGAGCTCTGCGGCAACGACGCAATCGACATCTCCGGAGGCCGGCATGAGCGCCATTACGGGCTCGCGGCCGGCACGCTGCGCCTGCGCACGTGGAAAGAACTCCAGATAATAGATGGTGGCGCCCGTGCGCTGCGCAACGCCCGGCACCGAGGTGGCCTGAACGATGTAGCCGTTCTCCTCGGCGATCGCGATGAGCCAGTCCGTGAGCACGCCCCCGCCCTGACCGCCGAGTGCGGCAACGGTGAGCTTGAACGTGCGCTCGCTCATGGGCGGCGAGGTCAAAGCGCGTAGCGCAGGCGCTGCCGATCGCGGCGTCGCTGCAGCACACCGATGAGGGCTGCACGCAGCCGATGGATCAGGCGATCCCAGGCCGAGGGGTTGTGGATCAGCTCTGCGCGATAGAAGGACGGACACAGGACCGCCGCATCCGCCACCTCACCGCACACCCCGCAGCCGACGCAGCTGTCGTCCACGTGCGCCACCGGATCCGTGCGCAGCGGATCCGGATTGTCCTTGATGGTGAGCGACGGACAGCCCGAGAGACGAATGCAGGAGTGATCGCCGGTGCACGTGTCCGGGTCGACGCCGAAGCGCTCGCGGACCACCCGTCGGCCTGCGGCGATGGCCTGTTTCGTGAGCGGGCGCACGCGGCGTTGGCGGTTGAGCTGGCACTCGCCCTCGGCGACGATGACCTTCGGGCCGGGCTCGCCCGCTCGCAAGGCCTGGCGCAGCACCTTGAGCGTCCCGCGCATGTCATAGGTGTGCGTGCGCCGCACCCATTTGATGCCTACGCCCCGCACGGCATCGACGATCGAGTGGTTGCCCTGCCGATGCGGATTGGGCGAGCGCGAGGAGAGAATGTCCTGGCCGCCGGTGGCAGCAGAATAACCATTGTCGATGATGACGGTGAGGTCGTCGTGCTTGTTGAAGACCGAGTTGCCTATGCCACTCGTCAGGCCGTTGTGCCAGAAGCCGCCATCGCCCATCACCGACACGGGACGCCGGCCGCTCACTCCGGCGAACGCCGATGCGCCCGCAGCCCCGAGACCGTATCCCATGATGCTGTTGCCCATGTTGAAAGGCGGCAGCGTGGCGAAGGAGTGGCAGCCGATGTCGGCGCTGATGTGCAGCGGCCCGATCTCCTGCTGCAGAATCTTCATGGCGGCGAAGAACGGCCGCTCGGGGCAGCCCGTGCACAAACCCGAAGGCCGCGGCGGAACCAGCGCCGCAAGCTTGCCCATGGGCACGAGCGGCACTTCGCTCACCGGCGCCGCGGCTCGCGCCTGTGCACCGTCGTCTGGCGGTGCCGCGCCTGCCGCCTGCGCCGAGCGCCGCGGCGCTGCCGCGTTGAGCTCGGGCGCCCAGGCGTCGAGGAAGCGCGCAAGACCCTGGCGCAGCGCATCCACGGTGTACTCCCCATGCATGGGCAGCACTTCCTTGCCGACCACGCGCGCGGGGATGTCGCGCTGGCGCAGGATCTGGTTGGCCGCCTGCTCGATGAACTCCGGCTGCCCCTCCTCGATGACGAGCACTGCGCGCTTGTCCGCGCAGAAGCGCGCCCACTCTTCCGGCACGAGCGGATAGGTGGCATTGAGCACGTACAGCGGCAGGCGGCTGGTGCCGAATGCGTCGGCGCAGCCGGCGAGCTCGAGTGCGCGCAGCGTACTGTTGTAGAGCCCGCCCTGCAGCACCAGGCCGACGTCGGCGTAGTCGCCATCGATCAGCTCATTCAAGTGCCGCTCGGCAATGAAGCGCTGTGCCGCCGGCAGCCGCTGCTCGATCTTCTCGCGCTCCTGCGCATAGGTCGAAGGCGGCAGGATGATGCGCCCGTAGTCCCGAGACGGCTGCGCCAGCGCATCGGCTGCGCTGAAGGCCGGCCGACGGTTCGCGCGCGCGCTGAAGCGCCCGTAGACGTGACACGCGCGAATGCGCAGCATCAGCATGACGGGTGTGTGACTCGCCTCGGAGAGCTCGAATGCCTGCTCCACGGCGCGCACGATCTCGGGCAGGTGCGGGCGCGGATCGAGCAGCCAGATCTGCGACTTCATGGCAAAAGCGTGCGTACGCTCCTGCATGATGCTCGCGCCCTCGCCATAGTCCTCACCCAGGATGATGAGCGCCCCGCCTTTGACGCCCGCGGAGGCGAGGTTCGCGAGCGCATCCGAGGCAACGTTCGTGCCGACGGTCGACTTCCACGTGACGGCACCGCGCAGCGGATAGTTGATCGAGGCGGCGAGCATTGCGGCCGCGGTCGCCTCCGAGGCGCTCGCCTCGAAATGCACGCCGAGCTCGGTGAGGATGTCCTCGGCGTCGGCCAGCACGTCCATGAGGTGCGAGATCGGCGCACCCTGGTAGCCCCCGACGTAGGCGACGCCGGACTGCAGCAGTGCCTTGGTGACCGCCAGAATGCCCTCGCCGCGGAATTCCGCGCCTTCCCCGAGGCGCAGTGACTGGACCTCCTTGGCGAACGAGCGCTCGGCCACGGCGGCGGCGTCCCTTAGGTCGGCACCAGTGCCAACACCCGTAGCGGACTGCCAGAGCCGTTGACGATCTTCAGCGGCGGGGCGATCACGATCGCACCGGTCGGCGGCAGCTGATCGAGATTGGTGAGGCTCGCGAGTCCGAAGCGGTTGGCGCCGTGCATGATCGTGTGACAGGGGAACATCGGCTCGAAGGTCGGGGCCTGTCCGGCATCGGTACCCACGGTCTCCACGCCGACGCCGAGAATGTCCCGATCGCGCGCCAGGAACGGCACACACTGCGGATGAAAGCCCGGCGTATGCGCGCCATCTGCCGCGACGTTGAGGAACTGCCTGGCATCCTTGCGGTGCGACCAGTCGGTGCGCACCAGTACCCAGGCATGGGCCGGGATGCGGCCATGCTGACCTTCCCATTCCTCGACCGCCTCGCGCGTCAGCAGAAAGTCCGGGTTCGCCTTGGCGCGCGCTGCCACATCGATGACGCAGGCTGGGCCGATGAAGCGCTCCACGGGGATGTTGTGCGTGGCGTTGTTGGCGTAGTCCTTGCCCGTGACCCAGTGAATGGGGGCATCGAAATGCGTGCCCGTGTGCTCACCGCACGAGATGTTGTTCCAGTACCAGGCGGGGCCGCGCTCGTCGTAGTGCGAGATCTCCTCGAGCGAGAAAGGTTTCGAGGGCGCAAAGGGCGGCGGCAGGCCGATGATCGGCGTGGCGGGCTCGAGCGGCATGGTCAGGTCGACCACGCGAATCCCGCCGCCGAGGATCGCGGCAACGAGCTGCTTGAGTGTCGCCGATGCCGGGCCTTGGGACTGCGTTTGAGTGCTCATGACTGAACTGGGACGGCTGTCGTTGATGGTCGAGCTTGTTGTTGAAATAATTGACACCTGAAGTAAGTCTCAATATAACATAGGCGCCACGTCCGCGATACGGGTCGAGGGGTTTGCTCGGGGCCATGAAGCGAATCGTTTGCGTGGGTGGCGGCCCCGCCGGGCTGTATGCGGCGATCCTGCTGCGCAAGGCTCTGTCGAGCGCCTGCGTCGAGGTCTACGAGCGCAACCGCCCGGACGACACCTTCGGCTGGGGGGTGGTGTTCTCCGACCAGACGATGGCGAATTTCGCGAGCGCGGATCGCGAGTCTCACGAGGCCATCCTCGCGCATTTTCACCACTGGGACGATATCGCCATCCATTTCGGCGGGCGCCGGCTGCTCAGCCGCGGCCACGGCTTCTGCGGCATCGGCCGCAAGCGCCTGCTCGCGATTCTGCAGGAGCGCGCCGAGGCCCTCGGGGTGCGGCAGCGGTTCCAGCACGAAGTGAGCGATGACGAGGCCTTCGCCGATGCCGACCTGGTGATCGCCGCCGACGGCATCAACAGCCGCCTGCGCAGCCGCCATGCGAGCACTTTCGAGCCGGACATCCAGGTGCGCAAGTGCCGCTTCATCTGGCTCGGCACCACCCGTCCCTTCGCCGAGTTCACCTTTGCGTTCGAGAAGACCGCTCACGGTTGGTTCCAGATCCATGCCTACCAGTTCAGCCGCGAGCTCTCCACGGTCATCGTCGAGACGCGGGAGGAGACCTGGAAGGCGCATGGCCTCGATCGGCTCGACACCGCCCAGTCGCTCGCCTTCTGCGAGCAGCTGTTCGGCTCCTACCTCGGGGGTCATCGCCTGCAGAGCAATGCCGCGCACCTGCGCGGCTCGGCCTGGCTCAACTTCAACCGCGTGCTGTGCAGGCGCTGGCACCACGGCCACACGGTACTCATCGGCGATGCCGCGCATACCGCCCATTTCTCGATCGGCTCCGGCACCAAGCTCGCCATGGAGGATGCGATCGCGCTCACCCGGCACATTGCCTCGGGCGCACCACTCGCTGCGGCCCTCCCGGCCTATCACGAGGAGCGCCACACCGAGGTGCTGCGGCTGCAGAGTGCCGCGCGCAACCGCATGGAGTGGTTCGAGCACGTGGCGCGCTACGCCCACCTGCCGCCCGAGCAGTTCGCCTACAGCCTGCTCACCGGCAGCCAGCGCATCGGGCACGAGAATCTCAAGCTGCGCGATGCGCGCTTCGTGGCCGACTACGAGCGCTGGCTCGCCGAGCGCGAGGGTGTGCCCGATGCATGCCCGCCGATGTTCCTGCCCTTCGAGCTGCGCGGCATGCGGCTCGCCAATCGCATCGTGGTCTCCCCCATGGCGCAATACAGTGCGGTCGAGGGCGTGCCGGGCGACTGGCATCTGGTGCATTACGGCCATCGGGCGCTGGGCGGCGCGGGCCTCATCTACACCGAGATGACCTGCGTGTCGCCCGAAGGGCGCATCAGCCCGGGCTGCACCGGGCTGTGGAACGAGGCGCAGCGCGCGGCGTGGCAGCGCATCGTGGAGTTCGTCCATGAGCATTCCCCGGCAAAGATCTGCCTGCAGATCGGGCACTCCGGGCGCAAGGGCTCGACACAGCTCGGATGGGAACAGCCCGATCATCCGCTGGCGAGCGGCAACTGGCCGGTCATGGCGCCCTCGCCCATCCCCTACCTGCCGGGGGTGAGCCAGCGGCCCCGCGCCATGACTCGCAGCGACATGGATCGCGTGCGCGAGGAGTTCGTGCGCGCGGCGCGGCTCGGTGCCCAAGCCGGCTTCGACATGCTCGAGCTGCACATGGCGCACGGCTACCTGCTCGCCTCCTTTCTCTCACCGCTCACGAACGAGCGCGCCGATGAGTACGGCGGCGGTGTCGAGGGGCGGCTGCGCTACCCGCTCGAGGTTTTGCGTGCGGTGCGCGCAGAATGGCCGGGCGCAAAGCCTCTGTCGGTGCGACTCTCCGCCTGCGACTGGGCGGACGGTGGCCTCACCGAAGAGGACCTGCTCCTGATCGTGCGTGCCTTCAAAGACGCCGGCGTCGATCTCATCGACGTGTCGAGCGGCCAGACCGTGCCCTGGCAGAAGCCGGTCTACGGACGCATGTGGCAGACACCATTCGCCGATGCCGTGCGCAACGAAGTCGGAATCGCCACCATGGCGGTCGGCAACATCTACGAGCCCGATCACGTGAACTCCATCATTGCCGCCGGGCGCGCCGATCTGTGCGCCATCGCCCGGCCGCACCTGAGCAACCCCGCCTGGACGCTCGAGGCTGCGGCGCGGCAGCGCTATACGCGGCAGTGGTGGCCCGATCCCTACCTCTCGGGCAAGGAGCAGCTCGAGCGCAACCTGCGGCGCGCAATGCAGAGCGAGTCGCCGGCATGACTGCAGCGGGCGCGCTCGCCGGCCGGCATGCCGTCGTCACCGGCGCGAGTCGCGGCCTCGGGGCGGTGATCGCGGCAGCGCTCGTCGCCGCGGGCGCGCGGGTGTCGCTGCTGGCGCGCAACCAGGCGCGCCTCAGTCAGGTGGCCGAGCGCCTGGGTGCGGGCAGCGCGCGCGCGCTCACGGCCGATGTCACCGATGGCGCCGCGGTGCGCGCGGCTCTCGCCGCGGCGCGCGCTGCCTTCGGACCCGTGCACCTGCTCATCAACAATGCCGGACAGGCGGTGAGCGCCAAGTTCACCGACACCGATGAGGCACTCTGGAACCGCATCATCGCCGTCAATCTCACCGGCGCCTATCTGTGCGCGCACGAGTGCGTAGCCGACATGCTCGAGGCGCGCTTCGGGCGCATCGTGAACATCGCCAGCGTCGCGGGCCTGCAGGGCGCACCCTATATCAGCGCCTACGCCGCATCGAAGCACGCTCTCATCGGACTCACCCGCTCCCTGGCGCTCGAGTACGCAACGCAGAACCTCACGGTGAACGCCATCTGTCCCGGGTACACCGACACCGAGATGGTGAGGAGCGCCGTAGGCAACATCGTGCGCAAGACCGGCCGCAGCGAAGACGATGCGCTCGCCGCACTCATCGCCACCAATCCGCAGCGACGACTCATCCAGCCCGAGGAGGTCGCGCACGCGGTGATGTGGCTCGCCTGCCCGGGGACCGAGGGCATCACCGGCCAGAGCATCGTGCTCTCGGGCGGAGCCGTGCATTGAGCGTGGCGGCGGCGCATTGAGCGACACGCCCCGGTGGGCGCGGCGCGCGAACCGATAAGGAGCTTCGATGGCAAAGGACAAAGGGCGACTCAAGCTCGTCGCCCCACCGGTGGATGCCGAGACACGCATCCGCGACGATCACCACCTCTCGGTGCGCCTGTGGCTGCGCCTGCTGAGCTGCACGAATCACATCGAGAGCCAGGTGCGGCAGAACCTGCAGACCTCCTTTGCGACCACGCTGCCGCGCTTCGACCTGATGGCGCAGCTCGAGCGCGCGGCGCGCGGCTTGAAGATGAGCGAGCTGTCGCAGCGCATGATGGTGACGGGCGGCAATGTCACCGGCATCACCGACGGGCTCGAGAAGGAAGGCCTGGTAGTGCGCGAGGTCGACGAGGCCGACCGGCGCGTCTATCGCGTGCGACTCACGGCCGAGGGGCAGCGCCAGTTCCGCCGCATGGCGGCCGAGCACGAGCAGTGGGTGATCGCACTCTTCGAGGGCATGAGCGCGCGGCACAAGGAGCAGCTGGTGCAGCTGCTGGGCGAGCTCAAGGGGTGCATCCAGGCAGATGGCGAGCGCTTGAGCGGAGTGCGCCCGTGACGGCAAGCGCCCTGCAGCCGCAGCATTTCAAATGGCAGGTGAGCGAGCGTGTCGGCGTCATCACGCTCAGCCGCCCCGAGCGCAAGAACCCCCTCACCTTCGACTCCTACGCGGAGCTGCGGGACCTGTTTCGCGCGCTCACGGATGTCCCGGATATCCGCGCCCTCGTGCTCACGGGCGCTGGCGGCAACTTCTGCTCGGGCGGCGACGTGCACGAGATCATCGGCCCGCTCACCAAGCTCGACGCTGCCGGGCTGCTCGAGTTCACGCAGATGACCGGCGATGTCGTCAAGGCCATGCGCCATTGTCCGCAGCCGATCGTGGCCGCGGTGGACGGCGTGTGCGCCGGAGCCGGGGCACTGCTTGCGACCGCGGCGGACCTGCGCCTCGGCACCGAGCGGGCCAGGACCGCCTTTCTCTTCACCCGCATGGGGCTCGCCGGCTGCGATATGGGTGCCTGCGCGCTCCTGCCGCGCATCATCGGCCATGGCCGCGCGGCGGAGCTGCTCTACAGCGGCCGCGAGATGTCCGCGGCCGAAGGGCTCAGCTGGGGCTTCTTCAATCGCCTGCTGATGCCCGAGGAGCTGCTCGGTGCGGCGAGCGCGCTCGCTCGCGAGCTCGCGTGCGGTCCGAGCGCCGCTCACGCCATGACGAAGAAAATGCTGCACGAGGAGTGGGCGATGCCGCTCGATGCGGCGATCGATGCGGAGGCGGCGGCGCAGGCGCGCTGCATGCAGACCGAGGACTTCCATCGGGCCTACCGCGCCTTCCTCGCCAAGCAGCGTCCCAAGTTCGAGGGCAACTGATCGTGACCGCCGGCGCCGCGCGCATCGAGCCGCGAAGCTACCTCGATACCCCGTTCTTCGAGGCAAGGCACCGTCAGCTCGCCGAGCAAGTCGATGCCTGGGCAACCGGGCACCTTGGCGCGCACACGATCGCGGAGGACCGTGCCTCGGTGGATGCCGCAAGCCGCGCGCTGGTGCGCGCGCTCGCCCGTGCCGGCTTCACCCGCTACTGCGTGCCGGAGCCGCAGGGCGGCTCGCCACCGCGCTTCGACGTACGCGCGCTCACCCTGATCCGCGACACGCTCGCCTGGCACGAGGGTCTTGCCGATTTCGCCTTTGCGATGCAGGGGCTCGGCAGCGGCGCCATCTGCCTCGCAGGCTCGCCCGAGCTGCGCCAACGCTACCTGCCCCGCGTCATCGACGGCGAGGCCATCGCCGCCTTCGCACTCTCCGAGCCGGGCGCGGGCTCGGATGTGGCCGCCCTCGAGTGTCGCGCCCGGCGCGAGGGCGAGGCCTACGTGCTCGACGGAGAGAAGACCTGGATCTCGAACGGGGGCATCGCCGATTTCTACTGTGTATTTGCCCGCACGAGCCCAGCGGAGCGGCGCGCCGATGGCTCGACCGCCGCCCGCGGGATCAGTGCTTTCGTGGTCGATGCCGCAGCGCCCGGCCTCGACGCGCAGCAGCGCATCGATGTGCTCGCCCCGCATCCCATGGGCACGCTGCGTTTCGAGGCCTGCCGCATACCGGCCAGTCAGCTTCTCGGGGCCGAAGGCGCGGGTTTCAAGCTTGCGATGCGCACGCTCGATGTCTTTCGGACCTCCGTCGCCGGTGCGGCGCTCGGCTTCGCACAACGCGCGCTCGATGAGTCGCTGCGCCACGTGCGCGCGCGAGCGATGTTCGGCCGCAAGCTCGCGGACCTGCAGCTGACCCAAGCGGCGCTCGCCGAGATGGCCACGGAGCTCGATGCGGCGCGGCTGCAGACCTATCGCACCGCGTGGTTGCGCGATCGCGGCGAGTCGGTCACGAAGGAGGTGGCCATGGCGAAGATGGCTGCGACCGAGTGCGCTCAGCGCGTCATCGACCGGGCCGTGCAGCTCTTCGGCGGCCGCGGCGTGGCACGTGGGCAGATCACCGAGCGCCTCTATCGGGAGATCCGGGCTCTCAGAATCTATGAAGGAGCGACCGAGGTGCAGAAGTTGATCATCGCCCGCGAGCTACTCGCCCCCAGCCCATGAGCACGCCCCGCAGGCAGACTCTGCAGCCGCCCGGCTGGCGCGCACCGCGCGGCTACAGCAATGGCGTCGCCGTCGAGGGGGGTCGTCAGGTCTTCGTCGCCGGACAGATCGGCTGGAAGGCGGATGGCCAGTTCGCGAGCGCGGGGCTCGCGAATCAGGTGCAGCAGGCGCTCGAGAACATCTGCGCGGTGCTCGCGCAGGCCGCTGCCCGGCCGGAGCACATCGTGCGCCTGACGTGGTATGTGACGAGCCGCGACGAGTATCACGCCGAGCTCAAGGCAATCGGTGTCGCCTACCGCGCCGTCATGGGCAAGCACTTTCCGCCGATGAGCGTCGTGCAGGTTGCCTCGCTCATGGAAGCCGAAGCCAAGGTGGAGATCGAAGCCACCGCCGTCGTCCCCGCGGCGGAATGATCCTGTGTGGCGCCCTCCTGAGCGCATTCGGCACGATCCCTCGGGCGGCCGCTGGCCGAGCGCCGAGGAGGCGGCGCGCTCACGCCTGTTCTCGCCTATCCGCGTCGGCGCGCTCGAGCTCGAGCAACGCACGTGGGTGCCGGCCATGGTGCCCTGGCGTGCCAGCGAGGACGGCTTCGTCACCGAGGACGTGCGGGACTGGTATCGATGCTTTGCCCGTGGGCGACCCGGAGGGCTGGTCCTCGAGGCCACCGGAATCCGCGACGTGCCGAGCGGGCCGCTGCTCAGAATCGGCGACGATCGCTTCGTGCCGGGGCTGCGCGAGCTCGTGCGGCTGATGCGTGCGGCGAGTGAAGGGCACACGCGGCTTTTCATCCAGATCATCGACTTTCTCGCCATCCGCCGCCGCCCGGACCCGACGCGCTTTCTCGGGCAGTTCCTCGCCGTCTCGCCCGCGCACCGTGCAGCGCTGGGGCGGCCGCAGGCGAGCGATGCCGAGGTGCGCACCTGGCTGGGCTCGCTCTCCGCAGCCGAGCTCGCGCAGGTGCTCGCGCCGCGCGAGCTCGAGGCGCTCGAGTACGGTGCGCGCGAGCGCGTCACCGATGAGCATCTGCAGCACATACGCGACTTGCCCCGCACCCTGCCACGGCTGTTCGCCGATGCAGCCAGGCGCGCGCGCGAGGCCGGCTTCGATGGCGTCGAGCTGCACTTTGCGCACGCCTACACCATGGCCTCCTTTCTCTCACGCCACAACACGCGCGCCGATGGCTATGGCGGCAGCCGCGCCGAGCGCGTGCGCCTGCCGCTCGAGGTGCTCCACGAAGTGCGAGCCCAGGTCGGCACCGATTTCGCCGTCGGTTGCCGCTTCCTCGCCGATGAATGCATCGCCGGCGGCTCGGACATCGATGATGCCGCGCATTTCGCCTGCGAGTTCGCCCGCGCCGGGATGGACTACCTCTCGCTCTCGCGCGGCGGCAAGTTCGACGACGCGAGGCAGCCCAAGATCGGTGAGGCCGCCTATCCCTACACCGGCCGAAGCGGCTACGAGTGCATGCCTTCCTACTACTCCGATGCGCGCGGCCCCTACGGGCGAAACCTGGAGCACAGCGCGCGCATCCGTGCTGCCGTGCGCGCTCGCGGCCTGAGCACGCCGGTCGTCGCCGCGGGGGGAATCCACAGCTTCGAGCAGGCCGAGCGCGCCCTCGCGGGCGGCCAGGCGGACATCGTCGGCTTCGCGCGCCAGGCGCTCGCCGATCCCGACTGGTTTCGCAAGGTCTCGAGCGGACGCGGCGCCGAGGTGCGGCTGTGCCTCTATACCAATTATTGCGAAGCGCTCGATCAGCGGCACCGCCAGGTGACGTGCGAGCTGTGGGATCGCGCAGGACTCGACGACCGCGCGGTCAAGCGCACGAGCGATGGCAAGCGCCGCCTGACTCCGCCCGCCTGGTCCGCGTGAGTGCAAGCCTCGGCGCGCGCCGCCGAGCGGTGGTAGCGCGCGTGCCGCCGCGCTCAGCGCCCTCGCTTCGCGTGCTGCTTCAGATCCTCGTACACGATCGCGAGCAGATAAGGCTGCTTCACCAGGTTTCCGCCCCAGACCTTGTCGAGATCGTCGAGCGGGTGTGAGGCGATGAGCGCCTGCTCGGACAGGCCCTGCGCAATGGCGTGCGCCACGCGCTTGCGAACCTCGCGCAGCATCGCCTGATAGACACGGATGTCCTCGCGGTTCGCCACGTCCCCGTGGCCGGGGATGACTTTGGTGTGCGGTCCGCACAGTCGGTAGAGCGTGTCGTAGAAGGCAATCATGCCGTCGATGCTTCCGCCGTGCTCGAAATCGATGTCGGGATAGAAGCCGTGGAAGAAGGTATCCCCGGTCTGCAGCACATCCGCCTCGAGGTAGCGCACGATCAGGTCGCCCCCGGTGTGCGCCGGCGGCGCGTGCATGATCTCGAGCGTTTGGCCGCCGATATAGAAGCGCTCGGTACCGGAGCCGAGCGCGAGCGCGGGCACGCCGGCCGGATCGCGCGCATACTGACCCGTGCCCGCGGTGTTGGCACGTTGCGCCGCCACGATGAAGTCGTGCGTCTGCTGGCTCGCGATGATGAGCGCGCCGCTTCTGGCAAAGAGCGCATCCCCTCCCACGTGATCCCAGTGCCAGTGGGTATTGATCACGTAGCGGATGGGCTTCGATGAGATGCGCGCAACCGCAGCCCGCACCTTCGCGTTGAGCTCGGGCCACTCGGCATCGACGAGCAGCACACCCTGCTCTCCGGCGATGACGCCGATGTTTCCGCCGAAGCTCTCGAGGAAGTGGATGCCGTGTCCGAGATCGTGGTCCTCGACGGCCGTCTTGCTCCAGTCCGGAAGATCCATCTGCAGCTCGGGGGCGGCGCGCACCGCAGCGGCGGCGCCGAGAAGGAGCGCAGCGCCTGCGAGCAGCGAGCCTGCCGCGAACCGTTGCCTATGCACGCATCACCCCCAGGAGGCCGCTCGATTTTGCAGCGTGAGTCTATACTAGCTCACACCCACGCACCTGCCGCGAACCCGAGGGTAATCCACCCATGGCAAACGAAGACCCTGCAAGCGCCAATCAGCCCGCCGGCTACGTTCCACCGAAGGTGTGGACCTGGGACAAGGAGAATGGCGGCCAGTTCGCCCGCATCAACCGGCCGGTCTCAGGCGCCACGCACGAGAAGGTGCTGCCGATCGGCAAGCATCCGCTGCAGCTGTACTCGCTCGGGACACCGAACGGGCAGAAGGTGACGATCATGCTCGAGGAGCTGCTCGCCGCCGGGCACCGGGGCGCGGAATACGATGCCTGGCTGATCCGCATCAACGAGGGTGAGCAGTTCTCGAGCGGCTTCGTCGCGATCAACCCCAACTCCAAGATTCCTGCGATGCTCGATCGCTCGAGCGATCCGCCGACGAAGCTCTTCGAGAGCGGCTCGATACTGTTGTATCTGGCCGAGAAGTTCGGCGCCTTTCTGCCGACCGAGCACTACCGGCGTGCAGCCACCATGAACTGGCTCATGTGGCAGATGGGATCCGCGCCCTTTGTCGGCGGTGGCTTCGGCCACTTCTACGCGTATGCGCCGTTGAAGATCGAATACGCGATCAACCGTTATGCCATGGAGACCAAGCGCCTGCTGCACGTGCTCGATACGCACCTCGCTGCGAGCGAATACATGGCCGGCGATGAGTACACCATCGCCGACATCGCGATCTGGCCCTGGTACGGCGCCATCATGCGCAGTGCCTACGGCGCGCAGGAATTTCTCTCCGTCGGCGAATACCGCAACGTCGCGCGCTGGGTCGATCTCATCGGCAGCCGGCCCGCGGTCAAGCGCGGCCAGATCGTCAACCGCACCTTCGGCCCACCCGAGAGCCAGTTGCCGGAGCGGCACGACGCGCACGACTTCGACAGGATCGGGACTTAGCGCCATGGTGTACGAGCTCTACTACTGGCCGGGAATTCAAGGGCGCGGCGAGTTCGTCCGCCTGGCGCTGGAAGAGGCGGCCGCACCCTACCTCGATATCGCCTTGATGCCCGATGCCAAGGGGGGTGCGCGCGCGGTACAGCGAGTGCTCGCGGACGCAACTCTCGAGCATCCGCCGTTTGCGCCACCCTTCCTCAAGGCCGGCCGGGAGCTGATCGGGCAGACGGCGAACATTCTGCTGTACCTGGGCGAGCGCCTGGAGCTTGCGCCGCGCAGCGGCTCGGCCAGCCGCTGGACTCATCAGCTGCAGCTCACGATCGCCGACTTCGTCCTGGAAATCCACGACATGCACCATCCGCTCGGGGCTGATCTTTACTACGAGGAGCAGAAGCCCGAGTCCGCGCGGCGCTCCCAGGTATTTCGCGACAAGCGGCTGCCGAAGTTCCTCGGCTACTTCGAGCGCATCATCAAGCGCAAGTCGGGTCGCGGCCCCTGGCTGGTGGGGTCGCGGCTCTCGTACGCGGACCTGTCGATGGCGCAAGTGGTCGCAGGCCTGCGTTACGCCTTGCCAAAGGCCAGCCGCAAGGCGCTGCGTGCCTGCCCGCATCTGCGCACGCTGCACGATGCCGTATTCGCGCGGCCGCGCATCGAGCGCTACGTCGCCTCGGGTCGCCGCCTGGCGTTCAACAACGATGACGTGTTCCGCCACTATCCCGAGCTCGACGGCTGAAGGGCGGCGCAATGCGCGGACGCTACGGGTCCTGAGCGGCGCTGATCACCATCTCCTGCCACTGCCGCGTGGTTGCCTGCTCCACCCACACGCGCGTCTGCGAGCGATAGGTGGCAAGGAGCTGCGCGTCGGCGAATGCAGCCCCATCGCTCGTACAGAAGTCCTGGAAGGGCCCATAGGTGTCGCTCGGCTCGCCCTCGGCGTTCTCGAACCACACGAGCACCGCACCACTGAAGGAGACACTATCGAAGCCGGCCGCTCCGAGTTGCCGCTCGGTCGCACCGAGCGGCTCGGTCACCTCGGGTGCGTAGTCGCCGCACAAATGCCCGCCCCGGAAGCGAAACAAGCTGGTCGAGCCCGTGGAGAGCCAGCTGTTCTCGCCAGTCGTGTGCAGCTTGAGTCGCAGCATTGCTTGCGTCCTACCGGTAATCGCCACAACGAATTGTGAGTCACTGTGGTTCCGAAGGGGTCGCACGCGCGCGCGAGCCATGCCCCAGAGCTTTCGCTGAAGGCCTCGTCGCTGTCGCCAGAGGAAGTACTAGGGCCGGGGATCCGCTTCCCGCATGCGCGCGAGCGCCTGCGCTACCTCGCGCTCGATGTCGGGGCCGTTCTGGCGCCACCAGCGCGTGCTGCGGGTACTCTCCTCATCCGGCTCGCCACACTGCGGCTCGGGATGCAGATACAGCGTCAGTTCGAGCAGCGCGTCGCTGCAACGCTTGAGCGTGAAAGTGTCCCCGGTCTCGGTGAATCCGGAGTGGTGTCCGCGAGTGCCGAGCTTCTCGAGCATCTCGGCGGTTGCGAGGTGCGCCTCGAGCAGCTGCGATTCACAGCCCTGAACGTGCAGCAGCCAGCCCCAGGACATCACCGAGACCGACCTGAGCACTCTCAGCACTTCCGGGCGGGTGGCGTGGAAGACGTGAGTATGGTTTCCCTGCGCGAATCTGACGACCGCTCGATCCTTAATGGGTAACCCTCCCGTGCGGAGTGGCGAAGGACGGCATGCACTGCCGCCGCTGACGGGGCATGATACCCGAGCGCGGATGCAGAAGGGGGGCTGCGATGAGCGAGCGGTTGGGGCGCGTGAGCACGACCTCGCGACGTGCGCTGCTGCGTTGGATCGCCGCGAGCCCGCTTTGTGCCTGGGGCGCACTGCCGGTGCCGTCTCGGGCGCAGGAGGCGACCCTCGGCTCCGCAGCCGATGCGCTCGATGTCTTCGATCTGCAAAGTGCCGCGCAGGCGGTCGTGCCACCGGCGCACTGGGGATACCTGCAAAGCGGCGTCGACGGGGATGTGACACTGCACGCCAATCAGGCGGCGTTCGCGCGCTATCAGCTGCGGGCCCGACGTTTCGTCGATGTGAGCCATATCGACCTCGCCACCGAGGTGCTCGGCACCCGGCTCGCCTCCCCCATCGTATGCAGCCCCATCGGCAGCCTGCGCGCCTTTCATCCCGAGGGCGAGCTCGCCGTCGCGCGCGCCGCGCGCACGCGGCAGGCGCTGCAAATGCTCTCGACGCAGGCGTCCTTCTCGATCGAGGAGGCGACCGCCGCGCGCGGTGCGCCACTTTGGTTCCAGCTCTACACCACGAATCGCTTGGAGGCGACGCGCCAGCTCCTGAGCCGTGTGCAGGCCGCGGGTTGCCCGGTGGTCGTCGTCACGGTGGATCTGCCCGCCGGACGCAACACCGTGACCGCGGCACGGCTGCGCCGTCGCGACAGCCGCAACTGCAGCGCCTGCCATCGCGTCGATGCGCACGGCAACCCCCGGCCCGATCTCGCGACCGAGCCCATGTTCGCGCACATCGACACACGCGGCCTCGCGCTCACCTCCCCCGCGCTCACCTGGGATTTCATCGGGCGTCTCAAGGAGCTCACCACCATGAAGGTGGTGATCAAAGGCATCGAGAGCGCCGCCGACGCCGCGCTCGCCGCCCAACACGGCGCGGACGGGGTGATGGTCTCCAACCACGGCGGCCGAGCGCTCGAGAGCGGACGCGGCACCCTCGAGTCGCTGCCGCAGGTGGTGCAGGCACTCGAAGGACGCATCCCGGTGCTGATCGATGGCGGGGTGCGCCGGGGTACCGATGCCTTCAAGGCGCTGGCGCTCGGCGCGAGCGCCGTGGGCATCGGGCGACCCTATGCCTGGGGGCTGGGTGCCTTCGGGCAGGCTGGGGTCGAGCGCGCGCTCGAGATTCTCGATCTGGAGTTGCGCCTCGCGATGGTCGGCTGCGGGGTACGCTCGATCCGCGAGATCAGCGCCGCGGCGCTCATCGACCGCGGCCCCCTGGCGAGCCCCACGCCGGGCTGAAACCCCCTCAGGCGTGGCTCAGGCGTGCGCCTGCGTTTGCCGCCCGCTCGCACAGGCGCGCATTTCCCGAGCGCTCGGCCCACGCGGCAAAGCCCTCCGTGGGGCCGCGCCACTCGAGCTCATCCACGTGCGCGAAGAGCGGCGCATCGGTGCGCAGCGTCGCGAGGCGCTTGAACAGCAGCGCCAGCTCGCGCCGCTCGCCGAGCACGGCGGCTGGCATCTCCTCGAGATGCGGGTAGCGGGCGAGCAGCGCGGCCGCCCCTTTGGGTCCGATGCCCGCAAGCCCGGGGTAGCCATCCGCGCTGTCACCGACGAGGGCGAGGTAGTCGGGGATCTGCTCCGGGCGCACGCCGAACTTGGCCTGCACGCCGGCGGCATCGCGGATCGTCTTTGTTTTGCGATCGACCTGCACGACGCGCTCCCCACGCACGCACTGCGCGAGATCCTTGTCCGGCGTCCACAGGCAGATCTTCTGTACCCGCGCATCGCCCGCCGCAAGCGCCGCCGCCGAGGCGAGCGCATCGTCCGCCTCGAGCTCGACCATGGGCCACACAGCGAATCCCAGCGCGGCGAGCCCGGCCTCCAGAGGCTCAAACTGCGCGCGCAGCGCCGGCTCGATGCCCTCCCCGGTCTTGTAGCCGCTCCAGAGCGAGTTGCGGAAGGACTCGATGACATGATCGGTGGCGACTCCCACATGCGTCGCCCCTTCCTCTATCATCTGCAGCATCGTGTTGAGCACCCCCACCGCCGCCCCCCACGGCCGGTCCTGCCCCTTGGCGAAGCGCCGCAAGCCATAGAAATGGCGAAACAGCTCGTAGGTACCGTCGATGAGATGGACGATCACGACCGCCAGGCTCTCCGCCGCTGCGCTTCTCGGGGATGATACCGATCGTGCTGCGAGGATACCCATGACAGCCCTTTCCCGCCGTGCCCCCGCGGCCTGCATCGGCCTCGCCCTTCTGTGTGCTGCCGGCCTCGCCGTGGCACAGGAGAGCGCCTCCGAGACACCCCCACCGGGCGGGGACATTCCACAGCACTTCGACAAGCCGACCGCCCAAAACGACTACGTCAAGCGCATCGAGATGATTCCGATGCGCGATGGCGTACGGCTCTGCACCGTGATCGTCATTCCGAAGGGCGCGCACGGCGCGCCCATGGTGCTCACGCGCACCCCCTACAACGCCCGCGAGCGCGCCCAGAGCGACAATCCATCGATGCTGGCGCTGCTGCCCGAGACCGATGCGGACTTCGTGCGCGCAGGCTACATCCGCGTCTACCAGGACGTGCGCGGCAAATACGGCTCCGAGGGCGTCTACGAGATGACGCGCCCGCCGCGCGGCCCCCTCAATTCGAGCTCCACCGACGAGACCACCGACGCCTGGGACACGATCGACTGGCTGGTGAAGAACGTGCACGAGTCGAACGGCAACGTGGGAATGTTTGGCTCCTCTTACGATGGATTCACGGTCGTGATGGCGCTCCTGCAGCCGCACCCGGCGCTCAAGGCGGCCGTGCCCGAGAGCCCGATGGTCGATGGCTGGATGGGCGATGACTGGTACCACTACGGAGCGCTGCGTCAGCCGAACTTCGATTACTTCGCGAGCCAGACCGAGCAGAAGGGCGCCGGGCACGCAGTACCGCGGCCGGCCTACGACGATTACGAGACCTTTCTCGATGCCGTCTCGCCCGGCAACTATGCCGCGATCAACGGGCTCGATCAGCTGCCCTGGTGGCGCAAGATGCTCGCGCATCCGGCCTACGATGCCTTCTGGCAGGATCAGGCGCTCGATCATCTGGTGGCCGCGCATCCCTCGAACGTGCCCACGCTCTGGGAGCAAGGCTTGTGGGATCAGGAGGACATGTGGGGCGCGAATCACAGCTGGCTCGCGCTCAAGGCCGTCGGCCACGAGACGAACAACTGGCTGGTATTCGGCCCCTGGTACCACAGCCAGGCGAACCACATCGGCTGGCAGCTCGGCCCGCTGCGCTGGCCGGGCGACACCGCCGAGCAGTTCCGGCACGACATGGTCGTCCCCTTCTTCGAGCAGTACTTGAAAGGCGGCCCGCCGGCGCATCTCGCCCGCGTCACCGTCTACAGCCCCGCCGAGCAGCGCTGGGAGGGCTTTGCCGACTGGCCGAGCGCCTGCGACAAGGGCTGCGCGCATGCGCTCACGCCACTGTACCTGCGGGCAGGCTTTGCGCTGTCCTTCAGCAAGCCGACCGAGGCGCGCGCTGGGGATACCTACCTCTCCGATCCGCAAAAGCCCGTGCCGTATCTGCCGCGCCCGGTGCGCTTTGCGGATCGTGCTGCGTGGCAGACCTGGCTGGTGCGCGACCAGCGCTTCGTGGACGGGCGCCAGGATGTGCTCACCTACAGCACCCCCCCGCTCACCGCGCCGGTGCGCATCCAAGGCGCACCGATCGCGGACCTCATCGCCAGCACCACCGGGACCGACGGCGACTTCGTCGTGAAGCTGATCGATGTCTACCCGCCGCAGTATCCGGAGCAGGCCGAGATGGGCGGCTACGAGCTGCCCATCGGAACGGATATCTTTCGCGGGCGCTATCGTCAGAGCTTCTCTCAGCCGAGCCCGATCCCGGCGAACACCCCGCAGCACTACCGCTTCGCCCTGCCCAATCAGAACTATGTGTTCCTACCCGGGCATCGCATCATGGTGCAGATACAGTCGACACTGTTCCCGCTCTACGACCGCAATCCCCAGACCTACGTCGACAATCCGCTGCTCGCCAAGCCCGCGGACTACCGCAAGGCGACGATCACCGTGCTGCGCTCGGCGCAGGGCGCGAGCGCCATCTGGCTCCCCGTGGTGCCTTGAGGCGTACGGCCTGCATCGCGGTATCATCGCCACAGCCTGAGGCGGGAGGGGTGCCGTGAGCTACGTCGATCGAACGCTGGGGCCGAACGAGCAGGTGATCTTTCGCACCCGCCTGTCGGCGGTGATGTTCCTCTGGCCGGTGCTGACCGCGATCGCGGGCGCGGTCGTCCTGGGATTGTGGTACCAGTCGCCCATCGGACAGGCTGCAGGGGGCCTGCTGCTCGCCGTGGCGCTGCTGCACGGGCTCGCACGCTACGTGAGCTAC
>DATJSR010000103.1:0-6462 GCA_035504015.1 Steroidobacteraceae bacterium
CATCGGCACCGGGGTGCACTATCCGGCGATCCACCTGTTCTCGCTGTATCGGCGGCAGGGTTGGAAGGCAGGCGACTTTCCGCAGGCGGAATATGTCGGGCGCAACATCCTCACCCTGCCGCTTTTTGCAGCCATGGAGGATGCGGCGGTCCCCCGTGTCGTGGATACGCTCATGCAGATGTTGCGCCGGAGCTACAGGTGAGTTGCCGGTAAGACGCGGACTCTAACTTGGCACGCCCCGTGCACGGCTCAGCTGGGGACCAGGAAGCCTTCCGGGGAGAGATTCAGTGCGACTCATCGACTCCACGCTGCGCCGCTGCCTGCCCGGGCTCGGCGTCGGCAAGCGTTGGCTGAGGGAGCAGCTCGTCGAGCTGCAGGTCAAAATTCCTTTGTCGGATGGCTGCTTGCAGGAGCTGGCCAGCGATGCGGAGGCGGCCACCTGGCAGCGCTTCGCGGCGCATCTCGCGCCGGCGGACGGCTACCTCACCTGCCTGCGTCGCGAGATCGAGCGGCGCGCTCACCTCGTGCACTTTTGGACCACCACGGATGAGCCCGTGGATGAAGACGGTGATGCGGCAGGCGCATTTGTAAGAATTGCGCGACGCTACGCGCTGCCCCGGCCCTGGAAGCTCACCGAGCCGGTGGCCGCGCTGTGCGCGCGTCCGCGGCCCTCCTACTGGCGCTGGGCATCCTGAGGGTGGGCTGCGGCGGCCGCCCAAGCGCGGGCCCGCCGCGCGGCCCTAGTGCCGCGCCGGCTTCAGCAGATAATCGCTGCGGTCGGCGGATTGCACGCGAACGTGCACCGTGCTCTCACCGCGCTCGAGCGTGAGCGGCACGCTGGTGCCCGCTGGCCCGACGCTCCATACGCAGCGAAACAGTTGCGCGAGGCTGCTCACGGGCTGACCGGCCACCTCGAGCACGAAATCCCCCAGGCGCACACCGGCGCGATGCGCGGGACCGCTTTGCACGAGTCGCCCGACGAGTAGCCGTCCCTGCATCTCGGTGGCATACATGCCGAGCCAGGGGCGCGGGGGCGCGGCTGGTCGGCCGAGGCGCACCATGGACTCGAGGATCGGCTCGAGCAGGTCGATCGGCACGTACATGTTGGCGTCGAAGTTCTCCCCGCTCACTGCCTCCTGCACGAGCAGCGAGCCGACCCCCAGCAGCCGTCCATCCGCGCCGAGCAGCGCCGTGCCGCCCCATTCCGGATGCGGCGGTGCGGTGAAGAGGGCCTGATCGAGCACGTACTCCCAGTAGCCGGCGAACTCGCGCAGCGCGATCACCTTGGCGTTGAGCGAGTGCGACAGGCCGCCGTGGCCGATGACGATGACCTCATCGCCGACCTCCAGTCCGTCGCAACTGCCGCGCTCGATGGCGGGCAGCGGCAGGGGCGCAAGCGGCTGGATCAGCCCGAAGCCCGTGCTCTGGTCGTAGGCGAGCGCATGAGCCGGGACGACCTGACCGTCGTGCTGCGTGAGCCAGATGGAGCTCGCCTCGGTGATGAGATAGCCGATCGTGAGCACGAGCCCGTCGGCGTTGATGACGACGCCGCTGCCGGGGCGCTCGGTGCCGAGGAGCGAGGCGGTGAAGGCCGCCTCGGGCACCTCCGCGTAGACCTTGACGACCGAGCGCACCGCGGAGTCCAAGTCGAAGGACACCTGCTCGGGCCGTGGCTGCAGCGCCTCGGGGAAAGCCCATTCGCCGGTCTCGCTCATGTGCCTTTCAATGTATCAGGCTCTGAAGCGAGCCGGTACGCGAGCTCGGGCGGGGCGCCTGCCGCCGGTGGGCCTGAGGGCGCTCCCGGCGGACCGTTGGGCGCCGCAGGTGGCCCAGTGGGCGCCGCAGGTGGGCCCGGTGGGCGCCGCACGCCGCGGGCAAGGAGCGCGATCAGTGCTGGGCCACCGGCACGCCGATGTAGCGATGCAGCAGCTCCACGAGGCCGGTTGCCGCCTCATCGCCGAGCTCGAGCGAGGGCTCATCCCCCGCCAGGCGCTGCAGCCACGGCGGTGTCAGTGTCTGACGCTGCCAAACCGTGAAGAGCGGCAACTCGCGCCCCTGGGTGAGCCCGAGCGAGATGAAGAACACTGCCCAGTCGGCGGGATCATCCTCGATGAGATTGCGCAGCGGGCTCAGGCTCGGCAAGCGCTGAGCGCGATAGACGACGCGGGTCACTTCGCTGAAGGGCACGCGGCGCACCTGATTGAAGAGCCACCCGCGACGCGTCGAGACGATCAGGTGCTGCAGGCGGCGGTTGACGACGACGCAGCGGCAATAGGAGTACAGCCACAGCAGCTGCGTGAGCCAGGGCGTACAGCCGCGCAGTCGATCGGCGCTCACGACGAACCTTGCGGCAATGGCGAGCTCGGGCATGGGCGGAGCATACCCGTGCTTCGGGCGCCGACCGTTACGTGCGTCGCAGATGGGGCCTCTCATGCGCCTTTCGTGCCGCCTTCGTGGCCTCGCGCACGTGCAGCGCTCGGGCGCGCACGTCGCGTGCTGCAGAGAGCGCGTGGCCGCGGCGAGCGTCGATGAAACTTTGCCGCCTCCGCAAGGCTCTATCGGCCCAGCCGTTGCAAAGGATCACCCCGTGCGTACATTTGCCATCCCCATCGCGCTGCTCGCGGGCATCGCCTGCGCCTCATCCCGGCCTGCGACCGATCTCAGCGCCGGCGTCGACCTGCGGGGAATGGACCCGAGTGTGTCCCCGGGGCAGGACTTCTACCGCTACGCCAATGGCAGGTGGCTCGCTCAGACCGTGATTCCGGAGGACAAGCCGGCCTACGGCACGCTCTCCGAGCTCGCCGACCGTACCGAGGAGCAGCTGCACGGCATCCTCGAGCGCATTGCGCCAGCCGGGCTGCATGCTCGCGATCCCGACACGCGCAAGGTCGGCGACCTGTATGCGAGCTTCATGGACACGGCGGCAGTCGAGTCTGCCGGGCTCGCGCCGCTGCGTCACGAGCTCGCCGCGCTCGCGGCGGTGCGCAGCAAGGCGCAGCTACCCGGGCTCATCGCCCACTACATCGCGATCGATGTGACCACGCCCTACGATCTCGGCGTCGGTCCCGATGCGCGCGACTCGACGCGCTATGCAGTGCAGCTAGAGCAAAGCGGACTCGGGCTGCCCGACCGGGATTACTACCTGCGCAAGGACGACGCGCACCTTGCGGCGATCCTGCGCCAGTATCAGGCGCACATCGCGCAGATGCTCGAGCTGGCGGGCGATGAGCGCGCCAGCGCGCAGCAGCAGGCCGCGCAGATCGTGGCACTGGAGACACAGATCGCGCAGGCGCAATGGACCAAGGTGCAGCTGCGCGACCCGGTGAGGACCTACAACAAGACCGAGATCGCGCAGCTGCCCGGGCTGATGCCAGGCTACGACTGGCCGCGCTTTCTGCGCGCCGCGGATGTGAGCGGCAAAGTCGGCTACGTCATCGTCGGTGAGCCGAGCTATCTGCAATCACTCGCGCAGCTGCTGCAGCACACGCCCCTGCCGATCTGGAAGAGCTACTTCCGCTGGCACCTGCTCAGTGCCTTTGCGCCGTACCTCTCGCGCGCATTCGTCGATGCGGATTTCGCCTTCTACGGCACCATCCTGCGCGGCACGCCGCAGAACACACCCCGCTGGAAGCGCGGCGTCGAGCTGGTGCAGGGGGCCATCGGCGAGGGCCTGGGCAAGCTCTATGTCGCGCAGTACTTTCCCCCCGCCACCCGAGCGCGCGCGCAGCGCCTCGTCGACACGCTGCTCGAGGCGTATCGCCAGGAGATTCGCACGCTCGACTGGATGGGTCCGGCCACCAAGCAGGAGGCCGAGGCGAAACTCGACCTGCTCGACAAGAAGATCGGTTATCCCAGCCGCTGGCGCGACTATAGTCGATTGGTGATTCGCCGCGGCGAGCTGCTCGGGGACGTGATGCGTGCCTCGCAGTTCGAGTACGAGCGGCAGATTCACAAGCTCGGCAGGCCGATCGACCGCGAGGAGTGGGAGATGACGCCGCAGACGGTCAACGCCTACTACCGTCCCGACCTCAACGAGATCGTCTTTCCGGCGGCGATCCTGCAGCCTCCCACCTTCGATCCGCACGCGGATGATGCGTCCAACTACGGCGCGATCGGTGCCGTCATCGGTCACGAGATGAGTCACGGCTTCGACGATCAGGGCAGCCAGTACGACGCCCACGGGAATCTGCGCGACTGGTGGACGGCCCAGGACCACGAGCGTTTCGCGGCGCGCACGGCGGCGCTGGTGGCGCAGTACGATCGCGCCGAGCCGCTACCGGGTTATCACGTGAACGGCAGGCTCACGCTCGGGGAGAACATCGCCGACAACTCGGGACTGGCGATGGCGTACAAGGCGTATCACCTGGCGCTGCAGGGAAGGCAGGCCCCCGTGCTCGATGGCATGAGCGGCGATCAGCGCTTCTTTCTGGCCTTCGCGCAGATCTGGCGCGGCAAGTACCGCGATCCGTATCTGATCCTGCTGCTGAAGAGCGATCCCCACGCCCCGGCAGAGGTGCGCGGGTCCTATCCGCTGCGCAACCAGCCGCCCTTCTACATGGCCTTTGCCGTCAAGCCCGGCGAGCGCATGTACCTGCCGCCTGCCGAGCGGGTCATCCTCTGGTAACGGCGCTCGAATCACAGGCACATGGACGTGCCCGCCGCCGCAGGCGGCGAGCGGCGAGCAAAAAGTCGCGCCTTTTGCTCGCCGCTACTGCGGATTACCGCTGCTCCTCGCCCCTGTGCTCCTTCTCGGCGGGCTTCTTCGGCTGCGCCTTCCTGTTGTTCTTCTGCTGGTTCTTCACGCCCTGCGGTGCTTTGCCGTTCGGCGCGTAAGCCGAGCCGCCCTGCGGTGTGTGCGCGCCGTTCGGCTGGCGCCAGTTGTTGGTGCCCGAGCCGTTGGGGCCGCCGCGGTTCATCTGCATGGAGCCGCCCATGCTCATGTTGCGCGCGAGCGTGGGGTTGGCGCCGTGCGCGGCAACGACGCCCGGGCCCTTGAACATGGCGGGTCGTGCCGTGGCTGCAATCGCCGGGTGGCCGCCGTTAGCATTGGCAAACAACGCGGGGTTGTGCGCGGCCTCCTGCACGTGCTGGGTCTGCAAGGGAGTCGGCGCGAAGTGGTGCTCCTGCGCCGCCATGCGCTCCTGTGCGGTGGGCACCGCCATGGTGCCACCGACCCCGCCATTGAAGCTCACGCGGTTGACCGTGACGTTGTTGACGACGGTTTCGTTGTAGGTGTTGTGGATGACGGTGACGTTGACGTTGGCGACCGCCTGGTTATAGGCGAAGGCTCCCCCGACCCAACGGCCTCCCGCGAAGCCGACGCCCGTGTAGCCGAAGCCGTAGCTGACGCCGCCATAGAAGCCCACGTGCGGGCCCCAATAGCCGGCGTGCCACATGTAAGCCCCACCGACGAAGCCCCAGTAGCCTGGCGTCCAAAGCACACCGACGGTTGGCGGGGCCACCCACGTACCCGGCACCCAGTAGTAGCCACCGGTCGCCCAAGCCCAGTACCCAGGCGTCCACAGGTAGCCCGCGACGGGGCAGGGAGGCTGCTCGTACACCGGCAATGCCGGGGGCGCGATCTGCACCTGCACGACGGCGCCCGGAGCGGCAACGACGGCAGCCGGCGGCGGCGGAGCTACGTAGGCCGGCGGCGGGGGCACGTAAACGGCCGGGGCAGCGACCCGGGCCTGCACGGCGCAGCCAGCAAGCACGGCCGCGGCTGCGCACAGGGCAACGGCGCCCGTGGCGCGGATCATCGAAGGGGTGTACTCGGTCATGCAGTTACCTCGAAAGGTGATGGCCGCGCAGCGTAGGCGCCCGAGCGCAAGCCGCTACTGAACAATTTGTAAAACCTGTAAGGCGTCACATTTCCCAGATAGATACGCCAGAATTTCTTTCTATTGAAAGAAGCGTCTGGCGAACGACGGAGCCTCGCCGCTGCCCCGACAACGCTGCAGGCGAGCGGGGGTGGACGAATGTGACAAAGAGTTAAGAATCAGCCTCGCACCGGCAGCACATTGAGCCGGGCCACCACGCGCAGGGCAAAGCTCGAGTGCACGCGAGCCACCCCGGGCAGGCGTGTCAGCTTCTGGCTGTGCAGGCGCTCGAAGTCCGCGGTGTCGGCGACGACGACACGCAGCAGATAGTCATAGTCGCCCGTCATGAGGTAGCACTCCATGACCTCGGGAATGCCCCGCACCGCATCCTCGAAGGCCTGCAGGTCGGTCTGGTCCTGCCGGTCGAGCGTGATGCTCACGAAGACGTTGACGGGCAGCCCCGCCTTGGCCTGATCGAGCCGCGCCCCATAGCCGGCGATGAGCCCACAGGCCTCGAGGGAGCGCACGCGGCGCAGGCAGGCGGATTCAGAGAGGTGAACCTGCTCGGCGAGGGCTGCGTTGGTGATACGCGCATCCCGCTGCAGCAGCTCGAGGATCAGTCGGTCGGTGCGGTCGAGCTTCA
>DATJSR010000104.1:0-49913 GCA_035504015.1 Steroidobacteraceae bacterium
CTGGCGCTTCTACGCAAGCCCGCTGAGCCTGGGAGATGCGCATCGCGCGCACGCTGCACCGGGCTCGCTCGTGCTCGAGGTCAGCAGGCAGGGTGGCCGCTGGCGCGGCGAGCTGCATCGGCTGCCCCTCGAGCTACTGACCGCCGCTGCGCAGTGGCTCGCCCCACAGGTGCAGTGGCACGAGGCGCAGCTGCTCGATGGCCGCGTGCCGCAGCTGTTCTTCGACTGGAACCGTGCGCACGCCCCGGGCGCACGACTGCATTTTGCCGGCACGCTCGAGCCGCTCGAGCTGCGCGCGGCGGGCCGCGGTATCGCCTTGCAGGGCCTGAGCGCGCAGCTCTCGGGCACCGAGAGCGAGCTCAGAGCCGAGCTGCACGCGCGCGCCGCGCGGGTGCTCGTGCCGCGTGCTCCCGCCTTGAGCGGCGTGCGGCTCATCTCGCGCTGGCGAGTGCGTCGGCACGGGGAGGACTGGGAGCTCGCGACCGAGCACACGCAGATCGAGCACGAGCGTGCGCGCCTGAGCCTCGCCGGCGCGCTGATCCTCGGGCCCGAGCCTTCGATGGCGCTGCGCGCGCTGCTCACGGACGTGGATCTGGGCACGCTGCGCGGCGTCCTCGGCGGGGACTTGAGCGCGCTTGCCGGGGCCCTTGGACAGCGCGTCGTCGGCGGCCAGATCCGCCACGGCGAGCTCGAATGGCGGGGGCCGCTCGCAGGCTCGGCGCTGCAGGCTCGAGCGTTCTCCGGAAGCCTCGCCGTCGCGAATGGCGCGCTTGCGGCGGGCGATGGCTGGCCGGCAATTGCTGGGCTCGAGGGGCGCCTCGAGTGGCACGGTCCAATCGTTCGGGCGAGTATCAGCCACGCCACCGGCGGACCTCTCGAGCTCAATGAAATCGATGCGCAATGGCGGCTGCCAGCGCTCGAGCCCGGCGCGGGCGGTGCCGCCCAGGATCCGCTCGCGTGGCGCGCAAGCGGGCAGGCTCAGGCGCGGCTCGAGGCGCTGCTGCCCTGGCTCGCCGAGCATCCCGACCTCCTCGCCTTCGCCGCGGCAGCGACACGGCTCGATGCCTCAGGCAACGCTCGGCTCAGCTTCTCCGCCTCGCAGGCGGCGGCGCTCGGCGGGCATGCGCCACTTGGTGTGCACTTGCGCATCGCTGCGCAGCTCGCCGCCGAGCACGTGCGCTTTGCCGCTGCCGCGCCGCCGCTCGAGAACCTGAGCGGCACGCTGCTGTTCGAGGACGGAGAGTTGCAGCGCTCGACGTTGCAGGCGCGCTGGTTGGGCGGCGCGACCCAGCTGCGCCTCGCCGAGCGGCGCACTGCCGGCGTGCCGGGGCTTGCGTTGCAGCTGACGGGAACGGCGCAGGCGCGCGCTGTGCTCGCACTCGCCGGCATCGATCCCGCGCCGGCGGAGGTATCCGGCGCGACGGCCTGGCGCGGGGAGCTGAGCTTTGCGCCGTCCAGCACCCATCGCGAGGCAAGCTGGCACGCGCAGGCCGACAGCACGCTGATCGGCATCGCGAGTCAGCTCGGAGGGCCCTTCAGCAAGAGCGCCAGCAGCGGCACGCCGCTGCACGTAGCGGCAAGCGGGGACGCACACAGCGCGCTCGCGCAGCTCGATCTGGGTGCCGATGTGCACGGCGCGTTCGCGCTCGATGTGAATGCGGATGGCGGCTGGCGTGCGCAGCGCGGTGCGCTGCACTTCGGGCCCGGGGCGGCGCGGCTCGACCCGCAGGCAGCGCTGCGCGTGGAGGGTCGGCTCGCACGACTCGATCTGCCCGCGTGGCTTGCCGTGTGGCGGCGCGTGTCGCTGCTGCCGCAAGCGCTGCCGCTCAGCGCCGATCTTGCGATCGACGAGCTGACGCTGCCGGGGCAGCGCTACGTGGCGGCGCACCTGAGCGCGGCCCCCAGCAACGATGGGTTCGTGCTGCGCATCGATTCCAGCGGTCTCGCCGGTGTGATCCGCTGGGTCACACCGGCCGCCGCAGCCACGCCCGTGGAGGTGCATCTGCAGCGCCTGGCACTCATGCCATCGAGTGCGCGCGCGAGCGAGTACCTGCCGCTCGCGGCGCTGGCACCGGATGTGCAGCTCGCCGTCGAGCGGGTGAGCTGGGCAGGCCGCTCGCTGGGGAGCCTGCGGGCGCATCTGCATACGGCGGGCGATGCGCTCAGCATCGACGCTGTGCGACTCAGCAACGATGCGGAGGCGCTCGAGGCCTCCCTGCATTGCGAGTCGGTGAGCGTGCCTTGTCGGCTCGCCTTCAAGCTCGACAGTGTCGATGCCGCTACGACGCTGCGCGATTTCGGACTGCGAGCGGATGTGAGCGCAGAGCGCGCGGCGCTGCAGGGCGAGCTCACCTGGCCGCGCGAGCTGCTGCTCAGCGAGCGCTCACCGTGGGCGAGCGCCAGCGGCACGCTGAGTCTGAGCCTGCACGATGGCGCGGTGCCCTCCGCTCGCGCTCCATCCGGGCAGCCCTTTGCGCTGCTCGCCGTGGCGGAGCTGCTGCGCGATAGTGCTCATGGCACACGGTCTGTCGCGAGCGCCGCCGTGGCACCAGCGGGCGCAGCCGCGCCCGCGGACAGTGCGGCCGAGGCCGCGCGTGATGGCGTACGCTTCACGCAGCTCAGCGCCAGCTATCGGGTGCATGATGGAAGCGCGTTCACATCGGATCTGCAGCTGGATGGAGATGCCGAGATTCTCATGAGCGGACGCATCGGTCTGCTGGCGCAGGACTACGACTGCCGCGCGTGGGTGCTGCGGGGCGAGGAGCGCCTGCCCGCCGCCGTGCGCCGCTTCGCCTCCACACCGCACGTCGCGGCCGCCTGGATGGCATGGCGGGATTTGTTCTCGGGAAGTGCGCCGAGCGAGCAGCTGCGCTCGGCCCTGCGCCTCTCGGGCAGCTGGCAGGCGCCTCGCATCGAGGCGACGCGATGAGCGCCTTGCGCGTCGCCGCTGCCCAGATGACCTCCGGGCCGGATGTGGCCGCCAATCTAGCCGTGGCGGAGGAGCTCGCCGAGGGCGCAGCCGCCGCAGGAGCGGGCCTGCTTGCGTTGCCCGAGAATTTCGCCTTCCTCGGGCTGGCCGACGCCGACAAGCGCCAAATTGCCGAGGCCGACGGCGAGGGCCCCATTCAGCGATGGCTGGCCGGCACCGCGCGTCGTCTGGGCCTCTGGCTCATCGGGGGCACGATCCCGCTGCGACGCTCGGATGGCGAGCGGGTGGCCGCTGCCTGCCTGGTCCATGACGCCCAGGGACGCCGTGTCGCGCGCTATGACAAGATTCACCTGTTCGACGTGGACCTCCCCGAGCGCAAGGAGACTTATCGAGAATCGGCGAATATCGCACCCGGATCTGCGACGAAAATCGTCGAAACCCCGTTTGGAGTCGTTGGACTCAGTGTCTGCTACGACGTGCGTTTTCCAGAGCTATACCGCCAGCTTTGCAGCGCGGGAGCGCAGCTGCTGAGCGTCCCTTCCGCCTTTACCACGGCGACGGGACGGGCCCACTGGGAGCCGCTGCTGCGGGCACGGGCCATCGAGAACCTGTGCTATGTGCTGGCGCCCGCGCAGTCGGGCTTTCACCCGAACGCGCGCGAGACCTACGGCGACACCATGATCATCGACTACTGGGGGCAGGTGCTGACCCGCCGACAGCGCGGTCGGGGCATCGTGGTGGCCGAGATCGATCTCGCAAGCCAGGCCGCGGCGCGGAGGTCATTTCCTGCGCTGCAACATCGAGTGCTCTGAGCCTCCCCCTTTCAGCCTTGCTTCCGGGCCTCTCAGCAGCCATGTTGGGAGAGCCGCACCCCCCGAGCCTGCTCGAGATCTCGAAAGGACCCCGACGATGAGCGATGCACGCAGCCCCGATCCCCTGAGTCTGGCCCGAGACGTGATCCTGCGTCCGAGCGGGCTCGATGACTCCCGGCTAGACCGCGTCGTGAGCCAGGTGCTCGCGCACTCGGTGGATTTCGCCGATCTGTACTTTCAGCTTGCCCACGAGGAGTCCTGGGCGCTCGAGGACGGCATCGTCAAGGAGGGCAGCGCCTCCATCGAGCAGGGTGTCGGTGTGCGGGCGCTCGCGGGCGAGAAGACCGGCTTTGCGTACTCCGATGAGATCATGCTGCCCGCTCTGGAGGAGGCCTCGCGCGCGGCGCGGGCCATTGCCAGCCAGGGCAGCGCCCGCAGCGTGCAGGCGTGGAGCTCGCGCGCCGGTCACCGGCTGTATCTGCCCGTCGATCCGGTCGGCTCGCTCACCGATGCGGACAAGGTCGCCTGGCTCGAGCGCGTGGATCGCGAGACGCGCGCGGCCGATCCGCGCGTGGTGCAGGTGATGGCGAGCGTCACGGCGGTGCACGAGGTGGTGCTCGTGGCGACGAGCGAGGGCGAGCTCGCCGCCGACGTGCGGCCGCTCGTGCGCTTCAACGTCTCGGTGATCGTCGAGCAGAACGGCCGGCGCGAGCAGGGCTATGCGGGTGGTGGCGGCCGCTTCACGCTCGCCGAGCTCGTGGCGGGAGAGCGTCCGCTCGCATTCGGGCGCGAGGCCGCGCGTCAGGCGCTGGTGAATCTCGAGGCCGTCGCAGCGCCCGCGGGGCCGATGACCGTGGTGCTCGGACCGGGCTGGCCCGGCGTGCTGTTGCACGAGGCCATCGGGCACGGTCTCGAGGGAGACTTCAATCGCAAGGGCACCTCGGCCTTCGCCAACCGCATCGGCGAGCGTGTGGCGACGCCTGCCTGCACCGTCGTCGATGACGGCACGCTCGAGCGCCGCCGTGGCTCGCTCAACATCGACGACGAGGGCACACCCACCGGCTGCACCACGCTCATCGAGAACGGCATCCTGCGCGCGTACATGCAGGACAAGCTCAACGCGCGCCTGATGGGCTCGCGCTCCACCGGCAACGGCCGGCGCGAGTCGTTCGCGCACGTGACGCTGCCGCGGATGACCAATACCTACATGCGCCCCGGCCCGCACGCCCCCGAGGAGATCATCCGCTCGGTCGAGCGCGGCATTTACGCGGTGAATTTCGGCGGTGGCCAGGTCGACATCACCTCGGGCAAGTTCGTGTTCTCGGCGAGCGAGGCCTACGCGATCGAGAACGGCCGACTCGGCGCGCCGCTCAAAGGCGCCACGCTCGTCGGCAACGGACCCGATGTGCTCACGCGCGTGAGCATGGTCGGCAACGATCTGAGGCTCGACGAGGGTGTGGGCACGTGCGGCAAGGAGGGCCAGAGTGTGCCGGTCGGCGTGGGCCAGCCGACGCTGCGCATCGATGGACTCACCGTCGGCGGCACGGCCTGAGCGCGAGCGCAAGTGTCGGCGAGTGGCGTCAGTGCGAACGGCGACTGCCATGGAGCTGTCGCAGGAGTGAGAACATAATCAACACTGGTGCGGGCCGCAGGGCGGTGAACGTGGAGGACGTGCGCCGCGCCTGGCGCAAGCTGTGACACATCGCACGCCAGTCGCGTGCGTGGGACCGTAGCTTGCTCGACAGTCCGTGAGCCGACTCGAATGGAGTGTCGCAATGCAAGCCGAACGTGCAGTCGCCGAGCCGAAATTCCAGCTGCCCCCGGATCTGGTTGCGGAGCTGCAGCGCCGCGGTGCGCAACCGCGGACCGAACTGCACGTCGAGGGCTGGAAGCCTTCGCTGATCCGGCGTCTCTTCGGGCTGTTCGGCGCGAAACAGGCCAGCTGAAGGCCCGGTCGCGCTCGTTGCGCACCGCTCCGCCGCCTGCGCATTTGTCCGGCTTGCGGTCAGGCGTGATCGGCCACTAACCTTGGCGGCATGTCGCCGCGGCTGTCGCGCCCCCTGTACGAGAGCCTGCCCTGGATCTACCTGGTGTTGGGCGCGGCAGCGCTCTGCGCCAGCTACTTCGCGCGCACGGCGCTCGCAAGCGGTGCGCTCGGAGTTCCGGGTCTGGCGGCGCTGCTCGGGGGGATCGTGGTGCTGTTGCGCCGCCGCGAGTACCGGCGCATGCGCGCACGCTACGCCCGGCCCGACGCCCTCGCCGAGCCCGCGCCGCCTCCGCGCGAACCGTAGCGCAGCCGGCCGCGGATTTGGCCGAGAAAACTAGCCGGGCTCTTCCTCGCCCGTCTCGACCGGCTGCACCCCCGGCACGGTATCGCTGAAGGCGCGCCGCGCCGGCAGCCGCTCATCGACGTACATGAGCTCGTGCTTGCCGAGCATCACCACGTCGCCGTCGTTGAGGTTGTGACGGCGCACGCGCTTGCCCTGCACCAGGATGCCGTTCGTGCTGTTCAAATCCTCGATGAGGCTGCCTTGGGCGGTGGTGATGACCTGGCAGTGGTGGCGGCTGACGAAACGGCTGTCGATCTGGATGTCGTTGTCGGGCGTGCGCCCGAGGATCAATCGCCCGATGCGCAGCGGCAGGTCCGAGAGCGTGCGGCCTTCGGTCGCGATGATGAGCCGTCCGACGATCTCGCGCGAGATATCCGGCAGCGCCGGGCGCGAGCCGGTGGCGGCGACGCTCTCCGCGCGGGGCGCCCCCGAGTGGATGCGCGCACTGAAGTCGACCCAGCGCAGCTCCTGCACCGACGAGGTGATGTCGTCGGGCAGCACGTAGTCCCGATCGACGCCGTAGGCGGCCATCATGGCCGTGTCGCACAGGGTGTTGATGAGCCGCGGCACCCCGCCCGTGTAGCGATAGATCTCCGGAAAGGTTTCCTCGGCGAAGATCTGCCGATCGCCCGCGCCGGCCACCTCGAGGCGGTGCTGGATGTAGGCGCGCATCTCCGCCGGGGAGAGCGTGCCCAGATGAAATCGCAGCCGGATGCGCTGCGCGAGCTGCACCAGCTCGGGCGCATCGAGCTTGTCGTTGAGCTCGGGCTGGCCGGCGAGGATGATGCGCAGCACCTTCTCCTTGGTGGTCTCCACGCCCGAGAGCAGACGGATCTCCTCGAGCACGCGCAGCGAGAGGTTCTGCGCCTCATCGACGATGAGCAGCACCTTGCGGCCGGCGGCGTATTGCTCGACGAGAAAGCTGTTGAGCGTTGCGATCAGCTCCGCCTTCTTCATCTTGAAGGGCGAGAAGCCGAACTGCACGAGCACCGCCTGCAGGAAGTCGATCGCGGAGACCTGCGTCTGATTGATCTGCGCGACGACCACGTCCTTCTGGATCTCCTGCAGGAAGGACTCGATGAGGGTCGTCTTGCCCGAGCCGATCTCGCCGGTGATCACCACGAAGCCGTCGGTGAACCAGATGGTCGACTCCATGTACGCCTTGGCGCGCGCGTGCTGCTTGCTCAAATAGAGAAACTGCGGGTCCGGACTCAGCCGGAAGGGCAGCTCCTTCAGTTTGAACAGCTCGAGGTACATGAAGTTGCGTGCGGACCCCGCGGCGCGCTCAGATGCCGGCGCCAAAGTGTCGGATCTTACGGGATGCGTATCTCCGGGGCCAACTCGGCAAGCAACCCGCGTGCCCGTCGATCACGTGCCTGCGGCGTGGCGGCGAGCAGCGTGCAGTGACCGAGCTTGCGGCCCGGACGCGGGCGCTTGCCATAATCGTGCAAATGCAGATCCGGGTGCTCGAGCAGCGCGGCGCGCCGCGGCATGCGCCCGATGAGATTGATCATGGCCGCATGGCCGCGGGCGCGCGTCGAGCCGAGCGGCAGCCCGGCGATCGCACGCAAATGGTTCTCAAACTGACTGGTGTCGGCGCCCTCGATGGTCCAGTGGCCGGAGTTGTGCACGCGTGGGGCGATCTCGTTGGCGATCAGCGCACCCGAGCGCACGAAGAATTCGATGGTGAGCACGCCCACGTAGCGGAAGTGCGTGAGCACACGCTGCAGGTAAGCGCCGGCGAGGCGCTGCAGGCGCGCCGACTCAAACGGCGCGCGCGTGAGGCGCAGGATGCCCCCGGCGTGGCTATTCAGGCACAAGGGATATACGGCGAGCTCCCCGCGCCGGCCGCGTGCGCCGATGATCGACACCTCGCAGTCGAAGGGCACGAGCTCCTCGTACAGCAGTGGCACGTTGCCGAGACGCTCCCAGGCGCTCTCGAGCGCGTGCATCGAACGCACCACCACCTGCCCCTTGCCGTCGTAGCCCATGCGGCGTGTCTTCAGCACGCCCGGCAGGCCGACCCGTAGCGCGGCGTGCCGCAGCTCGGTGCGTGAGCTCACCGCGCGCCAGCGCGTGGTGGGGATGCGCAGCCGCTCGAACAGCCGCTTCTCGCTGGCGCGGTCCTGGGCGCTCGCGAGCGCGCGCAAGGGCGGTCGGATCGGGCAGTGCTCGGCGAGCGTGTGCAGCGCCTCGAGCGGCACGTTCTCCCAGTCGAAGGTCACGACCTCGCAGCGTGCGCCGAGCTCTGCCAGCCGTGCGGCATCGGTGAACTCCGCGCACAAGAGCGGCGCGACCTGTCCGGCGGGCGCATCCGCTGCGTGATCGAGAAAGAGAAAGTCCATGCCGAGCGGGTAGCCGGCCAAGGCGAGCATCCGGCCGAGCTGGCCGGCGCCGAGCACCCCGATGGTCATGCGGCGCGGCCCGGGCCGCGCGGATCGGGGTGCTCGAGGACCGTGGCGGTCTGCTGCGCGCGAAAGCTGCGCAAAGCCGCATCGATGGCCGGGTACTTGATGGCGAGGATGGAGGCGGCGGCGAGTGCGGCGTTGGTGGCGCCGGCCGGGCCGATCGCAAACGTGGCGACGGGCACACCCGCGGGCATCTGCACGATCGAGAGCAGCGAGTCGAGGCCGGAGAGGGCGCGCGACTGTACCGGTACGCCGAGCACGGGGAGCGTGGTCTTCGCCGCGGCCATGCCGGGCAAGTGGGCGGCACCGCCCGCACCGGCGATGATCACCTCGAGTCCGCGCTCGCGTGCGCTCGCGGCGTACTCGAAGAGCAGGTCGGGCGTGCGATGGGCGGAGACCACGCGGGTCTCATAGGCGATCCCCAGCTTGTCGAGCATCTCCGCCGTGGCGCGCATCGTCTCCCAGTCCGAGGAGGAACCCATGATGATGCCGACCAGCGCCGTCATAGCTCATTGTAGCGTTCCGCAGCCGCAGCAGGGCGCATTGCGCGGCCCGATCCCGCGAGCGCCGCCGGCGAGCCGCTCACTCGGCGGCTGCGTCCAGCAGCTCCCGCAGCATGCGAAACAGCACGCGGCCAGCGCCGGCATGGCCGCCGCGCTGGCGCTCGGCCCGCGCCGCCGCGATCGCGCTCTGCCAGGCCGTGCGCTCGAGGCCGGGGTGCGCAGCGGCAAGCGCCTCGAGCGCCCCGGGCTCGGCAATGAGGCGCTCGCGCCAGGACTCGAGCGTGCGAAAACGCTGGCCTTCACGCGCGGCGCGCTGGCCACGCTCGGCAAGCGCGGCCCGGATGCGCTCCTGGTCGATGTCGCGCATCAGCCGTCCGATGTACTGGCGCTGGCGCGCGCCAGCGCTGCGGCTGGGGATGTGCTGGGCCTGCTGCACCGCCTGCAGCAGCGGCTCGGGCAGCTCGAGCGCCGCGAGCTCGGCGCCCGAGAGCGCAATCAGCTGCTCGCCGAGCTGCTGCGCGGCGAGCGCGGTGCGCTTGCGAGCGCTCTTGCTGGGTGCAGCGTCCTCGGCGCTCTCGGGCGGAATCTTGCGGGCCATGGCAGGAGTACGGGCAGGCGGTGCGAACCGCGGCTGCTAGAATTCTGCACCAACTCTCACCAAGGCGGCGCAGCCTATGCAGCAGCAGGACGTAGACCCCTCGCGCATCCCGGAGCTCACCGCCACGGTGCGCGCCGCACTCGATGAGGCGCGCGCGCAGGGCGCGAGCCAGTGCGAGGCGGAGGCGAGCCTGTCGCGGGGCCTCACGGCCACGGTGCGCCTGGGCGAGGTCGATACGGTCGAGTATCAGCGCGACCGCGGTCTCGGGGTAACGGTGTACTTCGGCACGCGCAAGGGCTCGGCGAGCACCGCCGATCTCGCCGCCGCGGCCGTGCGCGCCACGGTCGTGAAAGCCTGCGCCATCGCCCGCTACACCGCCGAGGATCCCTGCGCGGGCCTTGCGGATCCTGCGGACCTCGCGCGCGATATTCCCGACCTCGATCTGTATCACCCCTGGGGGCTCGAGCCGGATGCTGCCGTGCAGCTCGCACGCGGCTGCGAGGCGGCAGGGCTCGCCGTGGATGCGCGTCTCACCAACTCCGAGGGCGCCTCGGTGTCGCAGCAGCGCGGCGTGCGTGTCTACGGTAACTCCCACGGCTTTCTTGCCGGCTATGCCAGCACCTCGCACACGCTGAGCTGCGTGCTGCTCGCCCAGCAGGGCGAGGATATGCAGCGCGATTACTGGTTCTCCACCGCTCGCGATGCCACGGAGCTCGAATCCGCAGAGGCGGTCGGCCGCCACGCGGGCGAGCGCGCCATTGGCCGTCTCGGGGCACGCAAGCTCGCCACGCGCCGCGCCCCGGTCGTGTTCGCGCCCGACATGGCGCGCGGCCTGTATCGCAGCTTCCTCGGCGCCATCCGCGGCGGCAGTCAGTACCGCAAGTCCTCCTTCCTCCTCGGCGCCGCCGGCGAGCGGGTGTTCCCTGGCTTTCTGCAGATGCACGAGCGACCGCACGTGCCGAAAGCCCTCGGCAGCAGTCCCTTCGACGATGAGGGCGTGGCCACGCGCGATCGCGACCTGGTGTGCGATGGCGTGCTGCAGGGCTACGTGCTCGACAGTTACTCCGCGCGCAAGCTTGGCCTGAAGACCACGGGCAACGCCGACGGTGTGCACAATCTGTACATCCAGGCGCCCGGCTACGAGCTCGACCTCGAGGCCTTGCTGCGCAAGATGGGCACGGGGCTGCTGGTCACCGAGCTCATGGGGCAGGGCATCAATCCGGTGACGGGTGACTACTCACGCGGGGCCAGCGGTTTCTGGGTGGAAGGGGGCGAGATCGCCTATCCCGTTCACGAGATCACGATCGCCGGGAATCTGCGCGAGATGTATCAGCGGATCGTCGCCGTCGGCACGGACGTGGATCAGCGCGGCTCGCTGCGCACCGGCTCGGTGCTCATCGCTGATATGACGATCGCCGGGGAGTAGCCTCCGAGGCGAGCGCCAGCTCGCGCAGCGTCTGCTGCCCGCAGCAGCGCCGCCAGGACTCCTCGAGACGCTCGCTGAGCGCATCGACCGCCGGCAGATGCAGTACCGGCAGCGCAAACGGCAGCTTGCGCTGCATCAGCAGGATCGCCTGCTCGCGCACCGCCCGCAAAACGTCCTGCACCAGGATGCTCGAGGGATCGCGCGTGAGAGCGAGGTGTTGAGCCTCATCGAGGCGCAGTATGCCGGCGTGCACCAGAGGCTCGGTCACGTGCGAGACGACGATGCCGGGCAGCCCGAAGCGCGCCGCGAGCGTCTCGTTGCTCCAGCCGCGCTCGTGCACGAGGGCGGCCTGAGCGATGACGCAGGCGAGCTTCAGAGCGAGCCGCTCGGTCTCGAGGCAGGACAGGCGCAGCTCTGCCAGCCCGATCCGCAGATAGCTCGGGTTCTGCACGTAGAAGGACAGCTGCGCGCCGGCGAGCAGAATGAGCCAGCTCAGATAGGTCCACGTGGGCAGCGCGATCACCACCGCGAAGCTGGCATAGACGAGCGTGAGACGCGTGGAATGCACGACGAAGCTAGTGAAGATCTTGCCGACCGCCGCCCAGGCAAGTCCGGCGCACAGCCCACCGATGAGCGCCGGGAGCAGCCGCACACGCGTGTTCGGCACCAGCACGTAGAGGATCGTGAAGAGCACCGTTGCCGCGACATACGGTGCGGTGTGCACGCCGATGGCGAGCAGCTCGCGGCCGAGCGGCAGCTGCGAGAAGAGGTGCACCGGCTCGCTGGCGAGTGCCTTGCGCATGAGGGTGACGAAGCCCACGACCAGGGCAGGGCCGATGAGCAGCAGCGCGAGGTACTCGGCGATCCTGCGCACGAAGCTGCGCGCCTGCTCCACGCGCCACACGAAGTTGAAGCTGTCCTCCACCTTCTTGATGGCACTCATCAGCGACCAGGTGAGCAGCACAAAACCGAGCACCCCGACGAGGCTGTTGCGCACGCGCTCGGCGAACTGCATGACGTAGGCGGTGATCTGCGGGGCGTCTGCGCCGAGCGGGCGGAAGAAGTCCTCGACGATGGGTTGCAGAGCCTTGTGCGGGCCGAAGCCACGCAGCAGCGCGAACGCGAAGGCGAGCATCGGGATCATCGCCAGGAGCGTGGCGAACACCAGGCTCATGGCGCGCAGCGTGATCTCCCCGCTCGCGAGCAGATCGCGGGTGATGGCATAGGGATAGCGCAGCACGCGCAGCAGGGCGCCGCGCCCGTTGGACGCTTCGGAGGCATCGCCGAAGAAGGCGGCATCGAGCCGATCCCACAGCCACATGGGCCCATGTTCCGGTCACGCTTCGCGCCGGGCAAGCCCAGCCGAGCGGTGTGGGCCCCTGCGCCGGCTGACAGGGGTTGCCGTGGACCGTAGAGTGTTGCCGTGACCGTGCCCCCGCCACCGGTACCCGACCACACGCCCGAGCGCATCATCTGTCTCACCGAGGAGACGACCGAGACGCTCTACCTGCTCGGGGAGGACTGGCGCATCGCCGGGATCTCCGGCTTCACCGTGCGCCCGCCGCGTGCCAGGCGCGAGAAGCCGCGGGTCAGCGCCTTCACCTCGGCGCGTATCGAGCGCATCCTCGAGCTGCGCCCCGATCTGGTGCTCGCGTTCTCCGATCTGCAGGCGGAGATCGTCGCCGAGCTCGTCCGGCGGGGACTCTGCGTGCACGTTTTCAATCAAAGAAGCATCGCCGAAGTGCTCGCGATGGTGCGCACCCTCGGGGCGCTGATCGGCTGCGAGCAGAAGGCGGCGGCGCTCATCGCGAAGCTGCAGCAGGGGCTTGCCGCCGTGCAGGCGCAGGCCGCGGCGCTCGGGCGTCGTCCCCGGGTGTATTTCGAGGAGTGGGATGAGCCGCAGATCTCCTGCATCGGCTGGGTGTCCGAGCTCATCGGCCTCGCCGGCGGAGAGGACGTATTCCCCGAGCTCGCTCGGGGGCGTCTCGGCCGTGAGCGCATCATCGCCGACGCGCTCGAGGTGCCGCGGCGCGCGCCGGACATCATTCTCGGGTCCTGGTGCGGCAAGAAATTCCGCCCGGAGCGGGTGGCGGCGCGGGCGGGCTGGAGCGAGGTGCCGGCGGTGCGCAGCGGCTTTCTGCGTGAGATCAAATCCTCGTGGATCCTGCAGCCAGGACCGGCGGCGCTCACCGACGGGGTGCGCGCCATCCACTCGGTCATTCAGGAGTGGGCGGGGAGCATCGCGGGCTCAGGCGACGCAGGCTGAAGCGGCGCACCGACTGAGGCGGCGCAGGCTGAAGCGGCAACTCTTCAGGCCGTCAGCCGCTGCAGCGCTTCCTGGTACTTGGCGCCGGTGCGTGCGATCACCTCGGGCGGCAGGCGCGGGCCCGGCGCCCGCTTGTCCCACTGCAGGGTCTCGAGGTAGTCGCGCACGAACTGCTTGTCGAAGCTCGGTGGGCTCATCCCGACGCGGTAGGTCTCGGCCGGCCAGAAGCGCGAGGAGTCCGGCGTGAGCACCTCATCGATCAGCGTGAGCTGCCCCCGCGCATCCACCGCGAACTCGAACTTGGTGTCGGCGATCAGGATACCGCGCTCACGGGCGTGGGCGGCGGCGAAGCGATACAGGCCGAGCGCCGCCTCGCGAACGGCGGCTGCCCGCCCGGGGCCGACGAGTCGCTCGACTTCGGAGAAGGGGATGTTCTGATCGTGAGCGCCGGCGGCAGCCTTGGTCGCGGGCGTGAACAGTGGTTGCGGCAGCTGCTGCGCGAGCTCGAGGCCGCGCGGCAGCTCGATGCCGCACACGGCGCCACTCGCCCGATAGTCCTTCCAGCCCGAGCCGATGAGATAGCCGCGCACCACGGCCTCGATCGGCAGCGCCGCGAGCCGGCGCACCACCACGGCCCGGCCCTCGAGCAGGGCGAGCTCCTCGGGGTCGCGGACGACCTCGCTGAGCGGGACCTTCGTCAGATGATTGGGTATGAGGTGCCCGGTCCGCTCGAACCAGAAGTTGGAAATTGCGTTGAGCACCCGACCCTTGCCGGGGATCGGATCCGGTAGCACCACATCGAAGGCGGACAGTCGATCGGTCGTGACGATGAGCATCGTCGCCTCATCGATCGCGTAGCTGTCGCGCACCTTGCCTTCGTGGATCTTCGCGAGACCGCGCAGTGCGGTGCGAAAGACGGTCGATGAGTCCACCAAGCTAATATAGCAGCGTATGGCGCAGCAGTGGACCGGGAAACTCATCGGCGGCCTGATCGGCATGCTCGCAGGTCCGCTCGGGGCCATCGTCGGCGTGCTCGTCGGACATCAGTTCGATGTGAGCGCGGCGCAGGATGTGCCAGAAGGCCCGGCGCTCGATCCGCTGCTCATCGGGCAGCTTTTCTTCCGCACCACCTTCGAGGTGATGGGTCACATCGCCAAGGCGGACGGACGCGTCTCCGAGCAGGAGATCGAGGCGGCCCGCGCCGTCATGGCGGAGCTGCGGCTCGATCCCAATCAGGTGCGTGCGGCCATCGGACATTTTACGGTGGGCAAGCAGGCGAGCTTCGATCTCGATGCCGCCCTCGATGCGCTCGCGCGTGCCTGCATCGGCCGGCCCGACCTGCTGCGTATCTTTCTCGAGATCCAGGTGCGCGCGGCGCTCGGTGGCAACGACCTGCAGGGGCCCGCGCGCGCGCTGCTGCAGCGCTGCGCGCGCCGCCTCGGGGTCTCCTTCCTCGAGCTCGCGCACATGGAGGCCGTGCTGCGCATCCGGCGCGGCAGCTTCGCCCAGGGGGCCGCGCCCGCCGCCGGCGAGCAGCAGTTCACGCAGGCGTACAGCGTGCTGGAGGTCGCGGCCGATGCGAGCAACGACGAGGTGGCGAAGGCGTATCGGCGGCAGCTGAGCCGGCATCATCCCGACAAACTCAAGGCCAACGGCCTGCCGGAGTCGATGATCGAGCATGCCAAGCAGAGGACGCAGCAGATCATCGAGGCCTACGAGCTGATCCGCAAGCGCCGCGGCATGTAGCCGGCGACGCCGCTGCGCCAGACCGCTACCTTGGTAGGGCTGCGCGGCGCCCCGGCGCCCGGCGATGCTAGACTTCTTGCATGTCGCTGCCTCACTGGATCGCCCCGTCCATCCTGTCGGCCGATTTCGCGCGGCTCGGGGAGGAGGTCGCTGCCGTGCTCGCCGCCGGCGCGGACCTCATCCACTTCGATGTGATGGACAACCACTACGTGCCGAATCTCACCGTCGGCCCGCTGGTGTGCGAGGCGCTGCATCGCCATGCCCCGCAGGCGGTTCTCGACGTGCACCTGATGGTGACGCCGGTCGATCGCATCGTCGCCGACTTTGCCGACGCCGGAGCCTCGTTCATCACCTTTCATCCGGAGGCCACCGAGCACGTCGACCGCACCATCGAGCTGATCCGTGAGCACGGCTGCCGGCCCGGCCTTGCGCTCAACCCGGCGAGCTCGCTCGACTGGCTCGACTACACGCTCGAGAAGCTCGACCTGGTGCTCATCATGTCGGTGAATCCCGGCTTCGGCGGCCAGAAGTTCATTCCGGGCGCGCTCACCAAGCTTGCGCAGGTGCGCAAGCGTATCGATGCGGGCACCCGCAACGTGCGGCTGCAGATCGATGGCGGAGTGAAGGTGGAGAACGTGGGTGAGATCGCGCGCGCCGGTGCCTGCACCTTCGTGGCGGGCTCGGCCATCTTCGGCAGCCGCGATTACGCGGCGACGATTCGCGCGATGCGCGAGCAGATCGAGTCGGCGACGGGCTAGATATCCTCGTCCTCGTCGTCGTCCTCATCGTCATCGGGCACGCGACTGGTCGTCTTGGCGGCAGTCGGCTTGGCCGGCACGATGACCGGACGAGTCTTCATTTTCGGTCGGGCATTGAAGACCACGATGGTCTTGCCGGTGGCGCGCAGCAGGCCCTGCTCCTCGAGCACCTTGAGCACCCGACCCGCCATCTCGCGCGAGCAGCCGACCAGACGCGAGAGCTCCTGGCGGCTGACCTTGATCTGCATGCCCTCCGGATGCGTCATGGCGTCGGGTTCGCCGCACAGATCCATGATCGCGTGCGCGACACGCCCGGTGACATCGACGAAAGCGAGGTCCCCGAGCTTGCGATTGGTGCGATCGAGTCGGGTGGCGAGCTGGGTGGCGAGCTCGAAGATCAATCCGGGGCTCTCCGCGGCGATCTGCCGGAAGCGCGGGTAGGTCATCTCCGCGAGCTCGCACTGGTTGCGGGTGCGAACCCAGGCGCTGCGGGTCGGCTGCTCGTAGAACAGGCCCATTTCGCCGAAGAACTGGCCCTTGTTGAGGTAGGCAAGCACCATCTCGTTGCCTTCCTCGTCCTCGATCATCACTTCGACCGAGCCACTGATGATGTAGTAGAGAACGTCAGGCAGGTCGCCCGCGTGAATCACGACGGTCTTGGAGGGGACCGTGCGGATGCGGCAATAGCTGAGGAAACGGTTGATCGCCGGTATATCACTCAGCGGCTTGACGTTTTCTTCCATAGAGCTCGACCCCCTGACCCGCGCGTACGCTACGGCAGGCTTTTATACATAAGTCCGCAGAACTGCAAGCGAACTGCGGCCGAAATGCGACATCGCTACACCCAGTACGCGGTTCCCGTCATGACGCGGGCGGCATAGCGCATCGCCAGCCGCACCGGCCACGGCAGCTCGATCGCACCCGCCGTGCGCGCGCCCGCGGCGTGGCGCACCTCGTCGGCCTGCATCGTACGCAGGATGGAGCGGCTGCGCTCATCCCCCATCGGCAGCCGATCGAGGTGCTCCTGCAGGTGTCCTTCCACCTGCCGCTCGGTCTCGGCCACGAAGCCGAGGCTTGCGCGATCCCCGAAGCTTGCCGCGAACGCGCCGATGGCGAAGGAGCCTGCATACCACAGGGGCATGAACAGGCTCGGGCGCGAGCCGAGCTCCTGCAGCCGCCCCTCGCACCAGGCGAGGTGGTCCGACTCCTCTCGCGCCGCCTGCAGCAGCAGCGTGCGGGTCTCGGGGGAGCGGGCGCCGAGGGCTTGCCCGTGATAGAGGGCCTGCGCCGCAACCTCACCTGCGTGGTTCACACGCATGAGCGCGGCTGATTCGGCCCGCTCGGCACTCACCAGGTCGTCCTCGGGCAGCTCGGCCGAAGGACTCCCGCGCGCCGCGTGCGGTCGGCTGAACAGGGCGTTCAGGGTCCGATCGGCGGCGATCAGGAACGGCTCGAGCAGGCGGTCAGGCCCCATGCGGCCTGATTATAGGAGTCCCGCACGCCGCACCGCCATGCACAATGGCCGCGGTGAAGATCTCTGTGAGTTCCGGGACTTGCGTGGCCTTGGGCCGACGGCCGAGGCACTTTGCATTGACGCACGTGCTTCAGTACACTTGCCGGCCTTTTTCGCACGGTTCCCGACGCCAGCTGGGCGTCGGCGGCGGAGTTCAACGAGATGACAACGACATTCGCCCAGCCCGGCAAGGTCCGGGGCGACTGGTACCTCGTCGACGCGAGCGGCAAGACCCTCGGGCGTCTGGCGTCGCAGATCGCCCATCGCCTCAAGGGCAAGCACAAGCCCAACTACAGCCCTCACGTCGACATGGGCGATCATATCGTGGTGGTGAACGCCGAGAAGATCCGCGTCACCGGGCGCAAGCTCGACGACAAGGTGTACTACCACCACACCGGTCACATCGGTGGCATCAAGTCGATCGGCCTGGGCAAGCTTCTCGACGAGCATCCCGAGCGGGCCATCGAGTTCGCGGTCAAGGGAATGCTTCCCAAGAACCCGCTCGGGCGGCGCATGTACCGCAAGCTGCACGTCTTTGCTGGCGCGAGCCATCCGCATACCGCCCAGCAGCCCAAGACGCTCGACCTCTAACGACGGATTCAGGAAATCGACATGGCGACTGCACGCAACTACGGGACCGGCCGGCGCAAGACCGCGACGGCAAGGGTCTACCTCAAGCCGGGCTCCGGCCAGATCACCGTCAATGAGCGTCCGCTCGATGAGTTCTTCGGCCGTGAGACCGGCCGCATGATCGTGCGACAGCCGCTCGAGGTGACGCAGCTCGGCGCCAAGTTCGATATCGCAGTGCACGTCGCAGGCGGTGGCATCACTGGACAGGCCGGCGCCATCCGCATGGGGCTCACCCGTGCGCTCATCGAGTACGATGAGACGCTGCGCAAGCCGCTGCGGGCGGCGGGCTTCGTGACCCGCGATGCGCGCGAGGTCGAGCGCAAGAAGGTCGGCCGTCGCAAGGCGCGCCGCGGCACGCAGTACTCGAAGCGCTAAGCTCGCTCAGCTGCCGCTTAACGTCCGTTGGGGGATCGTCTAGTGGTAGGACAGCGGACTCTGACTCCGCTAACCTAGGTTCGAATCCTAGTCCCCCAGCCACAAACACCGAGGCCCGCGTACGCGGGCCTTCGTGTTTGTGGCACCGGACTAGGATAACGTCCGAAGGACGGCCCGAAGGGCGAGCCGCCGCAGGCGGCGAGTAATCCTAGTCCCCCAGCCAAATAAAAAGGCCCGCTTCCGGCGGGCCTTTTTTTTGGCCGGGACGAGGATGCCAACCGTAGGTTCGACAAAATCGCCGGGAGCGATTTTGGACGCTGGGCGCGAAGCGCCTGGCGGGTCCGCAGGGCCGAGGCCCAGGATGGGCTCTTATATCCGCTCGACTCCGCGATCCGTGCCGACGATGAGCAGATCCGCCGGCCGCCTCGCGAACAGACCGACCGCCACGACCCCGGGGATCTGGTTGATCTCGCACTCGAGGGCTGGCGGATCTTCGATCGAGAGTCCGTGGATATCGAGAATGACGTTGCCGTTGTCGGTGATGACGCCTTGGCGCCACACCGGCCGGCCGCCGAGGCCCACGAGACGCCGCGCCACGAGCTCGCGAGCCATGGGGATGACTTCGACGGGTAAGCCGAAGGAGCCCAGCGTGTCGACCACCTTGGAGTCATCGAGGATGCAGAGGTACTCACGCGACACCTCCGCCACGATCTTCTCGCGCGTCAGCGCGCCGCCGCCGCCCTTGATCAAATGGCGGCGTCGATTCGCCTGATCCGCACCATCGACGTAGAGCGGGATCTCCTCGATGCGGTTGAGGTCGAGGACCTCGATGCCGATGCTCTTGAGTCGTGCGCTGGTGGTCTCCGAGCTCGAGACGGCTCCCTTCAGGAGGCGGGTACGGGAGGCGAGGAGGTCGATGAAGCAGTTGACGGTGGTGCCGGTGCCCACACCGAGCACCGTGCCCTCGAGCAGGTAGTCGAGAGCGGCAGCGGCAGCTCGCTGCTTCTTTTCCAATTCGCTCACGTGGCGACTCCTACCTCCAGAAACGACTGTGCCCGCATGAGAGCGGGCACGGTCGCGGGATTCGATTCGACGAGCGCGGCTGTTAGTCCGCGCTCGCCGAGGTTCAAGGCCTATTTCTTCTTAGCAGCTTTCTTCTTGGCCTTCTTTTTCGCCTTCGCCATTTTGGCTCTCCAGTTGTCGGGTTAGTCCGAGGTCGGAGTATATACACGCGCATTGAAATTACAAGCAAGTGCGAGTAGTGGCGAGCGCGCACTCAGCGCATCGACGCGCAGGTGCATCGTCTGCGATGCGCGCGCTGCGCGACTCAAGCGCGCGGCTTCTTCTCGAGCGAGAGGATGAAGCGCCACTCGCGCTCGCTGACCGGCATCACTGAGAGACGATTGCCAGGTCGCAGCAGGACCATCTCTCCGAGGACATCGCTCGCATGCGCGCGCAGCTCCTCTAGCGTGATGACGCGCGCGAGTCGCCGCTCGAGCTTCACGTCCACCATGAACCACCGCGGCTTGGCGCGCTCGCTCTCGGGATCGTAGTGCGGACTCTTGCGATCGAAGGCGCTCGCATCCGGGTAGCCCTCCTTGACGACCTCGAGGATGCCGGCGATCCCCGGGACCTCGCAGCTCGAGTGGTAGAGGAAGGCCCGGTCCCCGCGCTTCATTTGATCGCGGAGCATGTTGCGCGCCTGGTAGTTGCGCACCCCGTCCCAGCCCGTGGTGCGCCGGGGGGCGCGCTCGAGCTCGTCCACGCCGAAGGTGGAGGGCTCGGTCTTCAGCAGCCAGTACGACACCTGATCACTCCCTCCTCGGTGATGACGGCATCGAGCGGCACGTCGTGGCGTGCTCGCGTCAGCCTCGGCACGCGCTGCAGCGCAAAGGCAACGCCGATGAGCTTCGGCCGCCGCCATGCCGCGCGCAGCCGCAGGTAAGCGAAGGCGCGATCGTAGTACCCGGCTCCCATGCCCAGACGCATCCCGGAGGCATCGAAGCCGACGAGCGGCACGAAGACCAGATCGAGCGAGCGGGCGCTGACCCAGCGGGCGCCGCTGGGCTCGAGAATCCCGAGATGGTTCGGGCGCATGGGCCCGGTCGCTTCCATGAAGCGCATCCGACAGCGACGCCGGTCGGTGAGCCGCGGCACGAAGATGCGTCCCCCGTGGCGGGCGACGATCCGCGCGAGCGGCGCGATATCGAGCTCGTCGCGCAGTGGACAGTACAGGCCGATGCGCTGGCCGGGGTGCACCGGAAAGTGGTGCCGCACGAGCGCGGCCACACGCTCGGCCGCGGCGGCCCGCACGCCCGGCGGTATGGCGCGGCGCTTGGTGCGCAGCTCGCGGCGCAGGGCCCGCCGTGCGTCGAGCAGCGGCTGCGATGTCTCATCCGGAAGCATGGGTGCGAGCGTAGTGCGTGCGGCAGAGAATGCGCTGCACGCACAACTCCTGCGAGCCGCGCGCGAGCGCTCTCGAAATCCAAGCGTCACCCGCAATGCCGGTGTGGGCCGTTGCTCTCGAACCAGAGCAACAAAGTGGGACGAGCTGCGGCAGGTAAGGCTTTCCGCTCGAGGCGGACTTGCACAATGCTGCCCGCAAGCCCATGAGTCCCATGGGTGTTTCAATTAGGGTCGAGAGGTAACCCGACCCACTTGTCGAACACCGCAGGCGACGCGAGTACAACTCTACACGAGGAAGGCGGTTCCCGGGAGAGCGCCGGCACGCAGCTTGGAGCCGTCGGATGTGATGGCGTCGAGGTTTCGGCGCGACGAGCCGCCGGAAGAGGGGGTTACAGCTCGAGCTGCTGGGACTTCTCGAGCGTGCTCTCCACGCGCTCCCGCATCGTACGCACCCGTCCGGCGAGCTCGCTTTCGAGCTTCGCCTCGCGCTGCTTGAGCTGCATCAGCTCGTTCGCCAGGTTCAGCGCCGCCATGACGGCGATGCGATCGAGCCCGACCACCTTGCCGCTGTCGCGGATCTCGCGCATGCGGGCGTTGAGGAACTCCGCCGAATCGAGCAGCGCCGAGCGCTCCTCGTAGGGGCAGGCGACGAAGTACTCCTTCTCGAGGATGCGCACGCTCACACGTGCGGGATCGCTTGAGCTCATGCGCCGTGCTCCAGGGTCTTGAGTCTGCCGATCATGGCCTCGACGCGGGTACGCACCTGCTCGTTTTTGTTGAGCAGCGTGGCCCGCTCCGCCGCGAGGCTCTCGTGACGCTGGTGCAGCGCCCGATTCTCCTCCTTGAGCTGCTCCAGGGAGCCCGTGAGTTCCTCAATGCGTTTCTCGAGGCGCCTGAGCTCCAGATCGAGCTGCGTTCTTGTTGTGTCGCTCATTTGAATAGACTATAGAGCGCGGCTTCTTGCGCGGTCAATGCACCCCCGGAGGATCCTGCGGGTTCAGGCATAATGGGGCCGATGCAAGCGCCCGAGTACGGCGATATTCAGCATGCCCTGCGGCAGGCACACGCGCTGACGGATGCCGCCGAGGCACATGGCACGCTTGCGGGTTGCCTGTGCGCAACGATCGCTTACCGCTTCGAGGACTGGCTTGCCGAGATCCTGCCCGAGGGCCGTGCCGGCCCCGAGGCCACCGAGGCGCTGCGGCAGCTGTTCGAGGCGACCGCCGCCGCGCTCACCGAGGCACAGATGCAGTTCGCTCCGCTGCTGCCGCTCGACGGCGAGCCGATCGATGCCCGGGCCGCGGCGCTGGGATTGTGGTGCCAAGGCTTTCTGTACGGGCTCGGTACGCGATCGCTCAACGATGCATCGCAGCTATCCGGCGAGGTGGGTGAGATCGTGCGCGACCTCAGCGAGATCACGCGCGTCGGCGTGGACGCCGGGGATAGCGCCGAGTCGAACGAGGGCGCCTATGCGGAGCTCGTCGAGTTCGTGCGCGTAGGGGTGCAGCTGCTGTTCGATGAGCTGGCGCCGTTGCGCAGCCCTCCCGCACGCCCCGAGGGCGCGCTGCATTAGCATGCCACGCCCGTTTCGCATCGCGCGCGAGGAGTTTGCGCGGCGCCGGCGGCAGCTGATGCGCATCATGGGCCGCGACGCCATCGCCATCGTCCCGGGCGCACCCGTTCGGCAGCGCAACAACGACGTCGAGTACCCGTACCGTCAGGACAGCGATTTCTTCTATCTCACCGGCTTCAACGAGCCCGAGTCGGTGGCCGTCCTGATCCCGGGACGCGAGCACGCCGAGTACGTGCTGTTCGTGCGCGATCGGGACCCCGAGCGCGAAATCTGGGACGGCAAGCGCGCGGGTACGGAAGGTGCGATGCGCGAGTATGGCGCACAGGATGCCTTTCCGATCGCCGACATCGACGAGATCCTCCCCGGCCTCATGGAGAATCGCGAGCGCGTGTTCTACGCGATGGGGACTCACCCCGAGTTCGATCAGCGCGTGGTCGGCTGGCTCAACAGCCTGCGCGCCCAGGCCCGCCACGGCCGCCACCCGCCCCAGGAGTTCGTGGCGCTCGATCACGTGCTGCACGATCTGCGGCTGTACAAATCGCGCGCCGAGGTCGGGCTCATGCGCGAGGCGGCACGCATTGCCGCCGGCGCGCACCTGCGCGCCATGCGCCGCTGCCGGCCAGGACGCAGCGAGTACGAGATCGCTGCCGAGATCGTGCACGAGTTCCACCGCCACAACGCGCAGACCTCCTATCAGCCGATCGTCGGCGGCGGCGCCAACGCCTGCATCCTGCACTATCGGGAGAACGATCAGCCGCTGCGCGCCGGCGATCTGCTCCTGATCGATGCCGGCTGCGAGTTCCAGTGCTACGCCTCCGATATCACCCGCACCTTCCCGGTAAACGGCCGCTTCAGCCCCGCACAGCGCGCCATCTACGAGCTGGTGCTCGAGGCCAATCTCGCGGCCATCGCGAAGGTGCGCCCCGGCAATACCTGGAACGAGCCCCATCAGGCTGCCGTGCGGGTCATCACCCAGGGTCTGGTGAAGCTCGGTCTGCTCTCCGGGCGCGTCGCCACGCTCGAGCGCGAAGGGGCGTACCGGCGCTTCTTCATGCATCGCACCGGACACTGGCTCGGCATGGACGTGCACGACGTGGGCGACTACAAGGTCGGCGAGGAGTGGCGGCTGCTCGAGCCCGGCATGGTGCTCACGATCGAGCCGGGGATCTACATCTCCTCGGCACAGCGGCGCGTTCGGCGGGAATTCCGCAACATCGGCGTACGCATCGAGGACGACGTGGTGGTGACGCGCGATGGCGCCGAAGTGCTGAGCCGCGATGCGCCGAAGGACCCCGACGCGATCGAGTCCGTGATGGCCGGCTGAGCCGGAGCGGGTGGACGCATGCAGCGGTATGACGTGGCGATCGTCGGCGGCGGGATGGTCGGGGCGAGCCTTGCGCTCGCGCTCGCCGGCTCGCCGCTTCGGGTGCTGCTCATCGAGAGCGCCGAGTTCGGCTCGCCCGCACAGCCGAGCTTCGATGAGCGCACCACAGCGCTCGGCAACGCCAGCCGGCGCATCTTCGAGGCGCTCGGCGTCTGGCCGCAGATCGCACCGCAAGCCGCCGCCATCCGCGCGATCCACGTCTCGGAGGCGGGTCGTTTCGGTTTCGCGCGCCTGAGCGCGCCCGAGCAGGGCGTCGAGGCCTTCGGCTACGTGGCGGCCAACCGTGTCATCGGCGCGGGGCTGTGGGAGCGGCTCACCACGGCCACGCGCTCGCTCACCCTGCGCGTCCCCGCGACACTCGAGGAGCTCGAGATCACCGACCCGTGTGTGCGGCTGCGGCTCGCCGCGGCAGGGGGCGAGGAGCGCGTCGAGGCCGCTCTGGTGGTGGCCGCGGACGGTGCGCACTCGCGGGTACGCCAGGCCGCGGGCATCGATGCGCGTATCAAGGAGTATGGTCAGGTGGCACTCGTCGCCAACGTTGCGGCCGAGCAGCCGCACGCGGGCACCGCGTACGAGCGCTTCACGCGCAGCGGCCCGCTCGCATTGCTGCCGCTCTACGATGGCAGCTTCACCGCGGTGTGGGCCCTCGCCCCGGCTGCCGCCGACGCAGCGCTGGCGCTCGATGACCGCGCGTACCTGGCGCAGCTGCAGGAGCAGTTCGGCTGGCGCGTGGGGCGTTTCGTGCGCGCGAGTCCCCGGGCGCGCTATCCCCTGAGTCTTAGCCGTGCCACAGGCGCCGCCGGCCCACGCAGCGTGCTGATCGGCAATGCGGCGCAGGCGCTGCATCCGGTGGCGGGACAGGGCTTCAATCTCGGACTGCGCGATGCCGCCATGCTTGCCGAGGTGCTCGCCGCCAAACCGGCGGATCCCGGCGCGCCCGAGGTGCTCGCCGAGTATGCGCACCAGCGCGCGCTGGACCGGCGGGGCGTCATCGGCTTCACCGATGGCCTGATTCGGCTGTTCGGGGATTCGCGCCTGCCGGTCGGCTGGGGTCGCAATCTCGGGCTGCTGCTGTTCGATCTGACGCCGCCCGCGAAGCGGGCGCTCGCACGGGTGAGCACCGGCTTCGGCGGCCGCATACCGCGGCTCGCACGGGGGTTGCCGCTGTGGTGAGCGAGGAGCGCTACGACGTGCTGGTGGTCGGCGGCGGCCCGGTGGGCGGCTGCATCGCCGCTCTGCTGCAGCGAGCGGCCGGGCAGGGCGCGAGGCCGTTGCGAGTCGCGGTTCTCCAGCCCTCGCGAGCCACACCGCTCGCTGAGGCGGCGCCGCTCGAGGCGCGGGTGTCGGCGCTCTCCCGCGCGAGCGAGTGCATTCTGCGCAGTGCGGGGGCCTGGGAGTACATCCCGCCGGCGCGCACCTGCGCCTACGAGCGCATGCGAGTGTGGCACGAGAGCGTTGCCGCAGGCAGTCGCGACGTGCTGGTGTTCGACGCAGGCGATGCCAACGAGCCGAACCTCGGCCACATCGTCGAGAACCGCGCGATCCAAGCCGCGGCCCTCGCCGCATTCGAAGCGGCCGGGGGATGTGTGCTCGATGCAACGCTCGAGAGCTTGCGCATGGAGGAGGGCGCGGCCGAGATCGTAACCAGCGCCGGCCGCTGCCGTGCGCGGCTGGTGATCGGCGCCGATGGCACCCGCTCGGCGGTCCGCGCTGCGATCGGGCTCACGGCCGAGAGCGTGAGCTATCACCAGATCGCGATCGTGGCGAATGTCGCCACCGCGCGGCCGCACCAGCGCACCGCGTGGCAGCGCTTCCTGCACACGGGCACGATCGCGTTTCTGCCGCTCGCGGACGGCTCGAGCTCGGTGGTGTGGTCGGCGGATGAGGCCATCGGCGCGGTACTGCTCGCCGGCTCGCCCGAGGAGTTCGCCGCGGAGCTACAGCGCCAGAGCGATGAGGTGCTGGGGGCCGTGCGCCTCACCACCGAGCGAGCCTCCTTCGCGCTGCGCCGGCTCGATGCGCACCGCTACACGGCGCATCGCTGCGCGTTGATCGGCGATGCGGCACACGTGGTGCATCCGCTGGCGGGGCAGGGCGCGAACCTCGGGCTGCTCGATGCCGCGGCGCTCGCCGAATGCATTCTCGAGGGACACGCGCAGCGCGAGGATCCGGGTGCGCTGCGCACCCTGCGCCGCTACGAGCGCTGGCGCAAGAGCGAGACCGAAGTGATGGCGCTCGCGATCGACGGCTTCAATCGCTTCCTCGCGCACGGCTCGGGGCCGCTGTCGCGCCTCGCGCAGCACGGGCTCGCCTGGGTCAATCGCAGCGCCGAGGTGAAGCGCTTCTTCGTCACCCGGGCCATGGGGCTCAGCGGCGAGTTGCCGCGCGCGGCGCGCTGCCTGCCGCGCTAGCGGGCAACAGCTATCGCAACGAATCAGCCCCGCGGCAGCCGATCGAGCTTCGCCGCGCAGATGAAGTCGTTCTCCGAGAGCCCCGCGATGGCGTGGGTCGTGAACGACACCCGGCAGTAGTTGTAGCCGACGTGCAGATCGGGGTGGTGATCCTCGATGTTCGCCACGTGCGCGAGGGCGTTGACGAAGCTCATGGTGCGGTAGAAATCCTTGAAACGCAGCTCGCGGTGGATGCTGCGGGCATCCGCGGCGAGCGCCCAGCCCGGATCGAGCTGGCGCATGAGCTCGAGCGCCTGCTCGCGACTCAAGGGTGCGATGCCGCCCTCGCAAGGCTTGCAGCGCCGCTCGGTCAGCTCCGTCATCAGAGCAGCTCCCTCAAACGGCCTGCCGCGGCGTGAACTTGCGCGCCACGTACTGCTCGAGCAGCGCCTGGAACTCCTCGGCGATGTGCTCGCCCTTGAGCGTCACCGTCTTCTCGCCGTCCTCGTAGACCGGCGCCACGGGGCGCTCTCCGGTGCCGGGCAGGCTGATGCCGAGGTTGGCGTGCTTGCTTTCGCCGGGGCCGTTGACGACGCATCCCATGACGGCGACCGTCATGTCCTCGACTCCGTGGTACTGGCGGCGCCACTCGGGCATGCGGTGACGAATGTGCGACTGGATGCGCTGGGCGAGCTCCTGGAATACCGTGCTCGTGGTACGGCCGCAACCCGGACAGGCGGTCACCATGGGCGTGAAGGCTCTGAGGCCCATGGTCTGCAGAATCTCCTGTGCCACGATGACTTCGTTGGTGCGATCGCCGCCGGGCTCGGGGGTGAGCGAGACACGGATGGTGTCGCCGATGCCCTCCTGCAGCAGCACGGCCATGCCCGCCGTCGAGGCGACGATTCCCTTCGATCCCATGCCCGCTTCGGTGAGGCCCAGGTGCAGCGGATAGCGGCAGCGCGCCGCGAGATCCCGATAGATCGCAATCAGATCCTGCACGCCGCTCACCTTGGCGGAGAGGATGATGCGCTCGGGGGGCAGGCCGAGCTCGACGGCGCGCTCGGCGCTCGTGAGCGCCGACAGCACCACCGCGTTGCGCATGACCTCGCGTGCATCGAGCGGCTGGGCCCGCGCGGAGTTCTCGTCCATGAGGCGCGTGAGCAGGTCCTGATCGAGGCTGCCCCAGTTGACGCCGATGCGCACCGGCTTGTCGTAGCGGCAGGCGCACTCGATCATCTCGGCGAACTGCGGATCGCGCTTGCTGCCGCGACCGACGTTGCCCGGGTTGATGCGGTACTTGGCGAGCGCCTCCGCGCAGGCGGGGTGCTCGCGCAACAGCTTGTGCCCGTTGAAATGGAAGTCGCCGATGAGCGGCACGCTCACGCCGAGCTGCGCCAGACGCTCCCGGATGGGGGCGACCGCCGCGGCCGCCTCGCTGGTGTTCACCGTGAGCCGTACCAGCTCCGAGCCGGCTCGGGCGAGGGACTTGACCTGCTGGGCGGTGCCTTCCACGTCCGCCGTGTCGGTATTGGTCATCGATTGCACGACGATCGGATTGGCACCGCCCACACGGACGGCGCCGATCCGCACCGTGAGGCTCTCGCGACGGGAAGCTGGCATGGGCGCATTGTACGGAAAAAGCTCGGCTGCCGGCGTGGCGCGCCGGACCCGGCTTGAACACGGGCTCGGGCGCGCTGCGCCGCCGCGCCGCGGGCACGCTGCTGGTATCATGCACGGGCTTTCTCGATCAGTCTGTTCGGAGAGAGTCCGCCGCTCGCGAAGCGGGCGGAACGCCGAAGGCGCAAGCTCCCGCCCGGAAACGCTCAGGCAGCAAGAACGGCAGACTGGCGATACGGCGAGCCCTGCTCGCCGCGCTCGCACGAGAGGCTCTGGAGAGCGGCGGGCCCGGCTCGATCTCGAGGAGGGCCTCCCACCGAAGGGGTGCGGCGCCTACGGGCGCCTGATCTCTCAGGTTCAAGGACAGAGGGGCGGCGGACCTCGCATGCGGGGTCTGCCGCCTCATGGCCTTGCGGGTGCCACGCACCGCACCGGAGAGTCCATGGCACGACGCACACCGCTTTTCCAGCTGCACCGTTCGCTCGGCGCACGCCTGATCGAGTTCGGCGGCTGGGAGATGCCGTTGCACTACGGCTCGCAACTCGCCGAGCACCACGCCGTGCGCCGCGCGGCCGGTGTCTTCGACGTATCCCACATGGGCATCATCGACGTGCAGGGCCGCGCGGCGCGGGCGCTGCTCGAGCGCCTGCTCGCCAACGACGTAGGCAAGCTCACCGCGCCGGGCGCGGCGCTCTACAGCTGCATGCTCAACGAGGCGGGGGGCGTGGTCGACGATGTCATCGCCTACTGGCTCGGTCCCGGCGAGGGCTATCGCGTCATCGTCAACGCAGCCACCCGCGACAGCGATGTCGCCTGGATGCGCGCGCAGGCGGGAGACGCCGAGGTGCAGCTGCGCGAGCGCGCCGAGCTCGGCATGCTCGCCGTGCAGGGGCCGGCTGCGCGCGAGCGCTTCGCCGGGCTGCTGCGCCCCGACGCGCAGCGCCAGGTGCTCGCGCTCGAGCGCTTTCATGCCGTCACGGTCGGTGACTTCTTCGTGGCGCGCACGGGCTACACCGGCGAGGACGGCTTCGAGGTCATCCTGCCCGCGCCTGCTTGCGAGCCCCTCTTTCGCGAGCTGCTGGCACGCGATGTCATCGCCTGTGGCCTCGCGGCGCGCGACACGCTGCGCCTCGAGGCGGGTCTCAATCTCTACGGGCACGACATGGATGCGGGCACGCACCCGCTCGAGTGCGGGCTCGGCTGGACCGTCGCCTTCGAGCCGCGCACCCGCGACTTCATCGGCCGGGTGCCGCTCGAGCGCGTCGCGGCGCAGGGCTCCCCGCGCAAGCGCGTGGGCGTCGTGCTCGAGGACCGCGGGGTGCTGCGCGAGCATCAGAAAGTGCTGGTTGGCCCGCTCGGCAGCGGCGAGATCACGAGTGGCACGTTCTCGCCCACCCTGCAATGCGCCATCGCGCTCGCGCGCGTGCCGCGCGCCGCGCCCTCGCAGGTCGAGGTGGACATCCGCGGCCGGCACGTGCCGGCCAGTATCGTGACGCCGCCGTTCGTGCGCCACGGCCGCTCCTTGATCCCACCCCGCGGCGCGCAGCGCGCTGCGGGCGATCCCCATGAATGAAGGCACAGGGATGTGCGCACCGCCGCGAGGGCCGTGGCAGGATGCCCGAGCCGAGCTTCAACCAGAAGGGCAACTTAAGTCATGAGCAACGTCCCGGGTGATCTGCAGTACACGAAGAGCCACGAGTGGGTGCGTACGCTCTCCGACGGTGGCGTCGAGATCGGCATCACCGACCATGCACAGGAGGCGCTCGGCGATCTGGTGTTCGTCGAGCTGCCCGAGGTCGGGCGGCGGCTCGGCGTGGGCGAGTCCTACGCCGTGGTCGAGTCGGTCAAAGCCGCCTCGGATGTCTACGCGCCGGTCGCGGGGGAGGTGACGGCGGTGAACAGCGAGCTCGCGAGCGCACCGGAGAAGATCAATGCCGACCCCTACGGTGCGGGCTGGATCGCGCGCCTGCGCCTCACCGACGGTGGCGCCGGCGCGCAGCTGCTCTCCGCGGCCGACTACCAGCAGCACCTCGCGGCCGAGGCGCGCTGATGGCCTTCATTCCACACACCGCCGAGGACGTGCGCGCGATGCTCGCGACGATCGGCGCGCCGAGTCTCGAGGCGCTCTTCGAGGAGATTCCGGCGCAGCTGCGGGCGCGAGCGATCGCAGAGGTGCCCGAAGCGCTCAACGAGATGGAGATCGTGCGCCTGATGAGTGCCAGGGCGAGCGCGGATGGCGAGAAGCTGTGCTTCATCGGCGCAGGCGCGTACGAGCATCACATCCCTGCCGCGGTGTGGGCGATCACGACCCGCGGGGAGTTCTACAGCGCCTACACGCCTTATCAGGCCGAGGCGAGTCAGGGCACGCTGCAGACGCTCTACGAATTTCAGACCATGATCGCGAGTCTGACGGGCATGGACGTCGCGAACGCCTCGCTTTACGACGGCGCATCCGCCTTCGCCGAAGGCCTGCTGATGGCCGTGCGTCTCAACCGCAAGTCGAAGTCGCAGCGCGTGCTGGTGCCGCGCACCGTGCACCCGCACTATCGAGCCGCGGCGCGCGCCATCACGCGCAATCAGAGCCTGCAGATCGAGGAGCTGGATTACGATCGCGCCGTCGGCGGCACGCCGCTCGGGATGCTCGCGCGTTACGAGGGCGAGGACATCGCTGCGCTCGCCCTGCAGCAGCCGAATTTCTTCGGGGTGCTCGAGGATTGCGACAGCCTCTCCGCGTGGGCGCGCGCGCGCGGCATCCCGATCGTCGCCATCGCCAATCCTACCTCCCTCGGGCTGCTGCGCCCGCCGGGCGCCTGGCGCGGGCCCGCGGACATCGTCGTCGGCGAGGGCCAACCGCTCGGCGTGCCGCTCGCCTCGGGAGGCCCGTACTTCGGCTTCATGGCGACCCGCCGCGAGCACGTTCGGCAGATGCCCGGACGCATCGTGGGCCGCACGCTCGACCTGGCCGGGCACGAGGGTTTCACGCTCACGCTGCAGGCACGCGAGCAGCACATCAGGCGCGGCCGGGCGACCTCGAACGTCTGCACCAACCAGGGGCTGCTCGTCACCGCGGCGACGGTGTACCTCGCGCTCATGGGGCCGGGCGGTCTCGAGCGGGTCGCGCAGGCATGCCACGCGTGCAGCGGCGAGCTCACCGCAGCGCTGACGCGTCTGCCGGGCGTGCGCCCTGCCTTCTCGGGCGCCTGCTTTCACGAGCGGGTGCTGCGGCTCGAGCGTCCCGTCGCACCGCTGCTCGCGGCGCTTGCCGCGCAGGGGATCCTCGGCGGCTATGACCTCGCCGAGCATTACCCCGAGCTCGGACCGGCGCTGCTCGTCTGTGCCACCGAGACCAAGAGCCGCGCGGACATCGAGCGCTATGCCGCCGCGCTCGGGGCCCTGCTGCGCACCCCGGCGGCCGTGGGGTGCACCCCGTGAGCGGCCCGCGCGAGAAGCTGATCTTCGAGCATTCCCGTCCCGGGCGCGCCGCCACGGATCAGTGGCCGCGAGCCCCGCGCGGCCCCGGGGAGATCCCCCGCGAGCTGCTGCGAGCCGCGCCGCCGCTGCTGCCGCAGGTGAGCGAGCTCGATGCCGTGCGCCACTTCACGCGACTGTCGCAACTCAACTTCTCGATCGATACACACTTCTATCCGCTCGGCTCCTGCACCATGAAGTACAACCCCAAGGCCTGCAACGCCTGCGCGCTGCTGCCCGGGTTTCTCGCGCGTCACCCGCTGGCGCCCGCGGAGCACTCCCAAGGCGTGCTGGCATGCCTCTACGAGCTGCAGCAGATGCTGCAGGCGATCACCGGCATGGATGCGGTATCGCTCACGCCGATGGCCGGTGCGCAGGGGGAGTTCGCCGGCGTGGCGATGATCCGTGCCTATCACCGTGCGCGCGGCGATGCGGCCCGCTCCGAGATCATCGTTCCGGAGGCCGCGCACGGCACCAATCCGGCGACGGCTACCATGTGCGGCTGCAGCGTGCGCGAGATCCCGGTGGGACCCGACGGGGATGTCGATCTCGCGGCGCTGCGCGCCGCGGTCGGGCCTGCCACGGCGGGCATCATGCTCACCAACCCCTCGACGCTCGGGGTGTTCGAGCGGCACATCGCGACGGTGGCCGAGATCGTGCACGCGGCGGGCGGACTGCTCTACTACGACGGCGCCAATCTCAATGCCATCGTCGGCAAGGTGCGCCCTGCGGACATGGGCTTCGACGTGGTGCATCTCAACCTGCACAAGACCTTCTCGACCCCTCACGGCGGTGGCGGACCGGGCGCCGGCGCGGTCGGGGTGAGCGCGCGCCTCGCCCCGTTTCTGCCGGTGCCGCTCGTCGCGCGCCGCGAGGCGGCTTATGTCTGGGAGAGCGAGCAGGAGCGCCCGCAATCGATCGGGCGGCTGTCCGCCTTCATGGGCAATACGGGCGTGCTGTTGCGAGCTTATGTCTATCTGCGACTGCTCGGGCGCGCAGGTCTCGCGCAGGTGGCCGAGCATGCGAGCCTCAATGCCAATTATCTGCTCGCGCGCCTCACGCAGGCGGGCTTCGAGGCGGCCTACCCGGGGCGGCGCGCGAGCCATGAACTCATCGTCACGCTCAAGCGTCAAGCTCGGGAGTTGGGGGTGACGGCGATGGATTTCGCCAAGCGCCTGTTGGATCATGGCATCCACGCGCCCACCACCTATTTCCCGCTGCTCGTACCGGAGTGCCTGCTCATCGAGCCCACCGAGACGGAGACCCGTGAGACGCTCGATGCGTTCGTCGAGGCCATGGTGCGCATCCAGCGCGAGGCCGAAGCGGACCCCGAGCACGTGCGCAGCGCCCCGCACACGCTGGTGGTGCGCCGTCTCGACGACGTGCGTGCCGCGAAGCAATTGGACTTAACGTGGAAGCCGACCGCTTGCGCCGCCCCCCCTCCCGCCTGAGCGAGCGCGCGGGGCGCGAGGCGAGCGCGCTCGAGGTGTCCCCAGCGGGACTCGATACGGCGACCCCGCTGGTGCTGCAGGCGATTGCGCGCGAGAAGCCCGGTGGCCTCACCCGCATCCTGCGCGCCTTCGCGGCGAGCAGGCGCGGGTTCACGGGTGCCTTTCGCGAGGAAGCGGCCTTTCGCCAGGAACTCGCGCTCGCAGCGATCGTCATACCCCTCGGACTGTGGCTCGGACGCTCGGGGGTCGAGCGCGCGCTGCTCGTCGCGCCCATGCTGCTGATCCTCGTCGTCGAGCTGCTGAACAGCGCGATCGAGGCGACCGTGGATCGCATCGGCTTCGAGCGGCATGCGCTGGCGGGGCTCGCCAAGGACATGGGCTCGGCCGCCGTACTGATGTCGTTCGTGCTGCTCGGGGCGGTCTGGCTGACGATTCTGCTGGGCCACTGAAGCTGCTTGGCCACCGCACGCTCTTTGCGCGCGCTTTCAATCAAGGGTTCCCTCATGAGACTCGTCACATTCGCGTGCCTGCTGTGGCTGCCGATCGCCGTGGCGACGGCACAGGACGAGCCCGCCGCGCGCGGGCCGGGAGCGGAGAGCGCCACGCCTGCGGCGCACACCTCCGCCGCCACCAGCATGCCCACTGCGCCCGGCACCCAGGCCCATCAGACCCAGGAGCTGGTGCAGCGCGCCGCGGCGGTCGAGGAGAACCCGGACTGGGCCGTGACGCTCGAGCGCATTGCCGGCAGCGTGGTGGCGATCGATGTGGACTCCACGCGTGCCTTCGACACCGAGTGGAACTCGACCGCGCAGGCGACGGGCTTCGTGGTGGATGCCGAGCGCGGCCTGATCCTCACCAACCGACACGTCGTGACGCCCGGGCCGGTCACCGCGGAGGCGACCTTCCTCAACCGCGAGGAGGTGCCGCTCTATCCCGTGTACCGCGATCCGGTGCACGACTTCGGCTTCTATCGCTACGACCCGAAGAAGCTGCGCTTCATCACGCCCAAGGCACTGCCGCTCTATCCGGAAGGCGCTCAGGTCGGACGCGAGATCCGCGTCGTCGGCAACAACGCGGGTGAGCAGCTCTCGATCCTCGCCGGCACGCTCGCGCGACTCGATCGGGAAGCCCCCGAGTACGGCATCGCCAAGTACAACGACTTCAACACGTTCTATCTGCAGGCGGCCTCGGGCACCTCGGGTGGCTCCTCGGGCTCGCCCGTCATCGATATCCGCGGGCGCGTCATCGCGCTCAACGCCGGCGGTGCCACCGGCAACGCCTCGAGCTTCTACCTGCCGCTCGGGCGCGTGCGCCGTGCGCTGCAGCTGATCCAGCAGGGCAAGCCGGTGAGCCGCGGCACGCTCGAGACGGTGTTCGTCTACACCCCCTACGATGAGCTCGAGCGCCTCGGGCTCGATCACCGCACCGAGGTCGCGGTGCGCAAGGCATTTCCTGCGCTCACCGGCATGCTGGTGATCAACGAGGTGCTGCCCGGATCCGCGAGCGCAAGCGTGCTGCAGCCCGGGGACGTGCTGGTGCGCATCAACGGCAAGTACGTCACCCAGTTCGAGCCGCTCGAGGACCTGCTCGATGCCTCCGTCGGCAAGAGCATCGAGCTCGAGCTCGAGCGCGGCGGCAAGGCGCTGACGGCACGGCTGCCGGTCAGCGATCTCAACGGGATCACGCCCGATGCCTATCTCGAGTTCGGCGAGGCGGTGGTGAACACGCTCTCCTACCAGCAGGCACGACACTTCAACGTGCCGGTAAAGGGCGTCTATGTCGCGAATCCGGGCTACGTGTTCGGCGCCGCGGGCATTCCGCGCGGGGCGGTCATCACCGCCGTCGACGACAAGCCGGTGAGCGATCTCGAGGACATGCGCAAGGTGATCGAGACACTCGGCGATGGCGATCGCGCGACGGTGCGCTACTTCACCATCGAGGAGCCGAACGGCTCGGAGCTGCGCTCCTTTCGCATGGATCGGCGCTGGTTCCCGGCGCGCCACTGCAAGCGCGACGACGCGATCGGCCTGTGGACGTGCGAGCGCCTCGCACAGGCGCAGCCGAGCGCGCCGCCCAAGCCGAGCAGCACCGACTTCCCGCACTATGCGGATCCGCGCCTCGCGCGTCTCGCCCCCTCGCTGGTCACCGTGACGTACGACATGCCGTACTCCGTATCGGGCGTCACCGAGCGCAACTACCACGGTACGGGACTCGTCCTCGATGCCCAGCGTGGCCTCGTGGTCGTGGACCGCAATACGGTTCCGGTATCGGTCGGTGACGTGCAGATCACCTTCGCCGGCACGCTGCAGGTTCCCGGGCACGTGGTGTACGTGCACCCGCTGCACAATCTCGCCCTCGTCGCCTACGATCCCAAGCTCATCGGCAAGACGCCGGTGCAGGCCGCGCGGCTCGTGCCGCGCGAGCTGCAGCCGGGCGATACCGTTTGGGTCGTGGGCCTCACCGCCGATGCGGAACTGCGCTCGCGCGCCACCCAGATCGCAAGCGTCGAGCCGATCGATCTGCCGCTCTCGCGCACCATGCGCTTTCGCGACACCAATCTCGAGGTGGCCCAGCTCGTCAATCCACCGCTCGACTACGACGGCGTGCTCGCGAACGAGAAGGGCGATGTCATCGGGCTGTGGTCCAGCTTCGCCTTCGAGAATGGCCGCGAGCTCACCCAGACCAACAAGGGCGTGCCGATCGATCTGGTGGCCGAGATGCTCGATCGGGTGCGCACCGGCAGGCCGCTGCACTCCCTCGAGACCGAGCTCGGCCCGATACCGCTCGCCAGCGCGCGCGAGTTCGGACTGCCCGATGAGTGGGTGAGGCGCCTCGAGCAGGCGAGCACCACGCAGCGCCAGGCGCTCACCGCCGTGCGCATGGTCGGCGGCTCTGCCGCCTCCAAGGTGCTGCAGCAGGGGGACATCCTGCTCGCGATCGACGGCAAGGTGGTCACTCGCTTTCGCGACGTGGAGCGTGCCGTCGGCGATCGCAGCGACGTGCATGTGACGGTCTGGAGAGGCAAGGCCGCGCAGACCCTGGACGTCCCGACGGCCGAGCTACCCGCCGCCGATATCCAGCGGGTGGTCGAGTGGGCCGGCGCCACGTTGCAGGCGCCGCACCGGCCGATGAGCGCGCAGCGCGGCATCCCGCCCGTGGGGGTCTACGTCGCCTACTTCTCCTACGGCTCGCCGGCGACTCGTTATGGGCTGTATCCCGGACGGCGCATCGTCGAGGTCGATGGCACCCCCACGCCCGATCTGGATGCCTTCCTCGCCGCGGTGACGGGTCGGGCCGACCGCTCCTCGGTGCGCCTGAAGACCATTACCTGGAACAATGCCCCCGAGGTGATCACGCTCAAGCTCGACACGCACTACTGGCCGGCCTACGAGTTGCGGGCCACGAGCCAGGGGTGGGAGCGCATGGCACTCGAGTAGTGCGAACGCCGTCGCAGGCCGCGACGGACATAAACGGCGGTCCGTGCCGGCGCCTTGGTAGAATTCCCGTCATGGTCCGGGTGGTCAGGGCTTCTCAGGTCGAGATCGACGCTGCCGTGCAGGCTCTGCGCGACGGTGAGCTCGTCGCTTTCCCGACCGAGACCGTGTACGGCCTGGGCGCCAACGCCCAGAACCCGACGGCCGTACGCAAGATCTTCGCCGCCAAGGGCCGGCCGGTCGATCACCCGGTCATCGTGCACCTCGACAGTCCGCGCTACCTGCACCGCTGGGTGAGCCAGGTGCCGAGCGCGGCGCAGACGCTCGCCGAGCGCTTCTGGCCGGGACCGCTCACCGTGGTCATGCCACGTGCCGCTCACGTGCACGATATCGTCACCGGCGGGCAGGACACGGTGGCGATCCGCATCCCCTCTCATCCGATGGCGCAGCAGCTGCTGACCGCATTCGGTGGGGGCATTGCGGCACCCTCGGCCAACCGCTACGGGCGCCTGAGCCCCACGCGCCCCGAGCACGTGCGCGATGAGCTCGGCGAGGCGGTCCGCATCGTCCTCGACGGGGGTGAGTGTCAGATCGGGCTCGAGTCGACCATCGTCGCCTGCGATGCCGCGGGTACGGTGCGCCTGCTGCGACCCGGTGCGGTGACGCTCACGCAGCTGCAGGAAGCGGTGGGCGAGCTGATGGTCGGTGCCGACCGCGAGGCCCCGCGAGTGCCGGGGAGCCTGCCCGCGCACTACGCACCGCAGACCCCGCTCACGATCGTGCCGGCCGGCGAGATCGATGCGCAGGCCGCCGCTTTGTCGCAGGGCGGGCGACGCATCGCCGTGCTGGCGCAGCGTCTGCCGCTCAAGGCACACAAGTACGTCACCTGGATCAATGCCGGCCGACGCCCGGAGCAATACGCGCAGGATCTCTACGCGAATCTGCGCACGCTCGACAAGGCCGGCTGTGCGCAGCTGCTGGTGCAGGACGTACCCCACGATGAGCGCTGGGATGCGGTGCGCGATCGGCTGGTGCGGGGCGCGAGCCAATTCTCAGATAGCGACGACACGGGCGCCATGGCCGTGCTGCCTTGAGCCGCCCGCGCAAGCCACGCTTCATCGATCCGTTCGCGCCCGCCGAGATACAGCGCCTGGTGCGCGAGTTCGGCTCGCCGCTGCTGATCATCGATTGTGAGCGCGTGCGGCAGCAGTTCGCGCGGCTGCGACGCGCCTTGCCGGGGGTGGTGCTGCACTACGCACTGAAGCCCCTGCCGCATCCGGCGGTGGTGCAGACGATCATCGAGCAGGACGGCTATCTCGATCTGGCGACGACGGGCGAGGTGCAGCTCGTGCAGCGCCTGGGCGTCGATCCGCAGCGCTGCATCCACACCCATCCGATCAAGCGTCCCGAGGACATCGCCAACGCGCTGCACTTCGGGCTGCGCACCTTCGTCGCCGACAACCCCGACGAGGTGCGCAAGTTCGCGCACGCGCGCGAGCGCGCCGAGCTGCTGCTGCGGGTGTCGTTTCGCAGCCCGGGCGCGATGTGCGACCTGTCGCGCAAGTTCGGCTGCGATCCGGAGGACCTGCTCGGCCTGGCACGCCTCGCTGCCGAGCTCGGCGTGGACGTGCGCGGGCTGTCCTTTCACGTGGGCTCCCAGGCGGTCGACTCCGGCAAGCATGTCGAGGCGATCGAGGCCTGCGGGCGACTGCTCGCGGCGGCGCGGCGCGACCGGCTCGGCACGCTCGACACGCTCGACATCGGTGGCGGCTTCCCCATCGACTACCTGCAGCCCGTCGCCGACATCCAGCACTTCTGCGCGCCGATCCGCAGCGCGCTCGCGCGCCTGCCGCGCCGGGTACGGGTGATCGCCGAGCCCGGCCGCTACATCGTCGGGCCGTGCGCGATCGGTGTGGCCTCGGTGATGGGCCGCGCACAGCGCGAGGGGCACTGGTGGTACTACCTCGACGACGGGCTGTACGGCTCCTACAGCGGCCAGCTCTACGATCACGCGCGCTACCCCGTCGAGCCGCTGCGCGCGGGGGGCGAGCGTTTGCCGGCGGTGCTGGCGGGGCCGACCTGCGACAGCATCGATGTGATCGCCGAGAACCTGCTGCTGCCGCGGCTCGAGCCCGGCGATCTGCTCATCGGCCGCGCCATGGGCGCCTACACCTGGGCGAGCGCCTCGGAGTTCAACTTCTTTCCCAAGGCGACCGTGGTGTCGGTGAATACCCGGCCACAGGACACGGGCAGTGTAATATCGGTGCCCGTTCCGAGCGTGCCCTCGCTGCCGTGATCCGCGACATCGTCTTCGACATAGGCTGGGTGTTCGTGCACCTCGATCCGCGCCCGATTCTCGAGCTGCTCGCCGAGCACGAGGCGCCGTGCACGGATCTCGCCACACTCATCCACGCCATCGCGCTCGAGGAGCACGAGTGCGGGCGCATGCCGGGTCCGGTGCTGCTCGAGCGTATCGCGGCGCTCACCGGGCGCCCCGTCAGCGCCGAGCTGGTGCATGCGGCCTGGCTCGACATGTTCGAGCCGCAGCCGGCGATGGTGGAGCTCGCCAAGCGCCTCGCGGGCCGCTACGGGGTGTACCTGCTGTCGAACGTGGGCGAGTTGCACTGGGAGCACCTCTGTCGCGAGTACGCGCTCGATGACCTCGCTCACGATGTGCTGCCGTCGTTCGTCGCGGGCGTGATGAAGCCCGATGCGCACATCTATGCGCAGGCGGAGCAGCGCTTCGGTCTGGCGCCCGCCGCCACGGTGTTCATCGACGATCGACCCGAGAACATCGCAGCCGCGCAGGCGCGCGGCTGGCACGGCATCCTCCACCAGGACTATGCCCGCACGCGCGCTGCACTGCAGGCGCTCGGCGTCGAGGCCTAGCGGGGAGGAGTCCGTCCCATGAAGAACGACAAACCCGAGCTCGAGACGGCGATCCATCGACAGGTGGCCGAAGCGCGCGCCGGGCGCGAGCCGCGCGTCGCCGCACGGTTGTTTTCCGGCTGGGTCGTGTTCGGCGAGCGGCAGTTCGTGCGCGGCTACGTGCTGCTGCTGCCCGATCCGGTGGTGCCCTCGCTCAATGCGCTCGCCGCGCAGGAGCGTGCGCAGTTCCTGCTCGACATGGCGCGTCTCGGGGACGCGCTGCTCAAGGTCACGAGCGCGCTGCGCATCAACTACGCGATCCTCGGCAACGCCGAGCCCGCCCTGCACGCACACGTGATCCCGCGCTACAACGAGGAGCCCCCGGCCATGCGCACCCGGCACCCGTGGTCCTACGACTGGGACGCGGCGCCGGCGTTCGACCGCACGGTCCACGGGGAGCTCGCCGAGCAGCTGCGCCGCGAGCTCACGCGCATGGGCGTCAGCAAGCCCATGCGCTTCGATCCGGGCGCCAACGCCCAGCCTGCCGCCGCTGCGGCCAAGGCCGATGCCGGCACCGCCAAAGCCGAGGCGGGCAGCCCCAGGACCGAGTCTGCGGCCAAGGGCGGCGGCGCGCCGCTTCCCGGGGCAGGCAAGCGCCGCCGCTGAGATCCCGCGCCGGCGAGCACGGTGCAGTCGGCTGCAGTCGCCCCGTGCTGATCCTCACGCAACTCCACCGCAGCTTTCGCGAAGGCGCACGCATTCATCGCGTGCTCGAGGGCGCGGATGCGCGCATCGCGGCCGGCAGCAGCGTCGCAATCATCGGGCGCAGCGGCTCGGGCAAGTCGACGCTGCTCAATCTGCTCTGTGGCATCGATGCGCCGGATGCGGGCCGCATCGAGTTCGAGGGACGCGAGGTGAGCGCGCTGCGCGAGCCCGAGCGCACGCTCTTCCGGCGCCGCCACGTGGGCTTCGTCTACCAGTTCTTCAATCTGGTGGCGACGCTCGATGTGGAGGAGAACGTGCGCCTGATGCTCGAGTTGAACGGCGTGCGGGGCGCTGCAGCACACCGGCGGGCAGCGGCCCTGCTCGAGCAGGTCGGGCTCGGGGACCGGCTGCACAGTGCGGTCGATGCGCTCTCCGGGGGTGAGCAGCAGCGCGTGGCGATCGCGCGAGCGCTCGTGCACGAGCCCTCGCTGCTGCTCGCCGACGAGCCGACCGGCAATCTCGATGAGCAGAGCGCGCGCGAGATCGTGCCGTTGCTGCACGCGCTCGCGAGCGCCCGCGGCGCGACGCTGGTGACCGTGACCCACGATGCGCATCTCGCCGCGGCGGCGGATCGGATTCTCGAGTTGCGCGAGGGGCGCCTGCACGAGCAGAGCACGGCATGAGAGCGCCGCGCACCCTCTGGGCGGCAGGCCTGCGCCACCTCACCCACCGCCCGGCGCAGCTCGTCCTGGCGCTGCTCGGACTGATCCTCGGCGTGGCGACGGTGACCGCGGTCGATCTGGCGGCGGCGAGCGCCGGCCGCGCCTTCGAGCTGTCCGCATCCGCCGTGAGCGGCAGCGCGACGCAGGAGCTCACCGCCGGTCCGGGCGGAATCGATGAGGCGCTCTTCGTGCGCCTGAGCGCGCAGTATCCGCAGCTCGCTTTTGCGCCACTCGTCACGGGCTACGTGAGCGTCGGCGCTCAGACGCTGCAGCTGCTCGGGCTCGATCCGCTGTCCGCAGCCGGATTTCGCGGCCGTGCGCCGGGCACCGGTGTGCGCCAGTACCTCGGTGGGGGGCGTGAGGGGGATGCGCTCGCGGGGCTGCGTGACTGGCTGCTCTCGCCCGGAGCGGCTCTCATGCAGGAGAGCACCGCGCGGCGCCTCGGGCTTGCGCGCGGGGCCCACTTCAGTGTTGCGGTGGCCGGTCGCACCGAGCACGCCGTGCTGCTCGATGTGCTCGGCGCGCAGGCGGGCGCGGACGCCTTGCTGCTGGTCGATATCGCAACCGCGCAGGAATGGCTCGAGATGCCCGGACGGCTGTCGGCGATCGAGGTCGAGGCGCCTGCGAGCGCGGCGTCGCTGCTGCGGCGGCTGCAAAGCGCGCTGCCACCCGGGGTCAGCCTCGCGAGCGCCAGCGAGCGCGCGCGCACCGGGGTCGACATGACGCAGGCGTTCACCATCAATCTGCGCGCCATGAGCCTGCTGGCGCTGCTGGTGGGCGTGCTGCTCATCTACAGTGCCATGAGCTTCGCGGTGCTGCAGCGCCGGCGTACCTTCGCCGTGCTGCGGGCACTCGGCGCTACGCGCGGCGAGCTGCTCCGCGGGGTGTTGGCGGAGGCCGCCGTGCTCGGCATCACGGGCGCCGCCCTGGGTGTGCTGGCCGGCAGCGCGCTCGCGCATGCCTTGCTGCAGCTCGTCTCCGGCACCATCAACGATTTGTACTTCGTGGTCGAGGCGACCCAGGTGGCCCTCACGCCTGCGACCCTCGTCAAGGCGCTCGTGGCGGGTGTGCTCACCGCAGTGCTCGCCGCAGTGGTGCCTGCGCTCGAGGCGGCACACGTTGCCCCGCAGCTCGGGCTGCGTCGCTCCGTGCTCGAGGAGCGCGCGCTGCGCGCTGCGCGGCGCCTGCTCCTCACCGCCGCGCTGCTGCTCATCGCAGCGGCGCTGGTCATTGCGCTCTCGCGCCGCAGTCTGCTCGCAGGCTTCACCGGTCTGTTTCTGCTGCTGGTGAGCGTTGCGGCGCTCACGCCCGCGTGGCTGCGATTCTGCGCCCGCCGTGCGGCGCGGCTCGCCGGCCGCTGGAGCGCGGTGGCCGCGCTCGGCCTCGAGGACGTGGGGGCTTCCCTGAGCCGCACCGGCGTCGCGGTGGCGGCGCTCGGCGTCGCGCTCGCGGCGATGCTCGGCGTTGCGGTGATGGTGGCGAGCTTTCGCGAATCCTTGCGCGACTGGCTCGCGAGCACGATGCGCGCAGATGTCTACGTGGCCGCTCCCGGGCCCGGCTTCGGCCGGCCGGAGCGCCGCCTCGACCCGCAGGTGATCGCAGCGCTGCTCGCCGTGCCCGGCGTGCGCGATCATCGGGCGAACAGAAATGTCAGCGTCGACTCCGCGGCGGGTCCCATCGCGCTCACCGCCGTGACGCTGCCCGCCATGGCGGGCGCGGGCGTGCAGCTGGTGGGACCCACACAGGCAGATGTGTGGCGCGCCTTCGGCGCGGGCGCGCTGCTCGTTGCCGAGCCGCTGGCGTGGCGTGCGCGGCTCGCGCCGGGGAGCTATCTCACGCTGCCGACCCCGCACGGGCCGCACGCCTTCCCGGTCGCAGGCATCTACCGGGAGTACGGGGACGATCGCGGTGGCGTGCTGATGGCGAGGCGCATCTACGAGCACTGGTGGAACGATGATGCGGTGACCTCGCTCGGGTTGTATCTCGACCCCGGCGCTCGCCCCGACGAGGTGATCGCGCGCCTGCTCGCGGCGGCCGCGGGACGCCAGGCGCTTTATGTGAGCTCGAGCGCCGAGTTGCGCGCGCTCTCGCTCGAGATCTTCGAGCACACCTTCCTCATCACCCGGGTACTCAACTGGCTCACCGCGGGAGTCGCCGCCGTGGGCCTGCTGAGCGCGCTACTCGCCTGGGAGCTCGAGCGCGGGCACGAGATCGCATTGCTGCGCGCTCTGGGTCTCAGCCGGGGCGGCGCGGCTTCGCTCATCGAGGCGCAGACGGGCTTTCTCGGGCTGGTCGCTTTGAGCGCTGCCATCCCCGCCGGCCTGCTCGCCGCATGGCTGCTCGTCGCTGTCATCAATCGCCGCGCATTCGGCTGGCAGCTCGACTTTCACCTGCACGCCGCACAGCTGCTCGATGCATTGCTCGTGGCTGTGGTGGCGGCGCTCGCCGCCGGGGCGTATCCGGCGTGGCGAGCCGGCCGTGCCACCGTGGCACTCGCGCTGCGGGAGGAGTGATGTCGGCGCGCGCGCACAGGCCGATGAGTGCAGCGCCGCGAGCGGCCGGCAGGCTGCGCAGGGCGCTGGCGCTGTGCCTGCTGCTCACGGTGACGCCACCGGTGCTGCCGGCGCCCGCAGGGGGCGCTGCGCCGCTCGATGTGCTGCGCGGCGGGGGCAGCGCCGCAGGCTTCGCACAGGTGCGCGTGCCGCGCCAGTTCAGCTTCCCCGAGGATTACGGCCCGCACCCCGGCTACCAGCACGAGTGGTGGTATTTCACCGGGCATCTGCAGGCCAGCGATGGGCGCCGCTATGGCTTCGAGCTCACGTTCTTCCGCGTAGGGCTCGCTCCGCCGCCTTCGCTCGCTGCGCCGCAGACGCTCGCGCCATCGCAGGCGACCGGGGCGGCGCCGTCGGCCTGGCGCGCGCGGCAGATCTATGCCGCGCATTTCGCGATCACGGACGTGTCGCGCGGTCGCTTTCACGCGCGTGCGCGCTATGCGCGCGATGCACTCGGTCTCGCCGGCGCCCGCACCGACCCGTGGCGGGTCTGGCTCGGCGGCTGGTCGGTGGGCGCCGAGCCCGAGCCGCGCAGCCCTCCGCAGGCCCCGGGCCCATGGACTTTGCGCGCCGCAGATGAGGCGTACGCGCTGTCGCTGCAGCTCACACCACTCGGGCCTGCGATGCTCAACGGCGATGCCGGTCTCAGCATCAAGGCCGATGCGCCCGGGGCGGCGAGCTACTACTACTCGCTGCCGCGCATCGCCGTTCGCGGCCAGCTCAGCGTCGCGGGCGTGGCTCAGGCGGTGACGGGCCGCGCGTGGCTCGATCGTGAGTGGGGCAGCGGCGGGCTCGGGCCGCGCGAGCAGGGTTGGGACTGGTTTGCCGTGCAGCTCGCCGATGGCAGCGCCCTCATGTTCTACGCGCTGCGCAACCGCGACGGCAGCCTCGATCCGCACAGCGCCGGCACGTGGATGGCGCCCGATGGGCACACGCGCCCCCTCGCCCTCGCGGACGTGGAGCTGCAGGTGCTCGGCCACTGGGTGAGCCCGCGAGGCGCGCGCTATCCGGCAGGCTGGCACCTGCGCGTGAGCGCCCTCGGGATCGATCTGCAGCTGCACCCCGCGCTCGCAAATCAGGAGCTCGACACGGCGCCGCGCTACTGGGAGGGCGCGGTCGAGGTCCGCGGCACCCGCGCCGCGCAGCCGGTGCGGGGCGAGGGCTACGTCGAGCTGGTGGGCTACGACTCCAGTCCTTGACGCCGCTCCAGCGAATCTCAAAGCACCCGCATGTGGCGGATCAGGTTGCGGTCGACGTAGGTGCGGGTATCGAGCACCAGGCGGTCCTGCGCCTGCTGCAGCTGATGCAGGCAGAACATGACGACGATCGTGAGCACGAGCGCAGTCAGCGTGGCATTGAAAGTCACGCCCAGGCCGAGTGTGACGCCGCTGATGTCGCCGGTGACCGCGCGCTGGGCCTCCTGCAGGGCCCGGCCGATGCCGCGCACCGTACCGACGAAGCCGATGGCGGGTATCGCCCAGGCGGTGAAGCGGATCATCGACAGCTGCGCATCGAGCCGCGAGAGCTCGAGCTCGCACTCGTCGCGCACCGCCTCGGCCGCATCCTGCACGCTGCGCGTGGCGCCGAAGCGATTGAGCGCCAGCATCAGCGTGCGCGGCAGCAGCATGTCGCGCTCCTCGGTCGGAAGGGCTTCCAGGGGCCGCCCCTGAGCGCGCGTGTCCTCGGGCAGCAGCACGTGACTTTCGTCGATGTCGACGTAGCGCTGCTCGAGCAGCCGGCGATTGCGCGCCACGGCGCGGGCCTGATAGGCGAGCAGGGCGAGCGACCACCCCGCGAGGATGATCGCGGTCTCTTGCTCGTAATCCTTGATGATCACGAACACCGAGCGCAGGTCGCGCTCGACCTTCTGGCCCGACTGCGAGATCGATATGGCGGGCTGCGCCAGGATGGCCTCGGCACGCGGCCGAATCAGCACGGCATACACGCTCTGTACGATGACGACGCTCGTGAGCAGCGCCCCCAGGCTGTAGATGAGCTCACGACCGCTGACTTTGAGCATTTCGCTTAGTCCGTTTCCTCTAGTGCCAAGTTCCAGCAGGCGCAGCCGGCAAAAGTCACACCTTTTGCCGGCGGGCGATGCAGTCGTGTCCGCCGACAACCGCCGGGGCGGTTTCGGCCGATTAAACTAGCTCCGCAGCGCGAGCGCCCAGGCGAGCGCCACCCAGCCGAGGGCGAGCGCACCGCTCAGCCACTGCGGCAGCTTGCGCCGCCAACCTGCCGGGCGCTCGAGCCGCAGCAGCAGCGCCAGGGCGCCCCCCATGGCGAAGCCTGCCAGATGCGCGACGATATCGGTGTGCTCTCCTGCGGTGCCGGTCCACCCGAGCATCACGACCCCGGCGACCAGAGGACTCGCGCGCAAGGCCCAATGCTGCCGAAAGCGGCGCCGTTCCTGCCAGGAGTACACCGCGAGCAGGCCGAGCGCGGTGAATATGGCCGTGGATGCGCCGGCGGATGCGTAGGAGGGTGGACTGAGCAGCGCCTCGAGGAGGTTCGCGATCCCCGCGCCCGCGACGATCAGCAGCCATGCGGTGCCCACGCCGAGCAGCCGCCCGCACAGATAGCCGAACCACACGCCGGCGCCGAGATTGGTCACGAGGTGCGCGGGATCGAGGTGCAGCGTGAGAGCGGTCCAGGCGCGCCACCACTGCCCGGTCTGCACCCGGGAAGCCTCGATGTCCCCGGCATCGAAGGCATCGAGCCGCCCGAGGTCCGCGCTCACCGCATAAGCGACGCCGAGCAACACCAGAGCGTAGAGGACGCAGCCGACCCAGGCATGCGGGTACAGGGGCACGGCTGCGGGTGGCGCCGGCGGGCGCACGGCGCGCGACTCTTCCTGGTAGCGGCGCAAATGCGCCAGTGCCTGCTCGTGCCACAGCGGGTCCACCCGCAGCACGTAGGTGCCGTCCTCCCGCTGCATCTCGCTCGGCACTCCCACGGCCGTGAGCACGAACTCGCGCTCCGCGCAATCGGCACGGCGGGCTGAGCGGTAGACTTCGACGGCTTCGGTGAGCATGCGCAAGGGGCATCCGAGCCGCGCACTGTAGCGCGCACGCTGCTCGGAATGTTTCAATCTCGGCCGTGAGCGACCCCGATTGGCTCGGCTGGGCGAAACAGCTGGCGGCCCTGGCACAGACCGGGCTCGCCTTCAGCCACAACGATTTCGACCGCGAGCGCTATGCTGCCGTGCAGGAGATCGCGGCGGCCATGCTGGCAGCCGGCAGCGGGCTGCCCCCAGAGCCACTGCAGGCACTCCTCGGGGCAGAGACCGGCTATGCGACGCCCAAGGTCGACGTGCGAGCCGCGGTGTTTCGTGACGATCGCATCCTGCTGGTACGCGAGCGCTCGGATGGTCGCTGGACGCTGCCGGGCGGATGGGCCGACGTTGGCGACAGCCCGCATCAGGCGGCCGAGCGCGAGGTGCGCGAGGAGTCCGGCTATGAGGTTCGAGCCCGCAAGCTCGCCGCCGTGTTCGACCGCAATCGCCACGCGCACACGGTGCACGCATTCCACATCTGGAAGCTGTTCTTCATCTGTGAGCTCACCGGCGGGCAGCCCCGTGAGAGCATCGAGACCGACGGTGTCGAGTTCTTCGCGCTCGATGCGCTGCCGCAGCTTTCGACCGGGCGTGTGACCGCGGCGCAGATCGCACACATGTACGAGCATTACCGCGATCCGCAGCGCGCCACGAGCTTCGATTGATGACAAGGCAACGCCCGCGCGCGCCTGCGGTGGACGGCGGCGCTGAGTGCAGGCAACATTTCGCAGCATTCCCGTCAGGCACGGGTCAGGCACCCGAAAGAGCGTAGCGAATGGCTGCCAAGCAAACGACACGCAAGCGCTCGGTACGCGCGCAGCGCGGCGCGGCCGGCCCAGCCGCGGGGACGCGCGCCGGCGACAATCCCTGGGTCAACGTCGGCGATGGCAGGCATCTGCACATCGGCGACTTTCTGACCTTTCAGCTCATCCGTCTCGCCAACGCCGCCAAGGCGAACGTCACGCGGCAATATCTCGCGGACTTCGGCCTGTCGGTGCCGGAGTGGCGCCTGCTCGCGATGACGATTCGCTTCGAGCCGGTGCGCTTCTCGGAGCTGGTCGCCAGAAGCAGCATGGACAAGGGGCAGGCGAGCCGCACGCTGCAGGCGCTGACCCGGCGCGGATTGATCGCCGCGCGTGATGCGGGCACCGGTGGCAAGCGCGCCAGCGACAGCAGCGCGCCCGTGATCCTCACCGTCACCTCCAAGGGCCGCAAGCTCTATGCCACCGCACTCCCGGTCGCGCAGCGCAACCAGGCGCGGCTGCTGATGCTGCTCACGCGCGAGGAGCGCAAGCAGCTCTACATCGTTCTGAGCAAGCTCCACAGCGCCATCGGCGATCGCGACCCGCTCGGCTAGCTGCGCGCAGGCGTTGCGCTTCGGCGGACGCTCTCGCTTGCGGTATCCGCGTGTGCGGCGCCAGCGCACGTGCCCTATCATCTGCAGTCCACGTTCGAGCGGAAGATGCGGATGCCCTCACACGTCGTCCTGCCGGCGGATGTCTCGAGCGCGGTGCTGGAGCGCGCGCTCGGTGAGCTGCGACGCGTGCTCGGCGAGGGCTTCGTCGCCACGGATGCGCAACTGCTGCAGCCGTACGAGAAGCTCATGCTGCCCGCCAACGAGGAGGACCATCGGCCGGCGGCCGTGCTGATGCCGGCGTCGGTGCAACAGGTGCAGGCAGTGCTCGGCATCTGCAACCGCTATCGCCTGCCGCTTTGGCCCACCTCCACGGGTCGCAACTTCGGCTACGGCTCGGCGCTGCCAGCGACCCGCGGACAGCTCATCCTCGATCTCAAGCGCATGAATGCCATCCTGGAGGTCGATCCGCAGCTGTGCACGGCATTGGTCGAGCCCGGGGTGACCTATCAGCAGCTGCACGACTTCGTGCGTGAGCGCAATTTGCCGCTGTGGCTGGATCTTCCCGGCACCGGGCCGCTCGCAGGTCCGCTCGGCAATACGCTCGAGCGCGGTGTCGGCCAGACGCCCTATGCGGATCACTTCGCGCACGCCTGTGGCATGGAGGTGGTGCTCGCCGACGGCCGGGTGCTGCGCACGGGGATGGGATCGATCGCCAATGGCGCTGCCTGGCAGGTCTACCGCTACGGTTACGGCCCGTATCTCGATGGCATCTTCACGCAATCAAACTTCGGCATCGTGACCAAGCTCGGCTTGTGGCTCATGCCGGCCCCGCCCGCGCATCGCACGATCCTCGTGCAGTACTGGGAGGACCACGATCTCGCCAAGGCGGTCGACACCATTCGCCAGCTGCGGCTCGGCGGCACGCTGCAGCAGCCGGGGGTGCTCGCGAATGCGACCCTGATGCTCACTGCGTATGCGCGCCGCGCCGAGCTGTTCCAGGGCGAGGGGGCGGTGCCGGACGAAGTGCTGCTCGGTGCCGCGCGCCAGCACTCGATCGCCGCCTGGAATGTGGCGTTCACCCTCTACGGCACTGCCGAGCAGATCGCGCCGCAACTCGAACTCACCCTGCGCACCTTCGAGGCCTCGGGCGCACGGGTCGTGCTCGACTACCACGAAGGCTCGCAGGTGAACGAGCTCGATCTCAACGGCTTCAGCCTGCTCAACTGGGTCGGCGGCGGAGGACTCGCCTGGCTCACCCCGGTGTCGGCGGCGCGGGGTGCCGATGCCGTCAAGCAGCGCGACCTCGCCAAGGGCGTGCTCGCACAGCATGGCTTCGATTATCTTGCGGCGCCGACCGTCGGTATGCGCGACCTGCATCACCAGGTGGCACTGGTATTCGATCGCACCAACCCCGATGCCCTGCGCCGCGCCCGTGCCTGCTTCCGAGAGCTCGCGAGCGCGTTCGCCGACAACGGCTACGGCCTGTACCGCGTGGGCATCGATTACATGAGCGAGCTTGCCCAGCAGTACGGGCAGGCCAATCGCGACGTGAACCGCGCGTTGAAGCGCGCGCTCGATCCGAACGGCATCCTGGCACCCGGCAAGTCCGGCATCCACCTGTGAGCATCGGACATACCTCGATGACCGCGCGTGCACTCGCCTGCGCGGCGCGGCTTGCCGCCATCGGTCTTGGCTCGCTGCTCTGTCTGGGCGCACGCGCGCAGACCGCAGGCGAGTGGCGCAGTAGCGAGCAGCTGTGGCGCGACACGTGCGCCTACTGTCACAACGATCACCTGGCGCCCGAGCTGCGCGGCACAGCACTCACGGCGCAAGCGATCACCGGGGCCGTGCGCCTCGGTCCCCGCGCGATGCCGAGCTTCCCGACCGATCAGATCAGCGACGCCGAGCTCGATGCGCTCGCCGGCTGGCTCGCGCGATCAAAGCGGCCGCCGCCTCCGGAGGACAGCACCGATCGGGCCCCCCGCCACGCCAATCGGGATCGCTCACGCTGAGGCACGCCGCCACGCAAGGCTGCAGAAGGGGGTCACCCGCACGGCAATAGGCCTTTTGACCGCGGCGCGGTTGCTCCTGTCCGACGCTGCGTGGATGATGCAGCGGCTCGCACCGCGCGCGTAAAAGAGGAAGAACAGCCATGAGAGCCGCAGTTGCACTCGCCACCCTCGGAACACTCGCTGCAGCCGCAGCACTCGCCGCGCTGCCGGAAGGGGCAAAAGCCCCGGATTTCACCACCCAGGCGTCCCTCGGCGGCAAGGAATTCACGTTCTCGCTCGCCCAGGCCCTGCACAAGGGGCCGGTGGTACTGTATTTCTACCCGGCCGCATTCACGCCGGGATGCACGGTGGAGGCGCACCAGTTCGCCGAGGCCACCGACAAGTTCAAGGCGCTGGGTGCCACCGTGATCGGCGTGTCGCACGATCCGATCGAGAAGCTCGACAAGTTCTCCGTCAGCGAGTGCCGCAGCAAGTTCGCCGTCGCCGCCGATGCAGACGGACACATCATCAAGGAATATGACGCCGTCCTGGCCATCAGGCCCGATCTTGCCGACCGCACCTCCTACGTCATCGCCCCGAACGGCGTGGTCCTCTACTCCTACACCGATCTCAAGCCCGACAA
>DATJSR010000105.1:0-9910 GCA_035504015.1 Steroidobacteraceae bacterium
TATATCTTAAGATATGTTTTACGAAAGAGCGTGGCCCCGCTTCATGGGCCGACATCATGGGGGCCGCGGCTTTGGGCGCTTTGCGGCAGGTTTCACGGGCGGCTGGGGACGCGGAGGGCCTGACTTTCGCACCGGTCGCAAGCTCGGTGCACCCGATCTGCAGCTGCTCGTCCTAGCGCTGCTCGAGAAGCAGCCGAGTCACGGCTACGAGCTGATCAAGATGCTCGAGGAGCGCTCGAACGGCTTCTATAGCCCGAGCCCTGGCGTCATCTACCCGGCACTGACCTACCTCGAGGAGATCGGGCACGCGGTGTCCGAGACCGAGGGCAACAAGAAGCTCTATCGGCTCACGGATGCCGGTCGGGAGCACCTGGAGCGCAATCGCGCGGCAGTGCAGTCGATGCTCGCCGAGCTCGAGCGCATCGGCGCCAAGATGGAGCGCGTGCGCCAGGTTTTCTCAGGCGAGGGTCTCGCCGCGGAGGAGGAGTCCTGGGGTCGTCGGCGCGGTGAGCTCGCGGAGGCGCGGCATGCCCTGCGGCATGCTCTGCATCGCAAACAGGGATGCACCGCCGAGGAGGAGCGCAGGATCGCCGAGATTCTGCGGCGCGCCGCAGAGGAGATTCTCGGCAAATAGCCCGCTCAGCGCTGCACCCCGATCGTGACCCAGGAGTCGGGCTCGGGGTCGCCGCGCCAGGTGAGACCCTCGATGGTGAACTGATAGAGCCCGGGGCCGAGCGCCGAGCTGTTGATGGCGATGCGCAGGTGCCCGTTCGAGTCCTTCAGCAGATTGTGGATGATGGCGACGCGGCCTTGATCCACGCGATCGATCGTCACGCGAAACTCTCGATAGGGTGAGTGCGACATGTCGATCTTCAGATCCGCCAGCTGCACCTGCCCGCCACCGCCGATGACCACGGCGGGACTGGACGTGGCACCGTCGTGGCTCGGCAAGATGCGGATCGTGCGAGTGGTGGTCGCCGGGTCGAGCGGCTGATCGGCCACCTGCTTGCCGAGCGCTTCGATGCGCTGCGCCCGCTGTGTACTCGCGCGCGCCAGCAGCAGCGTCGAACCCAGGAGGATCAACGCCACCAGGCCGAGGACGATGGGCACCTGCGGCCGCTCCCACCAGCGCCTGGGTGTCTCCTGCCAGGGCTCGGGCTTACCGCTCGCCTCGAGCAAACGCAGCCCCGCATGCACCCGCTCGGGCAGGCCGAGCTCATCGAGCAGCTCTGGATGCGCCTTGCAGAAGCGCTCGAATTCGGTCGCCCCCTTCAACGGCAGCTTGCCGGAGAGATAGCGCTCGATGATCTGATTGCGGGCGATGAAGTCCCGATCCATCGGTGCCGAGGCCGGGATTGGCGAAGCGGCCGGGGCAGTTGCCCCCGAGGTCCTCGCCACCGGAGCCGTCACCGTGGAGACAGCCGGTGAGCCAGCCAGCGCGGCGTTGGAACCAGGCCGAGCGCTGCCGCTGGGCGATGCAGGCAGGGCCGTCGCGCCAGACGCCGGCATAGCGGTCGGTGCTGACGCGAAGGTGGGCGCCGACGCTGAGCCGGGCGCTGACATCGAGCCGGGCGCCGACATCGAGCCGGGCGCCGACGCGGACACCGGCGCTGACGTGAGCGCTGATGGGGACGGCACCGCGGGTCGCGTGCGGCTCGGCATCGCCAGGCCAGCCGAGGCGCTTCCCGAGGCGCCGAGGAGCGTCGGCAGCAGATCCGCATCTGGTAGCGGTGGCAACGTGTCCAGATCCGCTTCCGAGAGAGTCGGGAAGCTGCTCCCGGCGGGTGCAGCTGGCTTTGCGGGAGCGCTGGTGCTGCCGCCATCCGCGGCCTCGCGCGACGTGCGCGCCGGCGGAGGTGGATTCACCGGTGCGGGAGCCTCCGAAGGCTCCGGCAGCGAATCGGGTATCAGGTCGAGTTCAGGGCTACTGGCAGCTTCCATAATCTGGTCTCGGGCGAAGGCGCATCAGCCGCTCCGGCGCGGTCCGCAGGCCGAGGCCGCCGGCCGCCTTGGGTGCGCCACAGGTATGCCCGCCGCCACTCCGGCTGCCGCAAGGCCGACAGCCAGGATGCCGCTGAGGACGGTGCTGCTGCGCCGTTCTCGGCGCATTCCACAGCCCGCCGCGGGACCCGCTTCTGCAGCGTCGATGAGCTGATATCCGCTAGCCTCGGGGTGCTCGAGCTCGTGCCATATCCTGCAACGCCGGGGGGGCAGTACCTGAGTGCTGCCTCACAGATCTCAGCAACGGTGCCAGAATGCGAACTGCTTCGCACCGGCTGCTGCGCACGCGCGCATCAGGGCCTGACCCGTAGCGTCGACGTGTGACGTTGCTACTGAGGAGGAGCCATCATGCAACAGCTCATCGGCGCCGGCTCGCGGCGCGTGGCGCTCTTGGTCGCTGTGGCCGCGCTGGCAGGCGCTGCGCGCGCCGAGGAGCAGACGGCGATCACGATCTACAGCTCGGCACGCCCGGGTGCCATACCCCCCGAGCTCTATCGACCGCTTCCCGGCGGGGTCGTGGCGAATGCGCGTTCGGTTCCCGGCTATGCGGTCGTGCGCCAGGACCGCAGCCTGCAGCTGCCGCAGGGCCGCTCGACACTGCGGTTCACCGATGTAGCCGCGCTCATCGATCCGACGACGGTCACCTTCGCCTCGCTCACCGAGCCGCGCACACTGGTGTTGCAGCAGAGCTTCCAGTTCGATCTGGTGAGCATCGACAAGCTGCTTCTCAAATACATCGACAAGCCGGTGGTGGTCGAGCGCATCTCGGGGCCTCAGGCGACGAGCGTCAGCGGCACGCTGCTCTCCGCGAGCGACGGACTGGTGCTGCGGGCGCAGGACGGCAGCATCCACGCGCTGCACGACTACTCACAGGTGAGCTTCCCGGCGCTGCCGGGTGGACTCGATACCCGACCGACGCTCGTCTGGGACGTGATCTCGCCGCGGGCGGGTGAGCAGCGCACCCGCGTCACGTATCAAACCGGAGGCATCACCTGGTGGGCGGATTACAACGCTCTGTTTCGCGACGGCAGCGATGCCAACAGCGGGCTGCTCGATCTGTCAGCGTGGGTGAGCATCGTCAATCTCTCGGGACAGAGCTACGCGGATGCCGTCCTCAAGCTCATCGCCGGAGATGTCAATCGCCTCCCCGAGCCCAGTGTGCTGTTCGGGCGGCGGGCGCTCGAGGCGCCCGCGCCGGCCGCGGAAGCGGGCGCGGCCGGCTTCTCGGAGCAGCCCTTCTTCGAGTATCACCTGTACACGCTCGGCCGGCGCGCGAGCCTGCCCAACGACTCGACGCAGCAGCTCGAGCTGTTCGAGCCCGTGCATCAGATCCCGGTGCAGAAGCTACTGGTCTACGCGGGCGCGCCGCAGGCGACGTTCGGGCCGCGGCCGCTGCTCGAGCGCGAGCTCGGAGTCTCGGGCAACACCAAGGTCGCCGTGTATCTGCAGTTTCGCAACGATGCCAAGGGCGGGCTCGGCCTGCCGCTGCCCTCCGGCCGCATCCGCGTATCGAAGCTCGATCCGACCGATCAGAGCGCGGAGCTGATCGGCGAGGATCGACTCGATCACACGCCCAAGGGCGAGCTGGTGCGTGTGCGCATGGGCGATGCGTTCGATGTGGTCGGCGAGCGGCATCAGCTGGACTTCGCCGCGGACAACCGCGCGCGCTGGATCGAGGAGGAGATCGAGATACGCCTGCACAATCACAAGGACCAGGCGGTGAACGTCCAGGTGCGCGAGGCGCTCAATCGCTGGAGCAACTGGCGGATCCTCTCCCAGAGCCAGGCGTACGAGAAGCTCGATGCTCACACCATCGCCTTTGCGGTGACCGTGCCGAAGCAAGGCGAGGCGGCCGTGCGCTATCGCGTGCGTTACACGTGGTGAGGATTCTACGGGGCAACGCGGACCAAGGGACGGTGAGCGCTACGCCTGCAGCGCAGACTGAACCATTCGTCGCACGAGGGCACTCTGCCCGCGATCGCTTGGCGCGTCAGCGAGTTGCCTTCACCGCATCGGCAGCGTGTGGCCGCGGTCCGACGCCGGAATATTTCTTGCTACAACGGCGGCTATCGTCCCGGGGGTAGCAGCCAAGGCATGATTCGGCTGACAGTGATCGATGAGCTGGGAAGCGCGAGGCCGGTCAACTCTGCACCCTATTTCCGCATCACGGGCGGTGCCGTATGGATCGGTCCCAGCGGCGGCGGCGAGAAGCCGCTCGTGCGCTACGTCTCCGGGCGCTGGCGCAAGGGTGATCTCACCTGCAGCGGCATGCGCTTCGAGGGCCGCTGCCGCCTGGTTTTCGGTCTGGCGCGCGAGCCCACTGGCGTATCCGAGGAGCTGAGTGGCGTCTCGATCGCAGGGGACACGCTCTCTGCCAACGGCATTCCCTTTGCGATCTACGACACCGACCGCGAGATGTGGCGCGGCGTGGGTCTCAATACGTGGTGGCACTCCTTCCGCGTGGAGAGCTCGGAGCACCGCAGGTCCAGCAGTGCGTCCGACCATGCCGACGCCGTGGGCAGATCCAACCCCGGGGGCGATACGCCGCAGGGATTGACGAATCTGCACTGAGCGGCGCGCTCGCGTCGGAATATTCCTACTTCCGATTGCGCGCAGCGTGACCCCGATGTCGGCTCACCTTTGCACAAGACGCAGCCGCAAGCACAGCTCCTCCAGCGCCTCCTCGATCTGCCGGTGCAGTTCCTGGTCGAGCTCCGAGCGCGGGAGCGCGTCACGTATGCGCTCGTAGCTCTGGCGCGCCTGCTCCAGGAAGCGGCCCGTCTCCTGGCGTGAGGCCGCAATGGCGCTATCCAGGTTCCAACGCGCGATCGTGAGCTGCGTCCGGAACCATTCGATGTCATTGTTCATCGGTCCTTGTGCCGTAAACCCTCGATACCGTCAGCGACGCAGGAAGCGTTCCAAAGCGGTGTCGACGCGCGGTGACACTTTCTGCTGCAATCGCGAAAAATTTGAAGGATTTGCCGCAGTCATTGTAAGAGTGAGTCGCGGACGTCGCGGTCTGCCGGTCAGTTGAGCTACGCTTGCGCGCCCACGATAAGAATACTCGCGCTCGGGGAGGAAGCTCGGATGGGACGATCGCTACTGCGCGGTGGCGTGGCATTCATCGGCACGGCGTTCGCGGTCGTGAGCGTACTGGTATTCCTGCCACCGGTTCTCGCCGACATTCACACGGGCACGGCGGTGCTCTTCACCGCCGACATCGATCGCGGCATCACCTGGTCCCACGCCTACGGGCTGCACGATCAGCCGCTGTATTACAGTCTGTCGTTGCTGGAGGATGTCACGGGTATCGTCGCGTTCGCAGGCACAGGTCTGTTGCTGCTCTACGCCGCGGCGCGCCGTGCGCCAGCGGCGGACGGCCGCGCGCGCGCGCGGGTGCTGGGCACCCCGTGGGCGCTCGTTTGCATCCTGTGTGCCGCGCTGCACTGGGCCCTGGTGCTGTTTCCGTATCTGCTCAGAGGCGGATACTTTCCCGAGCTCCTCTAGCTTCCCTGGGGCTCGCTCGACCCCAGGGGGCCGTAGCCGATGTGCTGCGGCAGATCATCTGCCGTGCGAAACCAGGGGATGCGGCTTTCCACGAAGATGTGCATGCGCGGTGCAAAAGAGGCTGGCTCGTCGAGCGATGCCGTGTTGATGCTGACTTCCCCGGAATCCTCCCTGCGAAACACCAGATAGCTGCCGCACGCTGCGCAGAACTGCCGCTGCACGCCGGGCGATGAGACGTACGTCGCGGCGGATCCGCCCGTCCACGAGAAACTGGCGGCGGGAAAGCTCACCCAGGCGATCGCAGGGGCACCGCTGTTGCGCTGGCACATGCGACAGTGACAGTAACCGGTCTCGATCGCCGCTGCAGAGAGGCTGAATCGAACCGCGCCGCACAGGCATCCACCTTGTTGTATGAGCACGGGTTCTCCTTTCGCTGGCCGTCGGCAGCCTTCAGACGCCCAAGTGCTGGCGCACGAGTCGGCAGCGCTCGCCGAGGGCGCCCCGGGCGAGCACGTGGCGTGCGCCGCGGGCCGCCAGCTCGCGCTCGTACCAGGCATGCTGGCGCTGCCGAAAGGCGTCGTCCCGCCGTGTGCCATCCTGCACGAAGGGGAAATCGGGCGCACACAGGACGGTCCTCGCATAGCTGCGCCGCGCCGCCAGAGCAAGCTGTGGGTCGACGAAGTCAAGCATCTCGCGACTGTAGAAGAGCGTCGTCAACGGGGTGGTATCGCAGAATACGAAGGCGCGGGCGTCGCGCGCGGCGCTCTCCTCGCGCTCGATCTGCCGCTCGGCGATGCGCAGCATGTCCTCGCGCGCGAGCTCGCCGCGCTTGGCGACCCAGAGCTCGCGGCCATACTCGGGAGCCCACGCGCCGTCCAGTTCCTGGGCGAGGCGCGCAGCGAGCACCGTCTTGCCCGAGGATTCCCCGCCCAGGATGGCAACGCGCTGGACCAGGGATCGTGCCACCGCAGGCGGCAAGTATTGCCAGTGTCGCCACAGATTATTGCGCAGCTGCGTACCCGAGATGGGGATGGATCGGCGCTCGCGGTCGACCATGACGTGGCGGATTGCCGGGGCATCTCGAGCGACATCGTCCAGGCAGCGTGTCAGGTGCGCAGCGAAGCCCGCTCCGTACTCCTCACTGCTGAACACTGCATCGGGGCGTGAGCCGAGAACGCGCCGGCACAACAGCGCGACGAAATCGCGTTGCGCGGAATCCGGCGCGTCATTCGCCGGAATGGCTGGCACGTGCGTGCTGCCGAGCCAGGAGCACAGCGCCTCGGGCGTTACGACCAGAACGGCGGCATCCGGGAACAATGCCCTCAGCCAGCCTTCACGACGCGCGGGCTCGTAACCCGGCAGCTCCGGGTTCGAGTAGCTGAGCAGCGCCACACGCTCGCACGCAGCGAGTGCCCGCTCGATCAGCAGCACGTGACCCTTGTGAAGCGGCGCAAACTTTCCGACGACGACGCCCAGGCGGAAGCTCATGCAGGGGAGCCGGCGGCCACGAGCCGCCGCCAGCGCAGCAGCGCGAGCGCCGCGTTGATCCAGAAGAGGCTGTAGAGCGCGGCGGTGATCCACAGGCCACGGATGCCGAACAAGGTGACCGCCAGCGTGTCGGCCAGCAGCCAGCACCACCAGGATTCGTACTTTCTCTGCATCAGCAATAGCTGCGCCGCCACCGACAGGACCAGAATCACGGAATCGAGAAACGGCGCGAACGCATCAGTGAAGCGCCACAGCACGTAGCCGTACACGCTCGCGACCCCGACGGACGCGAGCAGAATGAGGAAGAGCGAGGCGCTGGAGACTCGCGTGACGGGCAGCGCGCGACCGCCGCCGCCGCCGCGCCATTGTCGCCAGCCCACCGCGCTGGTGGCGATGAAAAACACCTGCAGCACGGTGTCGGCGTAGAGGCGGCTGAGAAAGAACAGCACGCCGAAGAGAACGCATCCGATGATCCCGGTGACCCAGGTGTGAACGCTGTTGCGTGCAGCGAGCAGGATCGACAGCGCATTCACTGCATTCGCACCCACCTCGAGACCCGGCGCTACCATGTCGGCTGTATCCGCAAGGGGTCTGCCCGCGCTCTAATAGGAGCGTTACACTCTAGCACCGAGTTGTGTGAATCAGCTCATCGCCAGCGAAGGAGACGACAGCGTGCGACCGACCACCCGAATCCCTCAGGCGATGGCACTGTTGCTGGCCGCTGTTGCGGCACTCACCGCGATCGCCGCCGATGCGCCCTCGGACCCGCTTGCCGCGGCAATCGCCAGTAAGGCACGTACGGCCAGCTTCGTCGTTCGCGACAAGTATCGCCATCCGCTCGAGACGCTGCGCTTCTTCCACCTCAGGCCCGATGCGACGGTGGTCGAGATCTGGCCTGGCAGCGGTTGGTACATGGAGATCCTGGCGCCGTACCTGCACGATCACGGCAAGTACTACGCGGCGATTGCCGCGCCGAACGGCCCTGGCGCGAGCCAGGAGGATCAGGGAGATGCCGCGGGTATTCGCAAGCGGATCGCCGAGGATCCGGCCCGCTTCGGCAAGGTGATCGTCTCGGAATATCGCCCTCCGGGGCTGACGGAGATCTGTCCGCCGGGCACCGCGGACCTGGTGCTGACCTTTCGCAACGTGCACAACTGGATCGAGGCGGGTGATCAGCAGGCGCAGTTCGATGCCTTCTTCAAGGCCTTGAAGCCCGGTGGCGTGCTCGGTGTGGTCGAGCACCGGGCCAAGCCCGGAACCAGCCTGGAGGAGATGCGCAAGACCGGCTACGTCGATGAGGCTTACGTCAAGAAGCTCGCCGCCGCCGCGGGCTTTCGCTTCGATGGGGCATCAGCGGTCAACAGCAATCCGAAGGATACCAAGGACTACCCTGAGGGCGTCTGGACGCTGCCGCCCACCCTCACACTCGGGGACAAGGATCGGGCGAAGTATCTGGCCATCGGCGAATCCGATCGCATGACGCTCAGGTTTGTGAAGCCCGCGAGGTGAGCCTGGCCGCACTGCCCGTGCGTTGCTCAGCCCGTGTGCTGCTCGGTGTGCTGTTAGGCTCTGCGGGTCAGCGAGCGCTGCCGTAACCGACCGCCGATCGTCGAACCGAGCAGCAGCAGGCACCACGGATCGAGGCCGCCTCCACCGCCGCTCTTGCCGCCACTCGCGCTGACGGTAACCGAGCTGTCGGTGAAATCCACCTGCGCTTTGGCGCTCGCAGCCGGCGGAGCGCCGGTGCAAGTGATGTCATAACTGAACGAACCGGCTGTGCCTTCCGTGATCGACATCGTGCCGGACGTCGGCAGATCGCCACTCCAGCCATCACCGCTCGTGCCGCCCGATGCGCTGCAGTCGCTCGCATTCTGCGAGCTCCAGCTGAGGATCACCGGGCTGCCGACAACCTGGCTCGCGAGGTTGGAGGAGAGTGTCACTGCAGGAACAGGTGCGGCAGCCTGGGTCGCGGTCACGGCCGTGTAGGTCACTTGAGTTTGTGCCTGAGGCGCGTTGGACCATCCGTCACCGAGATTGCAGGCGATCCCATAGCCAACCGTCGCTGAGCTGGCTGAGCTGACCGACTGGGTACCTGCGGGAGGAAGCGACCCACTCCAACCATCCCCGGCTGAGCCGCCGCTCGCCATGCAACCGACGCCCGATCCCCCCGTGCTCCAGCTGAGTGTGACGGGTGTGTTGACGGCGACGTTCGTCGCACTGGCGCTGAACGTGAGCACACTGCCTGTGAAGGTTACCTGGGTCGAGGCCTGACCCCCCTCACAGATGATGGTGTACGTATAGGTGCCAGCGACGAGCTGAGTCGTTTGAAAGCCGCCGGATCCGGCGAGAACCGTTCCCCAGTTGCCGTTGCCGGGGCTGATGGCCGAACTGCAGGAGCCGAAGTTGGAGTTCCACTTGATCGTCAAAGCACCGGTGACCGGCAGGGTGCTCGCGCTCGCGGTAATCGTTACCGTGGGCGTGATCACGTTGGTCGTGGCCTGCGCCTGAACCGTCTGCGAGCCAGTGCCGCATGTGATGCCGAAGTTTACGGAGCCGAGCGTCGCCTCGGTTACTGCCTGAGAGCCCGTGGCACTTCCTGCCTTGGATCCCGCCCACCCGTCCCCCGTGAGCCCGCCGGTGCCCGCGCACGGATAGATATTGGTTTGCCAGCCGACCGGAGTGGGTGTTCCCTGCGGAAAGGGGTTGCTGACATTCAGGGTCACGGCGGGCGCGTTGGTGTAATAAGTGACCGGCGCGCTCGCCTGCGCCTGATTCGGGGCGGTGCCGCAGGTGATCGTGTAGACGTAAGCCCCGGCCACTGCCTCGCCATCGCCGGCCGTGCCCACGGGCAGACCATTGTCGATGCCGTAGACCGTACCTTTCACCGCACTCGGGCCGACATACGTGAGAGTGC
>DATJSR010000106.1:0-4700 GCA_035504015.1 Steroidobacteraceae bacterium
GCGCACGACTTCGACAACGTCGAGTACGAGGCCGACGAGTTCGATCTGGCGCTCGGCACCCCGCGGCTGCATACCGTGCGCCGCAAGGTGAGCTGGATCGAGCGGGTGAGCGTGCTGCCACCCGAGCTGTTCAACCGCTTCGTCAACGACGCCTTCTGGGCGCTGCCGGAGCTCAACACGCGCAAGGTGCGCGTGATCATGTGCCGCGAGTAGGCTCCGCAGAGCAACGCTAGCCGTTGAGGCGCCTGCGCTCCCCGCCCCAGATCTCATCGGCCACCCGTACCACCAGTCCGAGCTTGCGCGACTGCTCCTCGAGGGTCAGACGGTTACCCTCGCAGGTGCTGGCAAAGCCGCACTGCGGGCTCAAGGCGAGCTGCTCGAGCGGCGCATGGCGGGCGGCCTCCTCGATGCGGCGCTTGATGGCATCGGCACTCTCGAGCCGGCCATCCTTGCTCGTGATCAGTCCGAGGACGGCGACCTTGCCCGGCGGCAGGAAGCGCAGCGGCTCGAAGCCGCCCGAGCGCGCATCGTCGTACTCGAGAAAGTAGCCGTCCACGTCGATCTCGTTGAAGAGCACCTGCGCCACCGGCTCATAGCCGCCCTCGGCCACCCAGCCGCTCATGAAGTTGCCCCGGCACAGGTGCAGCATCACCACCATGTCGGCGGGGCGCGCGGAGATCGCCGCGTTGATCAGCTTCGCGTAGGTGCGCGCCAGCTCTTCCGGATCCGCGCCGATGTTGCGGCGTACCTGCTCACGCAGAGCCGGATCGCACAGATACGCAAGGTTGGTCTCATCGATCTGCAGATACCGGCAGCCCGCAGCTGCCAGATCATGGATCTCCTCGGCGTAGACGCGCGCCAGGTCTGCGAAGAAATCCTCCATCCGAGGGTAGGCGGCCTCATCGATGGCTGCGCGCCCGCCGCGAAAGTGCATCACCGAGGGGGACGGAATGGTCAACTTGGGCGTGCCCTTCGAGACTTTCTTCAAGAACTCGAAGTGCTCGAGAAAGATGGGCGCGCGGCGCGCCAGCTTGCCTGTCACCCGGATCCCTGGGGCTTCGAATTCCAGCGAGCCCGAGTGCGTATGAAAGACGGCCTTGAGGCGCGGCGCCACGCGCTCGACGTTCTCGAAGGAGGTGAGGAAATCGAGGTGCCAGAACTTGCGGCGGAACTCGCCGTCGGTGATGACCTGCAGGCCGATCTGCTCCTGCATCGCCACGGCCTCGCGAATGGCCGCGTCCTCTGCCACCCGCAGCGCCTCCGCGCCGATCCTGGCGGCCTCGTACTCCGCACGCGCGTGAATGAGCGCCGCCGGGCGCAGCAGGCTGCCCACATGATCGGCCCGGAAGGGGAAAGCTGCCTGACGCTTCATCTTCACGACTCCCTGAAGGTGGCGGGTTGCAGTCACGAGATCACCGCTGGACACCTCGAGAGCCTACCGATGGCCGGCGAAAATGTGCTTGCCTTTGCAGGCAGGCTCTGCGAGCCTCGCGCAAGAACCATGCTCATATGGAGCCAGTAGCGCATGAAAAGAGCGACGGAGCGGCGTCACCGCAAGAAGTTAATAGCCTCCTCCGAGCCGTCGCTCGATGTGTTCGACGTGCGCATACTGCGCGCCCTCGCCGCCAATGCGCGCGCGACCAACGTCGAGATCGCCGCCGAGGTCGGACTATCGGAGGCGCCCTGCTCGCGGCGGATTCATCGCCTGGAGACACTCGGCGTGATCAGTGGCTATGGCGTACGCCTCAATCCCGACATCGTCGGTATCGGGGTTTCGGCCTTCATCACCCTTACGCTCGATGCCGTGTCGGCCCAGGCGGCCGACCGCTTCGCCGAGCTGGTGATGCAGTCCCCGCACGTGCTGGCTTGCTACATCGTCTCCGGGAGCGACTATGCGCTGCTGCACGTGGCGGCGGCCGACATCGGCTCCTATTCCGAGTTCGTGCTCGATCGCTTGCGCACCATTCCGGGGGTGAAGGATCTGCGCTCGAACTTCATCATGCGCGTGCTCAAGGAGAGCGGCGGGCTCGGCGGGCTGCTGGAGATCCCGGGAGTCGACATCACGCGCTGAGGCGCGTGGCGCACCCTCAGGGTGGCGTATCGATGGCCATGCGGCGCTCGTCCTCGATGATGAAGATCCCCGCCGCGATGATGATGACTGCGCCGAGAATGAGATGGGCCGACGGCGTCGTGGACCACACCAGCCGATCGATGCCGAAGGCCCACAGCAGCGCCGTGAACTCGAAGGGCCCGACCACCGAGGGGGGTGCATAGCTGAAGGCGGCCGTCAGCCACAGCTGCCCGAGAGTCCCGGTGATGCCGATTCCCCCGAGAAGCCACCAGTCCGTTGGCCGCAGCGCCAGCCAACCGGGCACTGCGAGGACACCCGCGCCGACGGAGATCAGCAGCAAATACCAGAACACCAACGCGATGCGCGTCTGCGTGCGGCTCAGGGAGCGCACGGTCAGGGCACTCAACGAATAGCACAGGGTCGCGCCCAGGATCGCCGCCGCGGGCAGCAACGGGATCGCGCCCGCTTCCCAGGGCCTCAGAATCAGCAGCACGCCCCCGAGTCCCGCGAGGATCGCGAGCCAGCGCCGGGCGCGTACCTGCTCTTTGAAGATCGGGACGGAGAGTGCAGTCATCAGCAAGGGCGCGGTCAGATAGAGCGAGTAGGTCTGGGAGAGCGTCAGGGAACGCACGCCGTAGACGAAGGTCGCGAGCATCGCAATGCCGAGCGCACCGCGCATCGCCACCCAGGCCCGCTCGCTGACCCACAGTTCGCGCCAGGCGCCTTGCCAGGCGATGATCGGGAGCATGAAGGCGAGTGAGGATGCGCTGCGGATGAAGGAGACCTGAAAAGCGCCGTAGCGCATCGACAGGCCCTTCATCAGGGCATCCATGATGGCGAAGATGAAGACGCCTGCCAGCATGTAGCCGATGCCCCGCAGGCGCATCGAGGACGGAGAGCTGACGCCGAGAATTCTCGGCCACAGCTTGCGGGGCAGCCGCGGGACCGCGCTGGGTGATTGCACGCGCTTTCTACTTCCGGTGACGAGCGAGACGGCGCCCGGCAAGAATGGGCAGCCGTGTGGGTATGATATAGATTGCGCTGCAGGGACAGTAGAGACGCACGGGGTAGTCAAGCGGAGAGAATGACAATGACGACCGGGGAGTCCCAGACTCCGCAGTTCGGTACTGCCGAATATACGCGGGGCAGCTCGACCCTCAAGTGTGCTGCCTGCCAGCAGCCGATCAGCGGCTCGTACTTTCAGATCAGGGGCGCACCCGTGTGCGCAGCGTGCACGCAGAAGATCCAGGCGCAGATCCCCAAGGACTCGCATGCCGCATTCGTGCGCGCGCTGCTCTTCGGCATCGCCGGTGCGGTCCTCGGGTTTGCCCTGTACGTGGCCTTCGCCCTGAGCACCGGGCTCGTCATCGGCTGGGTCTCTCTGGCGGTGGGCTTCATCGTCGGCAAGGCGATGCAGGTGGGATCGCGCGGTGCCGGCGGGCGCCGCTATCAGGTGGTGGCGGTGCTGCTCACCTACCTCGCCGTGTCGATGTCCGCCGTGCCCATTGCCATTGCGCAAACCCACCACCACGTCGATGTGGCGAAAGCCATCGGCGTGCTGGCACTGCTCGGCATCGCCTCACCCATTCTCGAGCTCCGGGACCCGGTGCACGGGCTCATCGGCCTGATCATTCTGTTCGTGGGGATTCGCTTCGCGTGGAGATTCACGGCCGGCCGAACCGTCCAGGTGTCTGGACCGTATACTGCGGCAAGCGCAGGAGCGAGCTGAGGGCGGAATTTGGCCATCGTCGCCGCGCCCGAGAAATGCGCTCGCTGTGGCGCCTCGCTCACGCCGGGCGGCTTGGTTTGCCCTCAGTGTCATGCCATGGTGCATGCCACGAGGCTCGAGGCGCTCGCCGCCAGTGCCAAGAGCCATGAGCAGCGCCAGGAGCTCATCGCCGCGCGCTCCGACTGGCAAGCCGTGCTCGAGCTGCTGCCCGCTGACTCATCCCAGGCCGCGTGGGTGCGCGGCAGGCTCGCCGAGCTGCCGGCAGCCAGCGCCGGTGCAGCGAAAGGAGAGCCACCCGCATGGGCACGCAAGCTCGGCCCCTTCGCACCCCTTGCGCTGCTGCTCCTCAAGGGCAAATTCTTTCTCTCGCTGCTCAAGATTCCGTTCCTGCTGAGCTTTGCGAGCTTCGCCGCATTGTACTGGGGACTGTATGGCGCCAAGTTCGGCGTCGGGTTGGCAGTGCTCGTCCTCGTGCACGAGCTGGGACATTTCATCGAGGTGAGACGACGCGGTCTCGCCGCCCATCTGCCGCTGTTCATTCCCGGCTTCGGCGCCTATGTGCGCTGGAGCGCCGCAGGCGTGACGCCGGAGACCCGAGCACTCGTGAGTCTCGCCGGACCTCTGGCGGGGGCAGTCGGTGCGGCCGCGTGCGCGCTTCTGTGGCTGCAGACCCAGAACCGTCTTTGGCTCGGCCTCGCAAGCTTCTCGGCCTTCATCAACCTCATGAATCTGATTCCGGTGTGGCGTTTGGATGGGGGGCAGGCCGCAGGCGCGATCAATCAGGGCGGACGCATCGGCATTGCCGTTGCGGCAGTCGTGCTTGCCGCCTACCTGTCCCAACCCCTGTTGCTGCTCGTCGCGGGCGGGGCCGCGTATCGGGCTTTCGCCAAGGAGCCGGCC
>DATJSR010000107.1:0-5121 GCA_035504015.1 Steroidobacteraceae bacterium
GCGACATGGCGATCAAGCCGGTGCTGAAGATGGGTCATCCGCTGCTGCGGCAAAGCGCAGCGGCGGTGACCGAGTTCCCGAGCCGCGAGCTCGATGAGCTCGTGGCCGACCTCGACGACACCATGCGCGCACTGAACGGCGCCGGCATCGCGGCCCCGCAGATCGGTGTCGGCCTGCGCGTGGTCATCTTCGAGGTCAAGGACAACCCACGCTATCCACATATCGCACCCGTGCCCTACACCGTGCTCGTCAATCCGTCGCTGACACCGCTCGGTGAGGAGCAGGAGGAGGGCTGGGAAGGCTGCCTGTCGGTACCGGGGCTGCGGGGGCTCGTGCCGCGCTATCGCCGCCTGCGTTATCGGGGCTTCGCACCCGATGGCGCTCCGATCGATCGTGAGGTGCACGGGTTTCACGCCCGTGTGGTGCAGCACGAGGTAGATCACCTCGATGGTGTGCTCTTTCCGCAGCGCATTCGCGATCTGCGCAGCTTCGGCTTCGAGGACGCGCTCAGCGGGCAGATGACCGCGATGCCGGATTGAGGCATCGGCGCAGGCGGCCAGGGTCGCGCCTTGGGCGCCCGACCGATCAGGCAAGCGTGTGGAACACCTGCTGCACGTCGTCGTCCTGCTCGAGCTTGTCGATCACGGCCAGAACTTCGGTCGCCTGCTGCTCGGGCAGCTCGGTCGGCACGGTGCATACGTACTCATGCTCGGCCGACAGCGGGCTGATATGCCGCGCCTCGAGCGCCAGCTGCATCTGACCGAAGTCTGCGAAGGCGCAGCGGATCACCAGCTGCGGCTCGCCCTTCTCTCCCGTGCTCTCGCCCATCTCCTCGAGCCCGTGGTCGATGAGGTACAGCTCGAGCTCGTCCTGATCGATCCCAGCGGGGTCCAGTCGGAACACACCCATCTTCTTGAAGAGGAAGCTGACGCTGCCGCTGGTGGCGAGATTGCCACCGCCCTTGCTGATGATATTGCGCACCGCGGCCACGGTGCGCGTGGGGTTGTCGGTCGCCGCCTCGACGAGCAGCGCCACCCCGTGCGGCGCGTAGCCCTCGTAGATCACCTGCTGGTAGTTGGCGGCATCGCGTCCCGAGGCGCGCTTGATCGCCGCCTCGATACGATCCTTGGGCATGTTGACGGCGCGGGCGTTCTGGATGGCCCGCCGCAAGGCAGGATTGCCGTTCGGATCGGAGCCGCCGGATTTCACCGCCATGGTGATGTCCTTGGCGATGCGCGCGAACTGCTTGGCCATGCGGTTCCAGCGCGCGAACATGGTGGCCTTGCGGACTTCGAAAATGCGGCCCATGGGTGAATGGTTACACGCGCGCGCGCGCGCGCCAAGGGCGCCCGCCAGGCAGTGTCTGCGCAAACGGCGGCAGGCCAGTTTGCGCCAATGAGGCTATGCGAGCTGCGCTTGCAGCGAGCGCAGCCGCCTGCGCTGTAACTTGAGCTGCTGCTCGATCTCGCGCAGCCGCTTCTGGAAGCGGGCGTGCTCCCAGTGCTCGATGACGGCGCGCTTCTTGTCCTCGAGCCACTGCTCCTTCAGGCGCGTCCAGTCACCGACCGCGGCGATGAAGGCGTCGTACTCCTGCGCGATGCGCAGGCGCAGCTGCTCGATCTGCTTGTGCACGCGCGTCGCCTCGGGCAGGCGCGCCAGCCGCGCCTGTGCGCGGCGAAACTGCATGGCGAGCAGCGCGCGCTGGATCTGGAAGGCAGGGGTGCGCTTGAGACGGCGCGTCATGCCTACCCAGGAAAGGCCCGCGATGAGCCATTTCGTCGGGTCCCACTGCCACCAGCGCACACCGTTGCGATAGTCGTGAGCGAAGCTGTGGTGGAAGTTGTGGTAGCCCTCACCATAGGTGAGCACCGCCAACACCGGATTGTCGCGCGCGGTGTTGTCCTCGCTGTAGGGCCGCGAGCCCCACAGATGCGCGAGTGAGTTGATGAAGAAGGTGAAGTGGTGACTCAGCACCAGGCGCAGCACGCCGGCGAGCAGGAAGACGCCCCAGAAATCACCCACCAGCCAGCCGGCCAGCGAGGGGATGCCGAAGTTGCTGAGCAACGCGAGCGCTGCATAGTGGCGGTGCTGAAAGGCGAGCACTCGATCGCGCTTGAGATCCGGTACGTTGCTGAGATCGAGCGCGCCGCTCGGATAGTCCCGCAGCATCCAGCCGATGTGCGCGAACCAGAAGCCGCGCCCGATCGAGTAGGGGTCGCGGTCGTTGTCATCGACGTGCAGATGGTGACGGCGGTGTCCGCTGCACCACACGAGCGCGCTGTTCTGCAGCGCCATGGTGCCGAAGATGACGTACAGCACCTTGATCAGCGGGTGGGCCTCGTAGGCACGGTGCGCCCAGAGCCGGTGATAGCCGGCCGTGATCGCCATCTCGTTGGCGACCAGGAACGTGCCGAACAGCACCCACGCGGCCGTGGAGAAGCCCCTCGTGAGTCCCCACCAGGGGACCACGGTGAGCGCCACGAGCCCGGTGAGCACGAAAATGGTGGCGTTGAGAACGATCAGCGGTGGCTTTGCGACTGGGGTGGGGGTGGCGGGCATGGCTTGCAGCGTTGGTATGGGCGTTGCGGCCGGAAACATAACACGATTTCCGAGCGCTCTTACGTGATGCGTCGCGATATGCGAACTCGGCACCATCGGCTGCACCTGGCGTGCCACCACGGCCACGCTGAGGGTTCCCCCATTCTCCCCGGATTTTCCAGAATCCGGGCCGGCGCGGGCCATCGGGCACCCCGCGCCGGTGCTCCTCAGGAGACGAGCTCGAGGACGATCTTACCCCGCACGTGCCCACCCTCCAGGCGGCGATGGGCCTCTGCCACCTCCTGGAGGGGGTAGATGGCGAGAACGTGGGGGCGGACCTTGCCATCGTCGATGAGCTCACCGATCTGGCGCAGCTCGGCGGCATCCGGCTGCGCCACGTAGCGCTCGGCACGTACGCGGCGCTCGCGCGCCTTGCTTTCCGAGGGCTGCTGCAGGGTCGAGATCAGGGCCCCGCCCTCCTTGAGGACGGCCCAGGAGCGCTCCTGGGCCTCCCCGCCGACGAGGTCGAGCACCAGGTCGACGTCGCGAAGCTCCTCCTCGAAGCGCTCCGCGCGGTAATCGATCGCCAGCTCGGCACCGAGCGAGCGCACGAAATCGAGGTCCTCGCGGGCGACGGTGGTGGACACCGAGGCCCCCCGGCTGCGTGCGAACTGGATGGCGAGATGGCCGACGCCTCCGGCGCCCCCATGGATGAGCTCGCGCTGACCGCGCTCGAGGTGCCCATGATCGAATTCGCCCTGCCACGCCGTGATCCCCGCGAGCGGCACGGCTGCGGCAAAGGTGAAATCCAGCTGCCGTGGCTTCGGGGCGCACAGCCCGGCCTTGACACAGGTGTACTGCGCGTAGCCGCCGCTGCCCGAGTCGAGCAGCGCGTACACCGCATCGCCCTCCTTCCAGTCGGTGACGGCGCGGCCGCAGCGCTCGATGGTGCCCGCGACATCCCGACCGAGGATCTTCGGCAGCTGATCCTGCTTGACGGGCGGATACTTGCCGCTGCGGATCTTGTAGTCGACGGGATTCACGCTCGCCGCGTGCACGCGGATGCGTACCTCATCGTCGCGCGGCTCCGGCACGGGGACCTCCTCGATCTTCAGGACCTCGGGTCCGCCGAAGCTGTGGATGCGTACCGCCTTCATCGTGGCCATGGCTGCGAGCTCCGAGGTTGCGAAGCGTCTTCAATCCGCGGAGACGCTTCGGGGTTCCCGCCACCGCAGCAGCCCCGTCGTGGGACGTTGTATAGTCACGCCCCTCGCACCCGTGACCCATGAGGAGAGCGCTCGTGATCAGCGTGACCGTGCTGTACCCGAATCAGGAAGGCATCAAGTTCGACATGGGCTACTACCTCGGCAAGCACATCCCGATGGTCAAGAAGCTGCTCGGATCTGCCCTCAAGGGTGTCACGGTCGAGCAGGGGCTCGGTGGCGGTGCGCCGGGCTCGAGCGCCGCGTACGCGACGATCTGTCATTTGTTCTTCGACTCCCTCGAGGCCTTCCAGACGACTTTCGGCCCGCACGCCGCGAGCGTGCAGGCCGACGTGCGCAACTACTCGAGCGTCACCCCCATCATCCAGATGAGCGAAGTGAAGCTGTCCTGAGACGGCGCAAGTGGCATGAGCACACTCAAGGCCCGGCTCGGGCTGCTCCTCGTCTGCCTGCTCGGCGCACCACTTACCGCACGGGCGCAGCATGCCTACGTCTCGAACGAGGATGGGCGAAGCGTCTCCGTCATCGATCTCGAGAGCGGCCGGGTGGAGCACACCATCGAGGTGGGGAAGCGGCCTCGGGGCATCAAGCTGAGTGAGGACGGACGCACGCTGTACGTCGCCCTGAGCGGACTGCCGAAGTGCCCGCCGAGCGTACCCGATGCCGCGTGCGCCAAGCTCAAGCACGATGTGGCGGCAGACGGCATCGCCATGGTCGACACCGAGTCGCTCAAGGTGGTGCGCGTTCTCAAGGCCGGCTCGGACCCCGAGCAGTTCGACGTGAGCCGGGAGGGACGCTATCTGTATGTGGCGAACGAGGATGCCGGCGCACTGTCAGTGGTCGATACGCGCCAGGGCACCATCGTCACCCGCATCCCGGTCGGCCACGAGCCCGAGGGCGTGCGTCTGTCACCCGATGGTGAGTGGGTGTCGGTCACGAGCGAGACCGACAACCAGGTGTCGGTCATCAGCGCTCATCTGCTGCAGGTCATGTACGTTGCCAAGGTGGGCACGCGCCCCCGCGATCTCGCCTACACCCCGGACGGCAAGCTCGCATTCATAAGCTGCGAGCTCGATGGCAGCGTGTACCGCATGGGCTTCCCGCAGCCCAATGGGCCGGCGCCGCTCATCAAGCTGCCTCATCCGCTCGATCGTCCCATGGGCATCGTCCTCGATCCGCGCCGGCGTCTCCTGTATGTGAGCACGGGCCGGGGGGGCAACATCGCGGTCATCGACTACGAGCGCAGGCGTCTCATCGCCGAGGTGCCGGTGGGCGCGCGCCCGTGGGGCATCGCGCTCACCCGCAACGGCCGCCTGCTGCTCTCCGCCAACGGCCCCTCGAACGATGTGAGCGTGCTCGA
>DATJSR010000108.1:0-8104 GCA_035504015.1 Steroidobacteraceae bacterium
CGCGCGCTCGCAGAGGAGGCGCGCGGCCGCGCCACACTCATCTTCCACTTTCCGATCGGAGCTCGACGTGGATTACCAGACTGCCGAATCCCAGGCGGCTCAGCTGCAAACTCAGGCCATGCAGGTGGCGCAGAGCCTCAAGGATCTCGCCGACAAGCTGCAGAGCAAAGTCAGCGATCCGCAGCTCGCTCGTGAGCTCATGCTCGATCTGCGCGAGGTCGCCGTGGCCGTGCAGCAGCAGAATCAGTCGGCGCTGATGCTGATCCAGCAGATGGCGCAATACATCCACGCGCTCGAGAGCAATCTGCAGACGCTGCCGCAGGCGGGATTGCAGCCCCGCGGCTGGGCGATGCAGCCTTACCCCACCGCCACGGGTGGCTTCATGGGCAACGTGGTCTCGGGTCTCGGCCTCGGCGCCGGGATCGGGCTCGCCGAGGACCTGGTCGGGAGCATCTTCGGTCGCTGGTGAGAGGCATCCACGCCCCGCACGCCCCGCGTCGAGCTAGCGCGCGAGGTGCCGCTCGAGCTCCGCGGAGCCGCCGATCAGCTCCCCGTCAATGAAGATCTGCGGCACGCGCGCGATCCCCGAGGCCGCCTTGACCCCCTGCATCGTAAGCTCCTCCCCGAGGTGCACGATGTCGTAGCCAATGCCGCGACTCCGCAGTGCCTGCTCGGCGCGGGCGCAGAACGGGCAACCGTGACGGGCGAGCACCAGCACCGCACTGCCCGGGGGCTGGCCCGGGCGTAGGTACCTGAGCAGGGTGTCCGCATCGGACACTTCGAACGGATCGCCGGGCTTGTCGGGCTCGATGAACATCTTCTCGATGTGCCCGTCGGCGACCAGCATGGAGTAGCGCCAGGAGCGCACGCCGAGGCCCTTGTCGCGCTTGTCGACCGCCATCCCCATCTCGCGGGTGAACTCGGCAAAGGGATCGGCTACGAAGTGGATGCCTTGCGCCTTCTCGGAGCGCTGCCACGCTTCCATCACGAACGGATCGTTGACCGACAGACACACGACATCGTCGATCCCCGCCGCGCGAAAGTCCTTGAGGCGCGACACATAGCCGGGCACGTGCGCGGTGCTGCAGGTTGGGGTGAACGCCCCGGGCAGGGCGAACAGGATCACGCGCCGGCCGGCGCAAAGCTCGCTACTGAGCAGGTGCCGAACCTCGCCGTTGCGCAGCTCGGCGAGCTCGACCTGCGGAATCCTCTGTCCTTCGCATGAGCGTCGCTCTGTCATCGGCAACCTCGATCCGGGGCTGCGCCCCTCGCGCGTGATCGCGCCTGAGGCTATAACGCTCGTGGGCGCGCCGCGGTCCGTGCGCGGGGAGTCTCATGTCCACGATCATCTGGCTCATGACGGCGCTCGGTGCCGGCAACATCGCGGTCCTGTTGTACATCGCAGCGCTGCTGCGGCGCCTCGAGCGGCGCCTGGCGCCACCGGGATAGCGTGGGCGAGGGGGCGGGGTCGCCGCTAGCGAAACGGCACCTCCGCGAAGCTGCGCAGCTTGCGCGAATGCAGCCGTTCGCGCTCCTGGGCGTCGAGCTTCTCGAGCGCACGCAGGCCGATCTGCAGGTGCTGGCCCACCCGCTGACGGTAGAACTGCCCCGCCATGCCGGCGAGCTTGATCTCCCCATGCAGCGGCTTGTCCGAGACGCACAGCAATACCCCATAGGGCACGCGCAGCCGAAAGCCGTTCGCCGCAATCGCGGCCGACTCCATGTCGAGCGCCACGGCACGCGAGAGCGAGAGCCTGCGGACCACGGCCGCATGGTCGCCGATTTCCCAGTTGCGATTGTCGACGCTCGCCACGGTGCCGGTGCGCATCACCCGCTTGAGCTCGAAGCCGCTCAGCCCGATCACCTCGCCCACGGCCTGCTCGAGCGCCACCTGCACCTCGGCGAGGGCGGGAATCGGCACCCACACCGGGAGCTCCTCATCGAGCACGTGATCCTCGCGCACATAGCCGTGCGCGAGCACGTAGTCCCCGAGCTTCTGCGTGGTGCGCAGGCCGGCGCAGTGCCCGAGCATGAGCCAGGCGTGCGGGCGCATGACGGCGACATGGTCGGTGATGTTGCGGGCGTTCGAGGGGCCGGTGCCGATGTTGATCATGCTGATGCCGTTGCGGCCGGCGCGCACCCAGTGCAGTGCCGGCATCTGCGGGCTGCGCACCCGCAGTGTCGCCGTGGTGCCGAGCTGCAGGCTCGCATCCGTGCCGGGCGGCAGGCTGGCATCGGGGATGAGCTTGCCCGGCTCGATGAGCGTCTCCTCGGGCGGCGCCCCGGCCGCGAGCCGCTCGCGGCACACCTCCCGGAACGCGTCCATGTAGAACTGATAATTGGTAAAGATGACGAAGTTCTGGAAATACTCCGGATCGGTACCCGTGTAGTGATAGAGCCGGTGCAGCGAATAGTCGACGCGCGCGGCGCGAAATAGCGCCAGCGGTCCGGGCGCATCGCTCGGCCGGTCGCGCAGGCCATCGACGATGGCATCATCCATGGTCGCCAGATCGGGGACATCGAACAGATCGCGCAGCGGGCGCGCGGCCCCGAAGTCGTTGAGGCTGTTGGCCGCGGTGTCGATGTCGCCGCGATAAGCGAAGTGGATCGGGATCGGCTCGGCGGATTCACCGATCTCGACGGCCTCTCCGTGATTGTGAATGAGCAGGCCGATCTGCTCGCACAGGTAGGCAGCGAAGAGGTCGGGGCGTGTGACCGTGGTCTCGTGCACGCCCGGTCCCGAGACGATGCCGTAGGCGAGGCGCGAGTCGACTCGCGCATGCGTGCGTGTCACCAGGCGGATGAGCGGATAGGTGGCGCGCACGGGCTCTGCGGGAGGCGACCCCTGTGCGTAGGCCGCGAAATGCTCGCGCAGGAACGCCGTGTTGCGCTCGTAGATCTGCGTCAGGCGTGCCACCGCAGCCGCGGCATCGCGAAATGTCTCGGTCGGAATGCGGGGCGGTGAGAGCATGGCGAAATCCCGCGCTGGTGTCCGGCGGGATAGTATGAGCCATGGGAGAGTCTCTCACGCGGGGCATTGCGATGCCGGCGCTGCTCTACGGGACCGCCTGGAAGAAGGCGCAGACCGCCGCGCTGGTGCGCCGGGCGCTCGAGCTCGGATTCCGGGGCATCGATACCGCCTGTCAGCCCCGGCACTACGAGGAGGCAGCCGTCGGTGAGGGGGTGGCGGCAGCGCTCGGTGCGGGGCTGCGGCGCGAGGATCTGTACCTGCAGAGCAAGTTCACTCCCCTCGCGGGGCAGGATCCGGCACGTCTGCCCTACGATTCGCAGGCGCCCCTTGCCGAGCAGATCGCGCAGTCCTTCGCCGCCTCCTGCCGCAATCTGCGCACGGCGTACCTCGATGCCCTGGTGCTGCACTCCCCGCTCGCGACAGCGCGCGAGACGCTCGAGGCGTGGCGGGCGCTCGAGTCCCTCGCACAGGCCGGGGGTGTGCGCCGCTTGGGCATCAGCAACTGCTATCGGCTCGGGGATCTGGAGACGCTGCACCGCGCGGCGCATATCAAACCGTCGATCGTGCAGAACCGCTTCTACGCAGACACCGGCTACGACCGCTCGATCCGTGCGTTCTGCCGCGCGCAGGGCCTCACTTACCAGAGCTTCTGGACACTCAGCGCCAACGCCGGGCTGCTCGCGAGCGCCACGCTCGGCGAGCTCGCCAGCCGCTACGGCCGTACGCCGGCGCAGATCCTCTTTCGCCACCTCACACAGCAGCACATCGTACCCCTTACCGGTACGTGCTCGGAAGCCCACATGCGCGAGGATCTCGCGATCTTCGCCTTCGAGCTGAGCGCCTCCGAGTGCGCAGCACTCGATGCGCTGTGCTGATGGGCCGCCGCTGAGCGCGGGCGCCGTCCTCAGGGCGCAGCTTGCGCCGCCGTCTGCTCTGCCGCAGGCGAGTTCCCTGCTACCGAGCCTGCCTCTGAGCGCGTGGCGAGGTGGTGCAGATGATTCGCATGTCGGGCTTGCTGCTCACGGCCGGGTTGTGGTCGCTTGCCGCGTGCGGCGGGAGTGGCAGCGATAGTGGCGGTGTCTCCGCCACCGCAGCGAACTCTGCGTCGAGCACGACGCGCGGCTCGGTCATCTCCAATATGCAGCTCGCCTCCTACGAGCCAGCGGAGCTGCTCAACCTGCTGGGCGCCAGCACGCTCGGCCAGGAGCTCGAGACGCTCAATTTCACGCCCGTGTGCTCGGTCAGCGTTTATCAGGTCGACTACGACACGGTCGGCGGCAAGGGGGAGGCGACCACGGACTCGGCGGCCGTGATGATCCCGAGCGGCGACGGCGCGGGCTGCAGCGGAGCGCGGCCGATCGTTCTGTATGCCCACGGCACGAATCCGGCGAAGGACTTCAACATCGCCGAGCTCAGCAACTCCGATGACGACGAGGGGGTGCTGCTCGCCGTCGTGTTCGCCTCACAGGGATACATCGTCGTGGCACCGAACTATGCGGGCTACGACGACTCGACGTTGCCCTATCATCCCTATCTCGTTGCGACTCAGCAGTCCGACGACATGATCGATGCGCTCGCGGCGGCCCGCAGCGTGCTGCCGGAAGCGGGCGTGCCGGCCGTCAGCGCCAGCGCGGCGCTCTTCATCACCGGCTACTCGCAGGGTGGCTACGTCGCCATGGCCACGCACCGCGCGATGCAGGCCGCGGGCATGAGCGTCACGGCTTCTGGCCCCATGTCGGGGCCGTACGCGCTCGCCGCTTTCGGCGATGCCGTCTTCGAAGGCGAGGTCGACCTGTCCGCGACGGAGAACATCACGCTGCTGTCGAGCAGCTACCAGAACACCTATGGCAATCTCTACAGCAGCTCGCCCGCGGAGCTGTTCGCAAGCCCCTACGACGACGATGTCATCGGTCTGCTGCCCTCGAGCACCCCGCTCGTCACGCTCTACGCCGACAACGAGCTGCCGCAGAATGCGCTCTTCAGCAGCACTGCGCCGGCGGCCCAATACGACTCGATGACGCCCGCCACCGCGCCCGCCGAACTGGCGCCGGCGTTCGCGATGGGCTTCGGCACGCCCTTTCTGATCACCGACAGCTACCGACTCGCCTATCTGCAGGATGCGCAGACCAACCCGGATGGCGGCTTCCCGAGCCTCACGAACGGGCTGCCGGCAGCGAGCCCGGGCAACACGCTGCGTCAGGATCTGAAGACGAACGATCTGCGCAACTGGTCCCCGGCCGCACCGGTGCTCCTGTGCGGCGGCGATGAGGACCCGGATGTGTTCTTCCTCAATCTGCAGCTGATGCAGCATTACTGGGGTGCGCATCCGGGCAGCGCCACGCCCGTGTACGTGGACCTCGAGTCCTCGGGGAGCCCCTACTCGACGGAGAAGCAGGAGTTCGCGATCGCGAAGGCGGCGGTGCTGGCGCAGGGGGGCTCAATGGCGGTGCTCGCCGACTATCACGCAACGCTGGTGCCGCCCTTCTGCCTGAGCATCGTCAAGTCATTCTTCGACGGCTACGTCAACTAACGAGTGCGGTCCTCGATCTTCTTGGCGAGCGCGGCGAGCTCCTCGAGATCGATGTCCTCATCGATCGTGATCTCGCTCGCGCTCGGATCCGGGCGAGGCGTGCTCTCGGCGCGGGCCGACGGCTCGGCAGGCGGTGGCGGGCGGGCTGCAGACATGGCTCGGGGCGGTGCGCTCACCACCTTGTGAGCGCCGGTCTCGAGCGAGGTCGGCAGGGGTGTCGCGAGCGGCCGCATCCAGTCGCTCTTGCCTTCCATCCAGCGCTGATAACGATCGAAGGTCCACATGCCGTCCTCGCCACCCGCCTGGATGACGTTCGTTATCTGGCTGAACTGCCCGGCGCGGATGGTGCCGCGCGCGGCCGTGTTGGCCGTGAGTACCTCGCAGCGTGGCAGGCGCAGCTGTTGCGCGGGCAGAAAGTCGAGGCGCTGGCACAGCACACCGACGAGGCAGTCGGCGAGTTGGGCGCGCACACTCGCCTGGATCTCGGCGGGAAAAGACATGCAGATGCGGGTCAGCGCCTCTGCGCAGCTGGAGGAGTGCATGGTGGCGAGCACCAGATGGCCCGTCTCAGCGGCATTGAGGGTGAGCCGGATCACCTCCGGGGTGCGCATCTCCCCGATCACCAACACGTCGGGATTCTCGCGCAGCGCGTCCGTGATCGCCTGCTCGAAGCTCGGCGAGTGCGTCGGGATCTCCCGCTGGCGGATGAAGGAGCGACGGTTGGTGAACAAGTACTCGAGCGGGCTCTCGAGCGTGATGATGTTGCGCGCGCGGCTGGCGTTCACCTCCTCGATGAGCGCGGCGAGCGTCGTGGACTTGCCGCTGCCGGTGGGTCCGCAGACGACGACGAGCCCGGTCGACGGGTCGATCAGGCGGCGCAGCTCCGGATGCAGATTGCACGCCCGCAGATCGCTCACCGCCGGGGACAGCAGGCGCAGCGCGAGCGCCACGCCACGGATGGTGCGAAACAGGCTGATGCGGCAGCGCAAGCCGCCCGCGGCGAGCGATACGTCGGCCGAGCCGCGTGCGAGGAACTGAGCCCAGGCGTCGGCGCCGAGCAGCTCGCGGCCGACTTGCGTGAGCTGCGCGCCGGAGAGCGGCTCGCCGAGCGCCTGCAGCTCCCCGCGCACGCGCACGATGAGCGGCGAGCCACCCTCGAGGTGCAGATCGCTCGCACCGAGCTCGCGACCTTTTTGAATCCACTCCCTGAATCCGCTCTGTGCCTCAGCCATGCGCTCATCCCCGTGCTGCGCGTTTCGCCCGAAACTATACTCTGCGCATACCTTGGGGCGCTGCGGCCGTGAGCCCGCGGCGCGCGCTGCGCAAAGCTGCAGGAGTCACGTATGCCGCGCTGGATCGAGAAGCCCGTCACCGCCGAGGCAGCCGGCACGCCCCCCAAGCTGATCGAGGAGTTCGTGGGCGTGCCCAGCACAGGCACGGCCGAGGTGAGCGTAGCGCGCATGCGCTCGCCCGGCGGCTGGCAGGAGCCTCGCCAGCGGCCGCAGTTTCGCGAGATCACGCTGGTGCTCGCCGGGGAGCTGTGCGTGGAATTCGCTGGCGGCAAGCGTACGGTGCGTGCGGGTCAGGCGGTGATGACCGAGCCCGGCGAGTGGGTCCGCTACAGCACTCCCGCGGCGCAGGGCGCCGAATACGTGGCCATCTGTCTGCCGGCTTTCACGCCGCAGAGCGTGCATCGCGAGGGCTGAGGCTCGGTGGTGGGGTGCAGGGCGCCCGCCGGCGGTATACCATCGATCCGTCACCCTGACACTGGCCATCATGCTCGAGCTCGTCATCGATCAGCGCCGGCGCGATCTCGGCGGCTTCGAAGTCGGTCGCGTGCTGCCGTTCGCGGCGCATCGGATGGTGGGCCCCTTCATTTTCTTCGATCACCTCGGACCGGTGGATTTCCCGCCTGGCATACCTCGCTCGGTGGACGTAAGGCCCCATCCTCACATCGGACTGGCGACGCTCACCTATCTGTTCGCCGGGGAGATCATGCATCGGGACAGCCTCGGCAGCGAGCAGTCGATCAGGCCGGCCGAGGTCAACTGGATGATTGCAGGGCGCGGCATCACCCACTCCGAGCGCTTCGAGCGCGCCCGTGCTCAAGGCGACACGGTGCACGGGCTGCAGTCATGGATTGCGCTGCCGAGCGAGCAGGAGGAGTGCGACCCGGACTTCGCACATTACACTCGCGAGAGCTTGCCGAGCTTCGAGCAGGGTGGAGGACGCGCGCGTCTCATCGCCGGCGCCGCCTTTGGCTTACGCTCTCCCGTGCGCACGCACTCTCCGCTCTTCTACCTGCACTGGGAGCTGCCGGCGCAGGCGAGTGCGGTGCTGCCGCGCGAATACCCGGAGCGCGCGCTCTATGTGGTCACGGGGCGCATCGAGGCCGCAGGTCGCTCTTTCGGCGCCGGACAGATGCTGGTGTTCGCGACCGATGCGGACGCACGCGTCGTCGCGGTCGGCCCGTCGATCGTGATGATGCTGGGTGGCGAACCCATCGGGCCGCGCTTCATCGAGTGGAATTTCGTGTCCTCCTCGCAAGAGCGCATCGCGCAGGCCAAGGCCGACTGGCGGGCCGGGCGCATGCCGCTGCCGCC
>DATJSR010000109.1:0-2053 GCA_035504015.1 Steroidobacteraceae bacterium
GCACCGACTGCGCCTCGGAGATGCCGAGATCGATTCGCCGCGAGTCGGCGAGCGGCACCAGCTCCGCCACCACCTCCCGAGCGAGCTCATCGAGCGTGAACTCGATGCGCGCCGGCTCCGCCCGCGGCTCCTGCCGGGCGAGCGCCAGCATCTGCTCGACCAGGCGGATCGCCCGCTGTACACCTTCCGACAGCTTGCCCATGGCCTCCATCCGCTCCGGCTCCGTTGCCGCGCGCGCCAGCGCTCCAAGCTGCAGGTGAAGCGCCGTTAGCGGCGTGCGCAGCTCGTGCGCCGCATCCGCCATGAAGGCCCGCTCGCGCTCGAGCGCCGCGGTCAGGCGGCCGAGCAGGTCGTTGAGCGAGCCGACGAGCGGCCGCACCTCATCCGGCAGTCTCTCATCCGAGAGCGGCTCGAGCGCGTCTACCCGGCGCGCCTTGACCGCCTTCGCCACCCGCTGCAGCGGCTGCAGTGCGTAACCCACGGCGAACCAGATGATGATCGCCAACACCGGCACCTGCAGCGCGAACGGCGCCAGCGTGCGGAGCGCGAGCTGTGCCGCCTGTTGCCGTCGCACGCTCATCGGCTGTGCGATCTGCACCACCTTCGTCAGCGATTCCGTGCCGTACACCCGCCAGCGACCGCTCTTCGTGTTCACCGTCGAGAATCCGATGGTGGTGAAGTTGGGCAGCACCGCGTGGGGTCGGGACTCGTAGATGAGCTCGCCGTCGAGCGTCCACACCTGCACGACGAAGTCGTAAGCGGCATTGTCGGAGGGTATGGCGGGCAGCCCGAGATACTCGACTGGCTCGTCGCGCAGCAGGAGCGCGGTTTGCCTCAAGTGATAGTCGAAGAACGCGTCCGCCTCCGCCAGCGCATTGCGGTAGACGACGAGCCCGCCGGCCACGCCGACGAGCAGCACCCCGCCGAGGAGCCAGGCGAGGAGGCGCGCGCGCAGCGAGCGCACCATCATGCGGGCCGCACCCGATAGCCGACGCCGCGGACGTTCAAGATGTAGTCGGCGCCCAACTTGCGCCGCAGGCCATGGATGTGCACCTCGAGGGCGTTGCTCTCGACTTCCTCGCCCCAACCATAGAGGCGCTCCTCCAGCCGGGCGCGCGAGAGGATGGTGCCCGGGCGCTCCATGAGCAGCTGCAGCAGCGCGAACTCCTTGGGCGAGAGCGCGATCTCCCGCCCGTCACGGGTCACGCCGTGCGTCGCGGGATTCAGCGTGACACCCAGGTGCTCGACCGCGGGCGCCCTGCGCCCGGACTTGCGGCGCAGCAGCGCCCGGATGCGCGCCGCGAGCTCATCGAGGTCGAAGGGCTTCACCAGGTAGTCGTCGGCGCCGGCATCGAGGCCCTGCACGCGGTCGGAAACGGCATCGCGCGCGGTGATGATGAGCACCGGGATCTCGAGCCCGCGCGAGCGCACCGCCGTCAGCACTTCGAGGCCGCTCTTGCGCGGCAGCCCCAGATCGAGCAGCAGCAGATCGAACTCCTCCGACCGCAGCACCTGGGAGGCGGACTCGCCGTCGTACACCCAGTCCACGGTGAAGCCGTCACGCTTGAGCCCCGAGCGGATCGCCTCGCCGATCATGGTGTCATCTTCTACGAGAAGCAGTCTCATGGTGATGGGAATATGATCGCCCGATGGTTCCGCGTCTCGTACACGATGCGGCGGCTCTCGGCGTAGCGCTGACCGAGCACGACGCCGCCCGGCTGCGGCAGCTCCTCGAGGAGCTCTTGCGCTGGAATCACCGGTTCAATCTCACCGGCATCACCGACCTCGAGAGCATGGTCACTCATCACCTGCTCGACAGTCTGGCGGTGCATCGATATCTCCACGGCCAGTCGATCGCCGACGTCGGCACGGGCGCGGGATTTCCCGGCCTGCCGCTCGCGCTCGCGAATCCCGAGCGTCGCTTCACCCTCATCGACTCGAATGGCAAGAAGATCCGCTTCGTCGCGCACGCGGCGCACGCGCTCGGTCTCATGAACGTGGAGCCGCTGCAGGCGCGCGTCGAGACACTGCATCCCGAACGGCCGTTCGACAC
>DATJSR010000110.1:0-19089 GCA_035504015.1 Steroidobacteraceae bacterium
GAGCGCGAGCGAGCAGTTCGGCCGCCGCCTCATGAGAGGATCAGCTCCGCTGCCTTCTCCGCGAGCATCAGCGTCGGCGTGTTGGTGTTGCCCGAGGTGACGTTGGGGAACACCGAGGCATCCACCACCCGCAGGCCCGCCAGGCCGTGCACCCGCAGCTGAGCATCGACCACCGCGCGGTGCGGGTCGGGACCCATGATGCACGTGCCGCAGGCGTGAAAGACCGAGCCTGCGCGCTGGCGGAAGTCCTCGAGCACCGCCTGCTCGGACAGCACGGCGGGGCCGGGCTGCAGCTCCTGCTCGATGACGTCCTTCAGGGGCGCGGCGCCTGAGATGCGTCGCAGGACCCGCGCACCCTCGTACACCTCGGCAATGTCCTCCGGGCTCGAGAGGGCGTTGGGCTGGATCGCCGGCGGCTGCAGGGGGTCGGCCGAGCGCAGGTGAATGCTGCCGCGGCTCGTGGGGCGGCAGCTGTTGAAGGACATGAGGAAGGCGGAATACGGATCCGGATTGAGGAGCCGCCGCCCCGCCCCGATGAGCGTCGTGGCATAGCTCGCGGGATTGAAATAGATGTGCAGGTTCGGTCGGGTGAGGCCGTCGCGGCCCCTCAAGAACGCGCCGGCCTGGTTGACGCTCATCGAAAGGGGGCCACCCCGCGTGAGCGCATAGCGCAGCGCCGCGCGCACCTTGCCGAGCCACGGCGCGAGCTCGTCGTTGAGCGTGCGCACGCTCGACTTGTAGAAATACGACACCGCGAAGTGGTCCTGCAGGTTGTTGCCCACGGCGGGCGCATGGCACACCACGGGAATTCCGAGCGGGCCGAGCCGCGCCGCATCCCCCACGCCCGAGAGCTCGAGCAGTTGCGGGGAGTTGATCGAGCCCGCGGCGAGGATGACTTCGCGCTGTGCACGCACCTGCCGGCGCTCACCGGCGTGCAGGTATTCCACCGCCGCGGCACGGGTTCCTTCGAAGCACACACGCGTCGCCTGCGCATGCGTGCGCACCTCGAGATTGGGCCGGCGCAGGGCGGGGCGCAGATAGGCGCTGGCCGCCGAGACTCGCCGTCCATCGTGGATGCTCACGTGCCACAGCCCAGCGCCTTCGGTCTGGGCGCCATTGAAGTCTGCGGTTCGCGGGATGCCGAGGCCGACGCAGGTGCGGATGAAAGTCTCGCAGAGCGGATGCACCTGCCGCGAGACATCGCTCACCCGGATCGGACCACCGGCGCCGTGGTATTGCGAGGCACCGAGCACGTGGTCCTCGAGCTTGCGGAAGTACGGCAGCACCTCGCGCCAGGTCCAGCCGGGATTGCCCGCGGCCGCCCAGTCATCGAAGTCCCCGGGCTGCCCGCGCACGTACACCATCGCATTGATCGAGCTCGATCCACCGAGCACCTTGCCGCGCGGCCAGAACGCGCGCCGCCCCGCGAGCGTCGGGTCGGGCTCGGCCTCGTACAACCAGTTGAAGCGCGGATTGGTGAAGGTGCGGCCGTAGCCGATCGGCACGCTGATCCAGATGCTGCGATCGGAGCCGCCGGCCTCGAGGAGCAGCACGCGATGGCGCCCGCTCGCGGAGAGTCGCGATGCGAGCACGCAGCCGGCGGTGCCCGCCCCTACGATGATGTAGTCGACTTCAGCCACGGTGCACGGCCTGTGATTTTTTTGACGCGCGCCACACGCGGCACGCGTCCTTGGGCTATTCTGCGACCGCACGATGATAACAGGCCCCAGACGGGCAGCCTGATTCGAGGATGCGGTGCGAATCGGCGCCTGCGATGGGGCGGGGGATGTCGCCTGATGCAGCTGACGAGCTCGATGGCTCGGCGGGCGCTCGGCATTGCTTGCCTGGCACTGTGCGCCGCAGGGGCGCTGGCGCTGGCGCGCGGCGTGGGGGGCTTCTCCGCGGGCAGTGCCGCCCTCGATCCGGTGGGCGTTTGGAGCGTCATCGATTACACCGCCACCGATCCGGCAACGGGCGCCGTGACGCGGCCCTTTGGCCGGCAGCTGCTCGGTTCGGCGATCTATACCCGTGGCGGGCACCTGAGCGTGCTCGTCGCCGGCAGCGAGCGGGCCGGCGAGCCGGGCGGCGCCGCTGCCCGCAAGGGCAGCTCTGCGGCCGCGGGGTCGGTGACCGCACGCGCGGCGCTGCGCGCGCAGTGGCTCGACAGCATGTACGCCTACACCGGCACGTACACCCTTGCGGGCGATGCGCTGACCGTGCACATCGAGTCGGCTTGGCAGCCAAGCTGGGTCGGTACCACCAAGACCCGTACCCTCAGCCTGCAGGGCGGGGTGCTCACCGTGAGCACCCCACCCATGGTGAGTCCAGCGGACGGCCGCACCTACATCTCGATCACGCGCTTTCGCCGCGCGGAATGAGGCAGCCGCTGGGCGGGATTGAAAGCGCACCGCGCCCCGATGGCAGGGCGTGCGACGTTAGGGGTAGGCTTTGACTTATCGTTGATGACGTCCGAATGGACGTCGTATCAACCCTGCGCCAACGCGTAATCTGCGATCCGGATGCCGAGCGTCTGCTCGACGATGGGATAGACGGCCGGATCGCGCACGCTCGATGAGAGCGCGAGGTGTTGCTTGGCCACGCGTAGCAGATGCACGGTCGCGCCCATCTGCAGACGTCCCGCGCTCACGGGCATGCCATCCTCGCCGAGCGTGGTGATCACATCGGGATACGTGGCGAGGCGCCCAGTGGCGCCATCGACCGCCATGTACTCGTTCATCACATGAATCAGCGCCTGCTCGCCCCCTGCGCCGGCGATGCGAATCTGGCCCACATCGAAGGCCGATGAGGTATACGCCAGGTGCTTCTCGGTGACGCGGCCGCTCACGAGGATCTCGCCGGAGAGCTGCCCGCAGATCGCCTCGATGATGGCGCTGGCGCCGCGCGGCTCGGCCTGCTCGATGGCCTGCCCGAGCGCGAGCGCCACGCTGATGCCGCCGAGCGCTGCGTGCTCGCGCACGTAGCTTGCGCGAATCGGGTTGCGGCAGCTCGCGATGAAGCCTCCCGAGGCGTCGGCGGCGGCACGCAGCAGCGGGGAGACCTTTGCGGTGGCGCCGCGGAAGCTCGCCTCCAGATACTGTCCGCGCTCGCGATTGCCACCGGCGACCGTCTGCAGCGTGGGCTCGGGGCGGCTCGCGAGTCCGAGCGAGCCCATGTCCCCCGTCGGGTGCGCGCGGATATCTCCGACTGCATCGATCACCTTGATGCCGAGCACTGCCGCAGGCAGCCACGCATTGATCGTGCTCGACATGCCGTTCTGGCCGATGATGAGCCCGTAGAGGGGCGCACCGAGGGCTTCCTGCAGCAGCCGCACGGCCGTCACATAGTCCATCCCGAGCATCTGCCAGGCCGTGAGTCCCGCCGGCGCACCGATGGCGGCGGCCGTTGCGATCCAGGCATCCTCGGGCGCCTCATCGATCGAGACCAGCTCGGGACGACCGATGCTCACCGCGGCGCGCCCGAGCTCGCGGCCGTGCTCCGGCCAGCCGCCCCCGCCGCAGGCGAGCACCGAGCCCCCCTTGACCGCCCATTCCACGTCCATCGCCGTCAGCACGCGTCGCATCGAGTTCAGCTCCCATCGAATCGCAGCACCGCCGCGAGCAGCGCGGCCACCCCGTTGGCGAGCTCCTCCGGCTCGGTCCACTCCTCCGCGCAGTGGCTGAGGCCGGCTCGGCTCGGCACGAAGAGCATGGCAGCGGGCGCGACACGCGCGATGAAGGCGGCATCGTGACCCGCCCCGCTCACCATGTCCTGCTGCTTGAGCCCGAGGGCGCGCGCGGCGGCGCGCAGATGCTCGGCGAGATGAGGCGCGCACGCCGTGGGCTCGCTCGCCGAGAGCACGCGCAGCTCGCCCAGGCGCACGCGCGCGGCGGCCGCTGCGGCCTGCGCCAGCTCGCGCAGCCGCTCGCTCCAGGCCTCGAGCGAGGCGGCATCATCGCTGCGCAGATCCACGGTGAGGCGTGTCTGCCCGGGCACGACGTTGGGAGCATTCGGTACGACCTGCAGCTCACCCACGGTGGCGATGACGTAGGGCGCGGCGGCGCTCGGTGGCGGCAGCGCCTCGCGCAGCGCCAGCACCAGATGCGAGGCGGCCGCGAGCGCATCGCGGCGCAGCGCGAGCGGCGTGGTGCCCGCGTGCGAGGCCTGACCCTCGAAGCGGATGCTCAGGCGGCGAATGCCGACGATGTGCGTGACGATGCCCACGTCGAGCTGCGCCTGCTCGAGCACCGGTCCCTGCTCGATGTGCAGCTCGAACATGGCCGCGATGTCGTCGCGGCGCGCGCCGTGCGGATCGAACGGCGGTGCCCCGACCTCAGCCAAGCCCTCGCGCAGCGAGCGCCCCGTGGGGCTCTTGCGCTCGAGCATAGCGGGCTCGAGCGCCCCGCCGATGCCGCGACTGCCGATGCAGGAGAGGCCGAAGTCGTTGGGCTCCTCGGCGAGGAAGTCGGCGATCTGGAGTGTGTGCTGCAGGCGCTGTCCGCTGGCGCGCAGGGCCGCGGCGAGCTCGAGCCCGGCGATGACGCCGGCGATGCCGTCGAAGCGGCCTCCGCCCTTGACCGTGTCGCTGTGCGAGCCCACGAGGATGCAGCGCTCGGGCGAGCGGCTGCCCGGGAGCCGCCCGAGGAGGTTGCCGGCAGAGTCGATCCCTGGGGCGAGCTCGAGCTCGCGCATGCGCTCGGTGAGCCAGGCGCGACCCTGCGCGAATCGCGGCGTGAAGGCGCGGCGCGTCCAGGGCACCTCGGGCTCGGTGATCTGCGCGAGCTGCATCAGCCAGCCCCACAGGCGTGCCGCCTCGATGCGTGGCTCAGGCATCGGCCGGCGCCGTGCGGCCGAGCGGTCGCAGGAAGCGTCCCGTGCCCGGTGCGCCCGTGACACGGCTGCCGTCGAAGATCTGCGCGCCGCGCAGCCAGGTGCCCTGTACGCGATGCGAGAGGGTCATGCCTGCGTAGGGGCTCCAGTGCACGGCGTTGATGCCGCTGGCGGCCGGATCGTAGCGATGCTGTCCGGGGACGAGCACCGTGATGTCGGCATCGAGGCCGACCTCGAGCGCGCCCTTGCAATGACCCAGGGTAAAGAGCGCGGCGGGCTGCTGCGCCAGCAAGCGCGCCACCGCGCTCAAGGGGATGCCGCGCGCCAGACACTGCTGCACCATGAGCGGATAGAGCACCTCGAGCCCCGGCACCCCGGAGGCGTTGGCGAGGATGTCCGGATCGCTCTTGCGCTCGAGCGGCCAGCTGACGTGATCGGTGGAGACGATGGTGATGTTACCTGCGGCCAGGTGCTGCCAGAGCCGCTCGCGTTCGGGGGCGGGACGCACCGGCGGGTTCACCTTGCCCCGGCCGCCCAGGCGCTCGAGATCCTCCTCGGTGAGGATGAGGTAGTGAAGGCAGGCCTCGATCGTGGCGCGATGGCCCATCGCGCGATACGCGGCGGCGAGCTCGTAGCCGCGACTGGTCGAGCAATGCACCACGTGCGCCCGGCAGCCGGTGTCGGCGCCGATCTCGTAGATCTGCGTGATGGCGAGCGTCTCGCTGTAGACGGGGCGGCTCGCCCCGTGGGCGCGATAGCCGCTCGGGCCGCAGGCGCGCACTCGGGCCTCGGTGGCGCGGATGACCTCTTCGTCCTCGTTGTGCACGCCTGCCATGAGCCCGTGACGGGCGATGCGCGCAAAGCACTCGTGCAGCACCTGGGGAGCAATGCGCGGAAAGCGCTCGGGATCGGTGCCGAAGGTCGAGAACTTGAAGGCACAGGCGCCCGCTGCGACCAGCTCGTCGATGTGCTGAGCCCCATCCTTGGGATGCACGGTGGCGTACAAGCCCAGGTCGACGCAGGAGAGCGCCTGCGCCTCGGCCGCCTTGAGCTTCAGCCGCTCGGCGGTGCAGATGAGGCGGCCCTGATCGTAGGGCATGTCGATCATGGTGGTGACGCCCCCGGCGGCTGCCGAGCGCGAGCTCGCATCGAAGTCCTCCACCCCCTTGGTGCTGCGGCTGTGGACCTGGCCATCGATGCCCCCCGGCAGGATCAGCGCCTCCGGGCCGAGCACATGGCGCTCGCGGGCGCTCGGGGCCGCGCCGCTGCCGACGCGCGCAATGCGGCCGCCGCGCACCGCCACGTAGCCCTGCGCAAGCACCTGATCCGAGAGCACGAGGGTGCCGCTCAGCGTCAAATCGAAATCGCTCATGGCACCTCCAGCGATGCACCCGGGCGCGTTGCCGGCGAGGCATCGGAGTTTGCGAGGGACGTGCCGGCCGGCTCGCCCGCGAGCGAGCGCAGGTACTGCGCCCCCGCGGCGATGTCGCCCGTGAGAATGCGATCCTGCGCCACGAAGGGCACCTGCCGGCGATAGCCCGCGAGCAGCTCGTGCGTGCCCGCACCGAGATGAAATCCCGGCCGCAGGTCCACCGCCTGCGCCGCGTGTAGCAGCTGCAGCGAGGCGAGCGTATACAGGTCCGGGAGCATCGCGCCCAGGTGGCGCACCGTCAGCGGCCCGCTGTTGGTCACGTCCTCGATATTGCCCGCGAGCGTTGCGCTCTCGAGCGAGACGGGCAGCGCCAGAGAGCGGATCTCTGAGTTCTCCGCCACCACCGCCTTTTGCACGGCACCGAAGCCGTGGCCCGGATTACCGGGCGCCGTGAGAAAGCGCGGCAGCCCGGTGAGCGCCGGATTCTCGAAGCGCAGCACGGAGGCGGTCACGGAGTCGGCGACATGGGCGAGCGCGAGCGCGAGCCGCTCGAAGGCGGCAACCAGCGCCAGATCCTCGAAGTTGGCGGTCGGCACGATGGCGGCATCAGCGGCTCCGGGAACGAGATAGCGACGCGCCTGCGTGCCCTCGCTCGCGAGCAGCGGTGCATGCAGCAGCACCACGGGATTGTCGGCGCTGTGATTGGCGCTGAAGGTCACCTCCTTCTCGGCCGCCGCGAGCGCGTCCCAGGCGTTACCGAGCACCAGCGGCATCGTTCTGAAGGAGAGCGGGTCCTGCAGCGCACGTGCCTCGGCGGTCTTCCATAGATCGCTGCCCGCGAGCACCGCGCGCAGCCGCGCAGCGACATAGGCGAAGCCCGGCTCGGGGTGCACTTCGACGGTCGCGGGCAGGAAGGGCGCGACGTTGCCGTCGAGCCCCTCGAGGGAGAGGGCGAAGGTCGTGATCTCCTGCTGCAACCACGCGCGGGCGCTGTGGACCGCGAGCAGCCCTTGCGCGATCGTGAGCGAGTCATCGCCGATGATCGCGAGGAAGTCCTTGCCGATGAGCTGCACCGGCTTGAGGCCCGCGCGCTTGAGCGCCTCGGCCGCACTCATCTGCGTGCCCGCGCGGCGCACCTGCCACTCCCCGGCGAGCGCGAGACCGATGTGCGAGCTGTCGAGGATGTCGGCCTCACCGACACTGCCCCCGGAGGGCACCACCGGCGTGATGTCATCATCGAGAAAGGCCGCGTATTGATCGGCCACCTGCGGCTGCACTCCGCCATCCCCGCTCAGCAGCAGGTTGAGCCGCAGCAGCATGGCCGCACGCACCACCACATCGGGCAGCGGCGCTCCCGTGCCGGCCGCATGCGCGCGCAGCGTGCCGATGTTGAAGCGGCGGGAGGCGGCGAGCAGCTCCGGATCGAGCCCGCTCCCGCCGAGCACGTGGTGATCCTTGTTCCAGCCGACCCCCGTGGTGAGCCCGTAGACAGGCATCTGCGCACGGGCCGCTGCCAGCACCACCGCAAAGGCGGCGGCCACCCGCTCACGCGCGGCGGGCGCCAGTGTCACCGGGCGATGATCGCGGGCCACCTCGAGCACCTCCTCGATGCCGAGCGGTGCTCCGGTGAGCACCAGCGCCGGGGCGGCCGGGGCCGCTGTGCCCGCGGCCTGCGCAGCGACGGCCGTGGGCACCGCGCTGGCGAGCGCGCACAGGCACAGTATCGCCGGCGCGGCGCGCATGGCGGTCATGCCGTCTCCTGCTGGCGCAGAAAGCCGAGCGCGATCAGCGAGACGACGGCTGCGGCGCTCACGTACAGCGCCGGTGCGAGCGTGATGCCGCGCTTCTCGGTGAGATAGGCGAGCAGGGCAGGGGCCGAGCCGCCGAGCAGCGTGGCACAGAGGTTATAGCTCAGCGAGACGCCCGTGGAGCGCAGATGCGCGGGAAACTGTGCGGCCACCGCGGCCGGTGCGCTGCCGGAGAAGGCCGAGACGGCCAGGCAGAACAGTGTCTGCCCGATGAAGAGTGCGGGTACGCTGCGAGCGCTCACCACCCAGCTGAGCAGGGGTAGCGTGACGAGCAGCAGGATGAAGGCGCTGATGCGCACCACGCGCACGCGCCCGAAGCGATCGGCGAGTCGCCCGGCGGCAATGCAGCCGAGCACCATCACGATGTTGCCGACGACCGAGGCGGCGAAGGCTTGCGAGGGGGCGAAATGCAGGACCCGCTGCATGTAGGTCGGCAGATAGATGAGCAGCGTGTAGACGGCGATCACCCACACGACGCTCATGCCGATACTGATCGCGAGCGCTCTGGGCCGCTCGCGCAGCACCGCCCCCAGGGGCGCCAGTGGATGGCCCGGCGCCGGCACGTGCTCGCGGTGCGCCTGCGTGAACGCGGGGGTCTCCTCCAAGCGAGCACGCAGCCACAGTCCGATCGGGGCAATCGACAGGCCGAGAATGAACGGGATGCGCCAGCCCCAGCTGCCGAGCTGCTGAGGGGTGAGGGCGAGCGCGCAGGCCGTGGCGACGACGGCGGCGAGAATATTGGAGATGGCCATGCTCGCCTGCAGCCACGCTGCGTACAGCCCGCGGCGCCCCGCCGGGGCGTGCTCGACGAGGAACGACAGCGCGCCGCCGATCTCCCCGCCGGCGGACAGGCCCTGCAGCAGCCGTCCGCAGAGCACGATGATCGCCGCGCCGATGCCGATCGCTGCGTACGTGGGGGTGATCGCGATGCACAGCGTACCGCCCGCCATGAGCAGCAGCGTGAGCGTCAGGGCCGCGCGCCGTCCGGCGCGATCGGCGTACGCGCCGAGCACGATCGCACCGATGGGCCGCGCGATGAAGCCGACGCCGAAGGCGAGGAACGCCTTGATCAGTCCGGTGGCGCTGTCCTCGGCGATGAAGACGCTGCCGGCGATGAAGATGGCGAACTGCGCGTAGACCGAGAAGTCGTACCACTCGAGCGCATTGCCGATGGCGGCCGCAGCGATGGCGCGGGCGCCCGCGCGGTGCGTGCTCGCGGTCGCCTCTGGCGCCGGCACCGCGGCGGCCGCGACTCCCGGCAGCTCGCCCGGCGTGCTCACGTGTCGATGCGCGGCAGCCCCGCGCGCCGCGCCTCATCGAGCGCCTCGGGATAGCCCGCATCCGCGTAGCGCAGCACGCCGAGCCCGGTGTCGTTGTCGAGCGTGACGCGCAGCCGCTCGTCGGCCTTGTCGCTGCCGTCGGCGATGAGGGTGACGCCGGCACTGGTCATGTAGCCGGCGTAGCCGCCGCCGCCCGAATGGATCGCCACCAGGTCGGCGCGCGAGGCGCAATTGAGCAGCGCATTGAGCAACGGCCAGTCCGCCACCGCATCGGTGCCATCGCGCAGGTGCTCCGTCATGATGTGCGGGTGAGCCATCGCGCCCGCATCGAGGTGATCGCGCGTGAAGGCGATCGGCGCTGCGAGCTCACCGCGCGCCACCATCGCGTTGACGGCGAGCGCGAGGCGCGTGCGCGCGCCGTGGCCGAGCCAGGCGATGCGCGCGGGCAGCCCCTCGAAGGGCACCTGGCGTGCAAGGCGGATCCAGCGGCCGACGATCGGATCCTCGGCGTGCGCCTCGAGGAGGTGCGCATCGATGCGCTCGATGTCGGCGGCGCGCCCGGAGAGCGCGATCCAGCGAAACGGCCCGATGCCGCGACAGAACAGCGGCCGCAGGAACGCCTCCGTGAACACCGGAATGTCGAAGGCACGCTCGACGCCCGCGCGTTGCGCCTGCGAGCGAATCAAGTTGCCGTTGTCGAACACGACCGCGCCGCGGGCCTGAAACTCGAGCATGGCGCGCACGTGCTGGGCGATCGAGCGCAGGCTCGCATCCGTGAGCTCCTGCGCCTTGGCGGCGCGCTCCGTGCGGGGCATGCCGGCCGCGTAGCCCAGGGGCACGTAGCCATAGATCAGATCGTGCGCCGCGGTCTGATCGGTGACCACATCGGGTGTGATGCCGCGCGCCACCAGCTCGGGGTAGACCGCCGCGGCGTTGGCGCAGAGTGCGACGGAGGCGCCGCGCCGCTCGCCCTTCCAGCGCTCGATCATGGCGAGCGCCGCATCGAGCGTGGGCGCCTGCTCGTCGAGGTAGCCGTTCTGCAGACGCTTCTGGATGCGCTGGGGATCGACCTCGATGACGAGCGTGGCGGCGCCGGCAAGCCGTCCCGCGAGCGGCTGTGCACCGCCCATCCCCCCGAGACCTGCCGTGAGCACGAAGCGCCCCGCGAGATCGGGCGCGCCGAGCCGCTCGGCGATGCGCGCAAAGATCTCGTAGGTGCCTTGGATCACTCCCTGGGAGCCGATGTACTGCCAGGCACCGGCGGTGAGCCCGCCCCAGCAGATGAGGCCACGCCGCTCGAGCTCGTAGAAGACCTCCTCGCGCGCCCAGCGCCCGACGAGATTGCAATTGGCCATCAGCACGAGCGGAGCCTCGGGATGCGTGCGCATGAGGCCGATCGGGCGCCCCGATTGCACGATCAGGGTCTCGCCCTCGCGCATGCGCTCGAGGGCGGCGACGATGCCCGCATGCGACTTCCAGTCCCGCGCCGCCTTGCCGAGCGCGGCATAGACGATGAGATTTTGCGGATCCTCCCCGACGGTGAGGACGTTCTCGAGCAGGCGCAACAGGCCTTCCTGGCGCCAGCCGCGGCAACGCAGCCCCTGGTGCGAGGGTTGCGCGCTCATGCGGTGCCCCCCGCGAGCTCGCCGAGCGCCTCCCGCAAGGGCCCAAGCCAGGGCGCGAAGTGCCGCCACTGCTCCAGGCCCTCGCGATTGAGCGGACGGCGCACCTGCTCGGAGCTCGCCGTGTGCACGCGGCGCTCGGTCTTGTGGAACTGCAGGCACGCCGGCTCGAAGGCCAGCCCGCAGTACTCGAGGATGCGGCGCACCTGCTCCTCGAAGCGCTCGACGAGCGCCTCGTGCTGCACGCGCAGGATGCGCCCGGGGAGCACGCGCTCCCAATGCTCCATCAGCTCGAGGTAGCTGCGGTAATAGCGAGCGATGTCCTCGAGGCTGTAGGTGAACTGCTGGCCCGAGGCGAAGAGCTGCTTGAAGTTGCTGAAACAGCAGGCGAGCGGCTCGCGCCGCGCGTCGATGATCTTGGCTCGCGGCAGCATCAGGTGGATGAGAGCGAGGTGGCGGAAGTTGTTGGGGTTCTTGTCGATGAAGAAGCGCCTGCCTGCGCGATAGATGCGGGTTTGCGCGAGATAGCGCTCACCGAGCGCCCGAAAATCCTGCGCCGACATCGCGGCGAGCACCTCGGGGTAGGCGCCGCTTGCGTCCTCGGGCTCGCGGCCGCGCAGGCTCTCGACGATGCGCGGAATGTCGGCGAGCTCCATGGTCCCCTCGACCTGCGAGTGCGAGGCAAGGAGCTGCTCGATCAGCGTCGAGCCCGCCCGGGGCAGCCCGACGATGAAGATCGGCGCGGGATCCTCGCAGCCGAAGCCCTGCCGCGCGGCGAAGAACTCACGCGTGCACAGTGCCTGCTGGGCGCGCGCGTTGCTCTCGATGATCTCGGGCCGATAACGGCATTCGCGTCTCTTCAGGGCGTTGCCGCGCTCGTAGTGGTTGAAGGACTGGCGGTACTCGCCGCGGTCCTCGAGGGCCTTGCCGAGCGCAAAGCACAGGTGGATGCGGTCGGTTGGCTGCGTCGTGGGCGCAGCCTCCGCCGCGCGCATCGCGGCGATCTCGGCGTCGCTGAAGCGGTAGGTCTTCAAATTCGCGAGGCTCCAGTACGCATCCCCGTACGCCGGGAGCGCCTGCGCCGCCTTGCGGTAGGACTCGATCGCCTCGGCCTGTCGGCCGAGCGTCTTGAGTGCGTGCGCAACCGACAGATGCAGCTCGGCGTGACGCGGGGTCTCACTCAGCAGCTCGCGATAATCGCGCAGCGCCCGCTCGCAATCCCCGAGCTCGGTGCACAGGGTCGCGTTGAGGGTGCGGTAGAGGCGATTGTGGGGCTCGATGCGCAGCAGCGCGTCGATCTGCTCGCGGGCCTGTGCGTGCTTGTGTCGCCGCAGCAGCACCTGGGCGTAGTCGAGGCGTGCGGCATGGTAAGTGGGCGCGAGCTCGAGCACCCGCTCGAGCAGCAGCTCGGCATCATCGAGCACCTCGAGCCGCATGCCGATCTGCGCGAGCAGGCGCATGCCCTCGATGTGGTCCCCGTGGCTCAGCAAGAACTGCCGCACCAGGGTCTCCGCAGCCTCGATCTCCCCATCGGCGAACATGCTGCGCGCCGTCACGATGGCGATCGGCAGGCTCGCCAGCTTGCTCACGTGAGCGGCGGCGTTCTCCGCCTCGCGCGTGCGACCGCGCGCTGCGTAGAGTGCGTGCAGGCTCCGCCAGCTGCCCGGCAGCGCCGGGTTGAGCAGCACCGCCTGCTCGAAGGCGTGCATGGCGGGCTCCGGGTGGCGCAGCGCCACGTGACAATAACCGCGCTCCTGATGCAGCCGCGGGTAGTTCGGGTGGCGCTCCCCGAGGCGCTCGAGCGTCGCCAGTGCCTCGGGGATGCGCCCCTGCAAGCGCTGGGCTACCGCCAGCATGTACAGCGCATCGCGCTCCTGCGGCTCCTGCGCAAGCACGGTCTGCGCGGCGCGCTCGGCGGCGGCGAACTGCTTCTGCTCGATGAGCTCGCGCACCCGGCGAATGTCGTCCTGCGAGCGCACCGGAGCGCGCAGCGCGGCTTCCATGAAACCCCCAGCCACCCAACGTGGGCGGGCCCTCGTGGTGGCCCATCGGGGGATTCTACCGCAGGGGCGCACCCTGCCCGGGCGCGATCCGGCGAAGTTCTCTCATCCGCCGTCGGCGCGCAGCGTGCGGGCGAGGGCGGCTTCATCCAGCGTGTAGCCCATCCCGGGCCGCTCGCTCAGCTGAATGAAGCCCTCGGCATCGATGCCGAGCGGCTCGCTCATCATGAAGTCCCGATGGGGCAGATCCCAATCCGGCGGATCGTAGGGGTACTCGAGGAAGGGGGCGTCGGCGAGTCCGGCGGCGAGGTGGGCATTGGCCGTGACCCCCATGCCGTTGGTCCAGGTGTGTGGCGTGAATACGACGTTGTGCTCCTGGGCGAGGATGGCGATGCGGCGCAGCCCCGTGATGCCGCCCACGAGCGCCACGTCCGGTTGGATCACATCGACGCACCCGCCCGTGAGCAGCTCGCGCAGCTCATGCAGCTGGCGGGTCATCTCCCCGCCCGCGATGCGCACATCGGTGGCGGCGCGCAGGGCGCGCATGCCCGCATAGTCGGCCCGGTGCAGGGGCTCCTCCATCCAGTACACCTGCAGCTGCTCGAGCTCGCGGGCAACCGCGAGGGCATCCTTGAGCGTCCAGGGCGCCTCGGTGTCCCAGGGCAGCCGCCATCCCTGGTTGCAGTCGACGAGCAGCTCGAGTCGGGTGCCCACCCGGGCCCTGACTGCCTCCAGCGCGCGTACGTCCTCGCGCCAGTCGCCGCGGTGGAAGCGGATCTTCAATGCCCGAAAGCCGCGGGCCAGATAACGCTCGGCCTGCTCGGCGAGGCTTGCCGGGTCGCGCAGGACGCCCGAAGACGCATAGGCCTTGATGCGCGGCGAGAGCCCGCCGAGCAGCTTCCAGCACGGCTGGCCGGTGATCTTGCCGGCGAGATCCCACAGCGCCAGATCGAGCGGCCAGCAGCGACCGTAATGAAAGTCGATGTGCGAGAGCACGCGATAGTGGCGCTCGAGCGCGAGCGGATCGTGACCCACGAACAGAGGCTCGTGGCCGCGAAATCCGACCATCAGGTCACCGGAAGCACATCCCATCAGCCCGGTGTCGGTGCGCACGCGCACGATCGTGGCATCGAAGTGCTCGCGCGGCTTGCTGTCCCAGCTGGCGACGAACGGCGGGCGCAGCGGCAGGCGATGATGGCTGATCTCGATGGAGGCGATGCGGTGGGCGTTCTCGCTCATCGGTACGCCGTCCAGATGGTCTTGAAGTCGGTGTACTTGTCGATTGCGTGGGGCGAGCGATCGCGGCCGGAGCCGGAGAGCTTGAACCCCCCGAAGGGGGTCGCCATGGAGCTGCGGTCGTAGGTGTTGACCCAGACGGTTCCGGCGCGCAAGGCATGCGAGACACGATGCGCCGCGTTCATGTCCCGGGTCCACACGGCCGCGGCGAGCCCGTACACGCTGTCGTTCGCCACCTGCACGGCCTCGGCCTCCGAGTCGACCGGCAGCACCGCGAGCACCGGCCCGAAGATCTCTTCGCGCGCCACCTGCATCTGCGGGCCTACCTGATCGAGCACGGTGGCCTCCAGATAGAAGCCACCGCTCGCCTCGCGCGCACGCCGCCCGCCGAGGGCGATGCGCGCGCCTTCGCGCACCCCGGACTGCACGTAGCCCAGCACGCGCTGCAGATGGCCGGCATCGATGAGCGCGCCCATCTCGGTGGCCGGATCGAGCGGATCCCCGAGCGTGATGCGTGCACTCACCTTCGCCACCGCCTCGATCAGACGCTCCTGAAGCGAGCGGGCGACGATGACGCGGGAGCCGGCCGAGCAGGTCTCCCCGGAGTTGTAGTAAATGCCCCAGGCAATCGCCTCTGCCGCCGCCTCCACATCGGCATCCTCCAGCACCACCTGGGGACTCTTGCCGCCGAGCTCGAGGGCGACCCGCTTGAGATTGGACTCGGAGGCGTAGCGCAGCATCAGCCGGCCGACCGCGGTCGAGCCGGTGAAGGCGACGACATCGACATCTGCGTGCCGCGCGAGCGCCTGCCCCGCCTCCTCCCCGTAGCCGGGCACGACGTTGAGCACCCCATCGGGCAACCCGGCCTCGCGGGCGAGCTCCGCCAGGCGCAGCGCCGAGAGCGGGGACTGCTCGGCGGGCTTGAGCACCACGGAGTTGCCCGTGAGCAGCGCCGGGCCGAGCTTCCAGGCCGTGACGATGAGCGGATAGTTCCACGGCACGATCGCGCCCACGACCCCGAGGGGCTCGCGGCGCACGATCGCGACATCGTCGGGGCCGGTGGGAGCCACCTCGTGGTAGAGCTTGTCGCTGAGCTCGGCGTAGTAGGCGATGCAGTTGGCGCAGCTCGCGACATCGACCTCGATGGAGTTGCGGATGGGCTTGCCCACATCGAGCGTCTCGAGCAGGGCGAGCCGTTGCACGTCGGCGCGGATCAGCTCGGCGAGCTTGAGCAGCACGCGCTTGCGTGCCGCCGGATCCTGGCGCCGCCATACTCCCGCCTCGAAGCTGGTGCGGGCCGCCTGCACCGCTGCATCGATGTCGGCGGCGTCGCCGCGGCTCACCTCGCCGATGACGCGTCCGTCGATCGGGCTCACATCCTGGAATACGCGCCCGTCCCGGGCGCCCACATAGCGACCGCCGATGAATGCACGGCCTTCCGGGCGCAGCGCGGCGGCGCGCGCCGCCCAGGTGGAACGATCGCTCGAGGCGGTCGAGGTGGTCACGGTGGTGTCCTTCGCTAGGTTCGCTTGCCCGATGGGGGCCGCAAGGTGTTTCGCGTATTATCCACGGTCGCTGGCGCTCGCGCTCCCTTCCGCAGCGCGCGCCGGCAAGAAGCCCGCGGCGTGGGGAGCAGCGCATGCGCGGCACCTCATTCAATCGAGTGACATCTATGCGCACGCACGTTCGGGTGGTCGTCATTGGCGGTGGCGTGGTCGGGGCCAGCGTGCTCTACCATCTCACCAAGGCAGGCTGGAAGGACGTGCAGCTGCTCGAGCGCCGCGAGCTCACCTGCGGCTCGACCTGGCACGCCGCCGGGGGCATGCACACGCTCAACGGCGATCCCAATGTCGCCAAGCTGCAGCAGTACACGATCTCGCTGTATCGCGAGCTCGAGCGCATCTCCGGGGTCTCCTGCGGCATTCACCTGACCGGTGGCCTGATGCTCGCAGGCACCCCCGAGCGCTTCGACTGGTTGAAGCTCGCCATCGCCCGCGCCCGCTATCTCGGCCAGGAGCTCGAGCTGCTCTCGGCGCAGCAGGCCGCGCAGCGCTGCCCGCTCATCGATCCCAAGTACTTCACCGGCGCGATGTACGACCCCATCGAGGGCCACGTCGATCCTTATGGCGTGACGCACGCGTATGCCAAAGCCGCGCAGCTCGGCGGCGCCGAGGTGGTGCGCCACACGCGCGTCATCGACCTCAAGGCGCGTGCCGACGGCGGCTGGGACGTGATCACGGAGGCCGGGACGGTGCACGCCGAGCACGTGGTGAACGCCGGCGGTCTGTGGGCGCGCGAGGTGGGACGCATGGTGGGCCTCGAGCTGCCGATCCTCGCCATGGAGCACCAGTACCTGGTGACCGAGGACCTGCCGGAGCTCGTGGGTCAGCCCGAGCAGCTGCATTGCATCGACTTCGAGGGGGAGATCTACCTGCGCCAGGAGCGCGGTGGCATGCTGATGGGTACCTACGAGCGCGCCGGGGTGCCCTGGAGCGAGCGCGAGACCTCCTGGGATTTTGCGCAGGATCTGCTGCCCAACGACCTCGAGCGCATCGCCCCGAGCTTGGAGGTGGGCTTCGAGCACTTCCCCGCGCTCCGGCGCGTCGGCATTCGCAAGGTCGTGAACGGGCCCTTTACCTTTGCGCCCGACGGCAATCCGCTCGTCGGGCCGGTGCCCGGACTGCGCAACTTCTGGGTCGCCTGTGGCGTCATGGCCGGCTTCAGTCAGGGAGGGGGCGTCGGGCTCGCGCTCGCACACTGGATGGTCGATGGGGACCCCGGTGCAGATGTCTGGGGCATGGACGTGGCGCGCTACGGGCCGTGGGCCACGCCTGCCTACACCAATGCCAAGGTGCGTGAGAACTATTCGCGGCGCTTTCGCATCCGCTTTCCCAACGAGGAGCTCGAGGCCGCGCGGCCGCTGCGCACCACGGCGATCTACGAGCGGCTCAAGGCCGAGAATGCGGTGTTCGGTGAGTACTGCACGCTCGAGCATGCCCTGTGGTTCGCGCCAGCGGGTACCGAGGCGCGCGAGCAAGTCTCCTTTCGCCGCTCGAATGCGCACCAGGCGGTGGCGAGCGAGTGCCGTGCGGTGCGCAGCACCGTGGGTCTCATCGAGACCTCCAACTACGGCAAGTTCGAGGTCAGCGGCCCGGGTGCGGCCGCCTGGCTTTCCCGCCTGATGAGCAATCGCGTGCCTGCCGTCGGTCGCATCGCGCTCACGCCCATGCTGAACGAGCGCGGCAAGCTCATCGGCGACTTCACCCTGTGCCGCTGGCAGGAGGAGCGCTTTCTGCTGATCGGCACCTACGCCGCGGAGCGCTACTACCTGCGCTGGTTCGAGCGGCACGCGCCCCCGAGCGGCGTCACGGTGCGCTCGTGCGCGATGGAGCTCACCGGGCTTGCGCTCGCAGGCCCCGCCTCGCGCGCGCTGCTCGCGAGCCTTGCGCAGGAGGATCTCTCGAACGCGGCCTTCCCTTTCATGTCGTTCCGCGAGATCTGCGTCGGCATGATTCCGGCGCTCGTGGGCCGGTTGTCCTTCACCGGCGAGCTCGGCTATGAGCTCTGGGTCACCAGCGAGTACCAGCGCGCGCTCTTCGATCTGCTCCTCGCCGCGGGCCGCGCTCACGAGCTCAAGCTCTTCGGCGGCCGTGCCCTGAACAGCCTGCGCCTGGAGAAGGGCTTCGGCACGTGGGCGCGCGAGTTCCGCCCGATCTATGGGCCGCAGGAGGCCGGGCTCGCCCGCTTCGTCGCGCTGGACAAAGGCGAGTTCGTCGGCCGGGAGGCCGCGCAGCGCGAGCGCGCCGCGGGCGGGGCGCTCCGGCTCTGTAGCTTCGCCGTCGCGGCGCGCGATGCCGATGCGATGGGCGATGAGCCCATCTGGCACGAGGGCCGGGTCGTCGGCTGGGTAACCTCGGGCGCCTACGGGCATACCTGCCAGCGCTCGCTGGCGCTCGGCTACGTGCCGCGCGAGCTGGCTGCAGCCGAGCGCGGGTTTGAGATCGAGATCCTCGGTGAGCGCTTGCCGGCCGAGCGGCTGGAGGCTGCGCCGGTCGATCCGCGCGGGCAGCGGATGCGCAGCTAGCTGCGGCCGAGCTCACGCCCGCAGCGCAGCAGCTTTTCAGTCAACACGTCCGTGCAAGACGGCCCGGGCGCGCCGTGCAACGCTGCGTTCACCGGATGTGGCAGCGCGTGGCCGCACAAGTGGGCTAAGCTTCGTCACTCCCGCTGTGTGCCCACCGCGATGCGCTTCATCGCGAGAGAGGTATCCGAATGTCGGCGGCTGGAACGACCCGTGCTGGCGAATGCCACATCCCTGCGCGCTTGCGCGCAAGCGGCGCCGCATCCTCGCGCGGGGCCGAGGCAACGTTCGCACGGCGCCCGCGGGGCGCGCCAGGCAGATCCAGCATGGCTCCTGAACCAGTGGCGCTTGAACCAGCGGCTCTTGAACCAGCGGCTCTAGAGCGTGGGCGGCGCCGCGTGCCGCGAGCGGGCTGAATCGTGGCGCTCTCACCCCTTGCGGGCAAGCCTGCGCCGCGCGAGCTGCTCATCGATCCTGCGCGGCTCGAGCACGAGTTCTTCGCGCGCGCGCCCGACCCCGCCAATCCGGCGCAGCAGGTGAGCTTCGGCACGAGCGGCCATCGAGGATCCCCGTTGAGCGGCTCGTTCAACGAGGCGCACATTCTCGCGATCACGCAGGCGATCTGCGAGCACCGTCACGCGCAGGCAGTCAGCGGACCGCTGTTCCTGGGGCGCGACACGCATGCCGTATCGGGCCCCGCCCAGGCGACCGCGCTCGAGGTGCTGGCGGCGAATGCGGTGGAGACCGTGATCCAGAGCAACGACGACTTCACCCCGACGCCTTCGATCTCGCACGCCATCCTCACCTACAACCGCGGCCGTACCAAGGGCCTTGCCGACGGCATCGTGGTGACGCCCTCGCAC
>DATJSR010000111.1:0-12362 GCA_035504015.1 Steroidobacteraceae bacterium
GCCGAGGATCTGCTTCAGGAAACCTGGCTGCGCATCCACCGTGTGCGCCACACGTACCGCACGGGGCAGCCGCTGATGCCCTGGCTGTACGCCATCGCGCGCCATGTGCGCATCGATCACTACCGCCGCACGCGCCGGGCCTTGGATCGTGAGGAGAGCGTAGCGGAGGTGCCCGAGGTCGAAGCCACCGGGGCCGAAGCCGCCCAGTCCGATGAGCTGGACACACTCCTGGCGGCGCTGTCGCCGAATGAGCGCGAGGTGATCGAGCTTCTGAAGATCGTCGGCCTGTCGCTCGAGGAGGTGGCCCGCACCCTCTCGTGCAGTGTCGGATCGGTGAAGCAGAAGGCTCATCGGGCGTACAAGAAGCTGCGCAGACACCTGCAGGAGATGAGAATCGCCAGCTCGCAAAGCGGAGCCGTGCCATGAGCGACCCCCAGATCGATCCGCTGCTCGAGCGGCGCGCGAAGCGCCTGCCTGCGGTGGATCCAGCCGCTCTCGAGCGCATCGCGCAACTGCTGCAGGCAAATCTGACTGCCGTACGGCCCTGGTTGCCGCCGTGGCTGCTGGCGAGCGCATTGGCGCTGGGCTGCGCCCTGGTCGCCATCGCCGGAGCTGCTTTGGCGGGCTTCGAGGGTGTGGCGGCCCTGGGGCCGTGGCGCAGCTTCATCGTGCTGGGAACCCTGGCAGCGCTCACGGGGATCATGGCCCGGGAGTGTGTCGCGCGCTTCATTCCCGGACATCGGCTGCGCTCGAGCGCGGGTGGCGCGCTGGCGGCCTGCAGCGTGAGCCTCGTGCTGCTGTTCACGCTGCTGTTCGGCGACTACCACGCGTCGCATTTCATTGCAGCCGGAGTCGCCTGCCTGCAGCAGGGGGTGCTGCATGGCGTTCCTTCGGGCATCCTGTGCGCCGTTCTACTGCGTCGTGGGTTTGCCACGCGACCGGTGTTGGCCGCCCTCACCGCCGGCGCGCTCGCGGGTCTCACCGGTGTCCTCTTCTTGGAGATGCACTGCACGAACCTCGAGGCGCCGCACCTCATCGTCTGGCATACGGCCGTCGTCCCCGTCAGCGCGGGGCTCACCGCGCTGGGGGTCTTCTGCGCGCATCAACTGCGCTCGAGCATTTCCCGCAAGATGCCTGCATCCAGCTGATCCACCTCAGCCGCCAGGCACGGGCAGTACCGGCATCACCTCGATGCCATCACCGGGGAAGATCGTGAACTGCGGGTGGTTCTCAAACATCCTCGCGGCCGCCTCGTGTGAGTCCGCGCGCACGAGGGTGAAGGCGCTCAGCTGATTGCTGATGTCCGCAACGCCGGCCGCGGAGACGCTCTTGGTCTTGCCGAGCGGGCCGCCCATGGTGACGAGGGCATCGCGATGTCGCTCGACCCATGCCTTCCAAGCGGCCATTCCCTCCTGCTCCCGAGCCTTGCGCTCCTGCTCGGGAAGCTTGTCCCAGGCGAGTCGGCGCGGGCTGCTCTTGCTTCCCAGGAAGAGGGCGAGATACACGTTGCTCATGGGCGCTCCTGTCGGGTGATCAATGAGGCTGTCGATGCTCACGACGAGCGCCAGCCTGCAGGATCGACACGGCGCCTGCAGCCTTGCCAGAGCCACTTAGATAGCCGATTATATAATCGGTTATTTATGGGAGCGGCTCATGAGCATTCCGCGGGATATCATCAGCGAGCGTGGGCTGCTCTTTCTCGGCAGCCGGCTGAAGCGCCTGGCCGAGCGCATGCAGGGCGATGTGGCCCAGGTGCCCGAGCGTGCCGCGCTTGCTGTACAACCCGGCCACTATCCCTTGCTCGCAACCCTGGATCGCTACGGTCCGCTCACCGTGGGCGAGCTGGCGGAGGCCATGCAGATCAGTCAACCCGCGGTTACTCGCACGCTCTCGCGCCTCACCGCGATCGGCCTGGTGCAGGCACGCCGCGGTCAGCGAGACCAGCGCCACAAGAGCATCTCGCTCAGTGCCGCGGGTCGCTCGGCGCTGCTTCGCTCGAAACTCCTGGTATGGCCGCAGGTCGAGGGGGCCGTCATCGACATGTTGGATGGCATGGCCGCACCGCTGCTCGAGCAGATCGCCGCCATCGAGTCACGTCTCGCGCAGCGCTCGCTCAGCCGCCGCGCGCTCTCGATACCGCCGCCGGCGCTTTCGATACGCGACTTCTCGGACGAGCTCGCCGGGGCCTTCCGCGACATCAACGTCGAATGGATCGAATCGATGTACGAGGTGGAGGCTGCGGATCTCGAGGTTCTCGATCAGCCGCGCCAGCGCATCATCGCCGCGGGTGGGGCGATCCTGTTCGTCGAGGCCGCAGGGGTCGGCATCATCGGCACCTGTGCGCTGCGTAAGACCGGCGAAGCAGAGTTCGAGCTCATCAAAATGGGCGTTCTCGAGGCCGCACGCGGTCTGAAGGCAGGCGAGTTCCTGCTGCAGGCGACGATTGCGCGGGCGCTGTCGATGGGCGCGAAGCTGCTCTACCTGCTCAGCAACCGCAAATCCGCCGCCGCCATTCATCTCTACGAGAAGCTCGGCTTCGTCCATGATGCCGCGATCATGCGCAGGTTCGGCGCCCGTTACGCACGTTGCGACGTGGCGATGCGCTATGTGCCTCCGCTTTAGAGGTGCCCTTCCTTGAGATCGGGCGGGGGCTTGGTCGAGTTCCCCGCCTGCTGCTTGGCATAGGCATCGCGCGCCACGCCGATCAGGTGCACGCGAATCTGCTCGACCTCCGCAGCGGTGAGCAGATCATCCCAGCTCGGCATGCCCTGCGTCTGCAGCGCGCCACCGCGCACGACGCTCTGGAAGGCCGCGGCGTCGCGGATGAAGCCCGAGCGACGCAGGTCGGGCACCGGGGAGCGATCGACATTGGCATGGCAACCGGCGCAATTGCGGCCGAAGAGCGTAGCCCCCGCAGCGCGGTCTGCGGGCGTGCCGGTCTGTGGCGGTGGTGCAGGCAGGGGGGGTACGGCCGGCAACATCGGGGGTATCGGCGTGGCGCCCCCATCCAGGCGAAAGGCCAGAATGCGGTTGTCGTTGCCGCGCTCCGCGGCGATGTTGCCTGGCATCCAGATGTTCCAGCCGCCGCCGCCGCTGCCGGCGAGAATCGCGACGTACTGCCTCCCGTTGACCGCGTAGGTCATCGGCGCGGCGATCAGCGGGCTGCCCGTGTCGAGCTCTTTGATGAGAGCGCCCGTCTCGTCGTTGAACACCCGCAACTTCCCATCGATGCTGCCCTGGATGACGATGCCACCGCCGGTGGAGAGCACGCCGCCGTGATCCATGAAGCTCGCGTAGCGGTGCTCCCAGACCACCTGATGAGTGATCGGATTCCAGGCCTTGAGCGTCGCATGCATGTCGAGACTCGGCACGCGCTTCAAGTAATTGGGATTGAGCACAGGGCGCATCCCGGGAGGAAGCGTCGCGGCGGGCGCCAGCAGCTGCGTGGCGAACGCGACCTGCACGCCCGATGCCATGCGCTCGGGCAGATACGGGGTCGGGGGCGCCTGCAGCAGCCCCATGCCGCTGTGGACCGTTGGGATATAGACGAGGCCCGTGCGTGCCGAGAGCGACATCGGATTGAAGTTGTGGCCCCCGACACCCGATGGGAAGACGATCACGGGCTTGCCGCGGGTGTAGTCGGCATCCGGGCTCTCGATGGGGCGACCGGTCTTCAAGTCCACGCGCGTCGCCCAGTTCTCATCGACGAACTTGTCTGCGGCGAGCAGCTCCCCCGTGCCGCGGTCGAGGACGTAGAAGATTCCGTTCTTCGAGGCCTGCAGCAGCACATCGCGATCCGTCCCGCCGATCTTCAGGGTGGCGAGCATGAGGTGTGGCGTAGCGTCGTAGTCCCAGCGATCGTTCGGGGTCTCCTGGTAGTGCCACACGTATTTTCCGGTGCTCGCGTTCAAGGCGATGATCGAGGCGATGAAGAGATTGTCGCCGCCGTCGGGGCTGCGGTAGTTGGTGTTCCACGGCGCACCGTTCGCCGTGCCGAAATACACGAGATTGCGCTTTGGATCGTAGGCGAAGGCATCCCAGGCATTGCCGCCCCCGCCCCTCATCCACGCGTGCTTCGGGTCCCACGTGCGCGCGGCGATGCGCAGCGCCGGATTCTCGTAGGGCTTGGCCGGATCGCCCGGGACCGTATAGAAGCGCCAGACGAGCTTACCGGTGTCGAGCTCGTAGGCCGAGACGTAGCCGCGCGAGTCGAACTCGGCCCCTCCGTTGCCGATGACGACGAGGTTGCCGGCGATCTGCGGTGCGCCGGTGATGGAGTAGGCGCGGGCGTGATCAACGAAGGTGTCCGTCTGCCAGCGGATCGAGCCGTCCTTGGCATCGAGCGCGTAGAGCACGCCCTCGAAGGAGCCGACGTAGACCCTGCCGCGCCACACGGCCACACCCCGGTTGACGATGTCGCAGCAGGAACCGCGCGCATTCTTGAGCTTGAGTGGCGGTGCGAATTGCCACCGCAATGCTCCAGTGGCGGCATCGAGCGCATACACACGCCCCGCCACCCCGGAGGTGTACATGACGCCATCGACGACGATCGGTGTCGCCTCCATCCCGCGGTTGGTCCCCGTCTTGAACTGCCACGCAAAGCCGAGCCGCGCGGCGCTGTCGCGATTGATCGCATCGAGGGGCGAGTAGTGCGTCTTGCCCAGATCGCGGCCCGTCGTGAGCCAGGCGCCCGGCTCCTTGTCGATGCTCTGCAGGCGCTCGAGGTCGATTTGGCCGGGGGGTGGCCCGCTGCTCGAGGCGGGCGCAGCCACCGGGGGCGCCGGCGAGTGTGCGCCGCAGGCGCTGAGGATCAGCACTCCGGTGAGGGCAGCGCTGAGCGCAGCGAGTGCGCGGGGCGAGTGTCGGGTCGTTCTGTAGGCAGCTTCGATCATGGGATGCAATTATCCCGATCGCATCCACAGCCGTCGACTCGGACGGATCAGCGTGCCGATGCGGGTGAGTGCCTGAGGCGGCGCTCAGGCGCTAGCGCGTGCGAATGTATTCGGCCATAGCGGTTTGCCGCAGGAGTCGCTGATCGCTAGTTGTGGTACGGTTGCCTCCCTTCCGCCGCGCGCAGGCGCAAGGCGCCCCTGATCCGCAGGAGTCCGAAGCGATGAAAGCGCAGGCTCGACTCACATCCGGTTGCGGACGCAAGGCTGCCGGTGCGGCCCGTCCCCTCGCCGCAGGGCTGATGTTGGTGCTCACCCTTGCGGTGACCGCCGCTGGCGGCGGCTGGCCGGCCCCAAGCGCCGCCCAGGCACCGCCGCCTCCTCCCCCTGGCGCGGCCCCGCAAGGTGGGCCTCCCGGCGCCGGCGCTCCTGCCTACGTACAGCAGTCGCCCGAGCAGCTGCAGCAGCTCGTGGCGCCGATCGCGCTCTATCCGGACTCGCTGGTCGCGCAGATCCTCGCCGCATCGACCTTCCCCGAGCAGGTGGTGGAAGCTGACCGCTGGGTGCAGATGAATCCCGGCCTGAAGGGCGCCGCGCTCGGGCAAGCGGCCAACGCGCAGCCATGGGACGACAGCGTCAAGGCGTTGACGGGCTTTCCGGATGTCCTTGGCAACATGGACAAGAACCTCTCCTGGACCTCCTCGCTCGGAGACGCCTACTACAACCAGCCGCAGGACGTGATGGCGGCGGTGCAGGTGATGCGCCAGCGCGCGCAGGCGGCCGGCAATCTCAAGAGCACGCCCCAGCAGGTCGTGACGACGCAGGACTCGGACATCAGCATCGAGCCCGCCAATCCCGATGTGGTCTATGTGCCCGCGTACGACCCGTGGGTGGTGTACGGCGCACCGATCTATCCGTGGCCGGGCTGGTACGCCTATCCCGGTATCTGGTTCGCAGGCCCCTACCTGTCCTTCGGTATCGGCTGGCCGATCGGCTTCTTCGCCGGATTCGGCTGGGGCTGGCACCACTGGGGCTTCGACTGGCGCAACCACTACGTGCTTTACGGCCGTCGCCCCTATTTCTCGCGCAGCACCACCTTCTATAACCGTGGCTTCTATGGCCGTCCGGGTGGAGGCTTCGGCGGCGCGCGACCGCTGCCCGGCCGCCCTGGCGAGGGGCGACCCGGTGGAGCACGCCCGGATGGCGCGCGTGCGCCGGCTGGCGCCGAGCGTTCCGCGAATTTCGGGCGGCCCATGAGTGCCGAGCGTCCCTTCAACAGTCCCGATGCGGCGGCCCGACCCTTCAATGGCAGCGTTGCGGCCATGCGCGGCTACTCGGCGCCGGAGGGCGAGAGCGGCATGCGCTCGGACGCCTTCTCCGGCTACAACCGGGGTGGTGACACGCGCAGCTTCTCCTCGCGCGGCAGCGCCAGTTTCGGTGGCGGCGGCGGTGGCGGTGCGCGCGGTGGCGGCGGCGGTGGTGCGCGCGGCGGCGGCGGGCGCAGGTGAGGCGGGGATAACACCATGGGCAGACATACGATCATCCTGATCGCAGCACTGAGTGTGCTCACGGCAGCACACGCGCAGCAGCCCGGACAGAGGACCTTTGACTCACCGGGGGCTGCAACCGCGGCGCTCGTCGCGGCGGTGCGCAGCGGGGATACCAAGGCGATGCTCGAGGTTTTGGGCTCGGGCGCCGAGCGGCTCGTCTCCTCGGGCGATCCTCGCGAGGATGCACGCTCACGCAGCGAGTTTCTGCAGCGCTACGAGCAGATGCATCGCCTGGTACGCGAGCCCGACGGCACCACCACGCTGTATCTCGGCGCGGCCAACTGGCCGCTGCCCATCCCCCTTGCCCATGCAGGCAGTGGCTGGTATTTCGACACCGAGGCCGCGCGGCGCGAGATTCTCTACCGCCGCATCGGGCGCAACGAGCTCTCCGCCATTCGCGTGTGCGAGGAGCTCGTCGCTTCGGAGAAGGAGTACCGCTCCACCCACGAGCATTACGCCCGCCGGATCTTCAGCCCCGCCGGCACGCACGATGGCCTGTACTGGAGCGCGAGCGCCGGTGAGGCGAAAAGTCCGATCGGCCCGCTGGTCGCCGCGGCGGTGGCACCGGGCAACGAAGGTCGGCCCGGCGCCCGCACGCCGGTGCCTTTTCGGGGCTACTACTACCACATCCTCACCCGCCAGGGCCCGCACGCGGCGGGCGGCGCGCGCGAGTACCTGAGCGATGCCAAGATGACGGGCTTTGCCTTCGTCGCCTACCCCGCCGAATACCGCTCATCGGGTGTCGTCACCTTCGTGGTCGGTGAGGACGGGGTCGTCTATCAGAAGGATCTCGGCCCGCGCACCGAGCAGATCGCCAGGGCGATGACCACGTACGATCCCGACCCGAGCTGGCGCAAGGCAGAAGAAGAACCCGAGGCCGCGGCCGTGCCGCGAGCGCACTGAGCGGGAAGTCGCAAAGCCCGGCCTCGGGGGTGTGCCCGTCGGGGCGACAAATCAACTGCGACCCTGTCGGGCGGCTTGAATGGCGGCAACCTCGCTGCTATGCAGCGCCTCGATCGCGCGCGACAGCGCATCCTTGCGACAGAGCTGACTCACGCGCCGCGCCTGCAGATCGCCCACGTCATAGCTCGGGCACACGGCGGCGGCCGCGATGGTGAGCCGCTGATAGAGCCGCTCGGCACCCTGCGGCGTGCTCATGTCGAGATCGCCGAAGCTCACCGTCACGCTCGGTGGCTGGTCTGGATCTGCCGCGCGGGCAAGACTCGGGCGGGCGAGTGAGAGCATTGCAAGCCCGGCAAGGGCGAGTGCCTGGGCCGCGGTGCGGCGGCGGGACGAAGCGCAGAGCGGATGTTGAGCCAGCATCATGGGAGTCTCCATCGAGTCGGTGGCGCGCCACGGCCGGTGAGCGATCGAGGCGCCGCTGGCGCTTGCGGCGTGCTGCATAGGAAAGCGCGAATGGCCTATCCATCGCAGCCCCGCGAGCACGCGCCCGTCCCCGCTTAGCACGAGTTCGTACCATCGCGTTGCGAGGGTGCATGCCTCCCGGTCGCCAGCAGAACACGGCGGCGCGTGCACCCGATGCAGCGTTCGTCCCCGCTATCGACGCACTGGTCCCCAGATCCGCGCGCTCGGCGCACACGGCCCGCCGCTTGGCGTAGGCTTCGAGGTGCGTGGTTTGCGGAGAGCCGACATGAATGCCGTCACGCCGGAACATGGCGAAATCAGCGCGGAGCAGCCCGAGCCGCCGGCCGCGGGGGCGACGCGTGTGCTCGCGAGCTCGCGCAGCGCCCGGTGGGCCCTGCCGGGCATTCTCACGGCCTTCTGGATCTACGTCGCGGGCTCGAACATCCTCTATGCCATCGGGATGTCGGCAAGCTTTGATCCGACCGGCAAGCATCATTATTTTGCAAGCTGGGACGCGCGCGTTCTGCAGCACGTGCTGCTCTATCCGGCGCTCCTCGGCTGCCTGTGGACATCCCTGCGCGTGGGTTGGAGGCCCTGGTGGTTCGCGGTGCCGGCGCAGATGCTGCTGGCGCTGCTCTTTGCCGGACTCGCCAACCCGCTGATGTGGGTGTCCCAAGTACTGACGGCGCCCCTCGGCGGCGGCCCGCAGAGCTCCATGCTCGCAGAGATGTGGAACGACTGGCCCATGTGGCTCGCGAGCACCGTGAGCTTCGAGCTCACCTATGGCTTTGCGCTGGCGCTCGTCACCGGATTCGTCCTCTACCGCCGCTTCAGAGAGGCCGAGCTGCGCTCCTCCGCGCTCGAGAGCGCTTGGGGGCGTGCGCGCCTCGCGGCGCTGCGCATGCAGCTCTCACCGCATACACTCTTCAACCTGCTGCACACCATTCGCGGCCACATCGCCTGGGACCCTGCGGCGGCCCAGGCGATGATCGTGCGGCTGGGAGATCTACTGCGGCGGTTGCTCAATGCCGGGGAGCGCGATTTTTCAACACTCAGCCAGGAGCTCGAATTCGCGCAGCTTTATCTGCAGCTGCAACAGTCGCGTTTCGCGGATCGACTCTCGGTGACGTTGCCCGAGCCACAAAGCGCTCCCGCGGTGTGGGTCCCGAGCCTGATTCTGCAGCCGCTGATCGAGAACGCGGTCACCCACGGCCTGGCCGATCACGCGGGACCCGTCAGCGTTCAGGTACAGGTCGTGCGCGCAGGGCCGGAGCTCGTGCTGCGGGTTCTCAATACCACTTCACTGGCCGCGCATGCGGGCGAGGCGGGTGTCGGGCTGCACAACGTGCGCGAGCGTCTGCGGGTACATTTCGGCGCCGCGGCGCACCTGTCGGCCCGTGCGAGCGAGCCCGGGGAGTGGGTGAGCGAGATCTGTCTGCCCGCGCTCGAAGATGTCCCGTCGTGGCACATCGCTGCGGCCGCGCGAGCCAAGGCGGCCTGATGCGCGTCGTGATCGTCGATGACGAGCCGGCTGCGCGGCGCACCCTGCGCGAGTACTGCGCCGCGGAGCCCGATCTGCAGGTCATCGGCGAGTATGCCGATGGTCGCCTCGCGCTCGATGCCATTCGCGCGGCACGGCCCGATCTGCTGTTCCTCGACATCCAGATCGACACCGTCAACGGCATCGAGCTGGCCCGCGAGCTGCATGCCCTGGGGACCCCTCTGGTGGTGTTCGTGACCGCCTACGATCAGTACGCCGTCGAGGCCTTCGAGCTGAGCGCAGCGGATTACCTGCTCAAGCCCTTCGACCAGGAGCGCTTCTCCCGCAGCGTCGCGCGCATCCGGCGGCGCCAGCAGGCCGACTCCGCCATCGAGCAGCACACGGCACTCGATAAGCTGCTGCGCCACCTCGAGGGTACGGCAGAGCGGGCACGTATCCTCGCCGAGTCGGGCAGCCGCATGCGCATGCTCGCGGTCTCCGAGGTCGAGCTCGTGGCCGCCGATCGCAACTATGTGAAGCTCACGCTCGGCCGGGAGGTCTACCACGCCAGGAGTACGCTGCAACAGGCGGAGAAGGCCCTGCAATCCCAGCCGCTGCTGCGCATCAGCCGCTCTTGCCTCATCAACGTGAACCACGTTCGCGAGGTTTCGCGCACGCCCCGAGGCGATTACATCTTCGTGCTCGCGGGGGGCACGACCGTGACGAGCAGCGAGGGTCAGCGCGAGGCGGTGCGCGAATACCTCGGCCGATTGCGGGTGGGAACGAGCTGAAAAGCGCGTAAGATGCCCCCACTCAGCGCCGGCAGTCACCTGCCTGCCAACGCCGGCACGTGCCCAGCACTCATGAAGCGAGGTAACAGGGGGCTTGGCCATACCGCGCAAGAAGTCGAGCAGCGCCGGGGCCGTCACCACCGGCAGGCGGACGAACCGGCGCAAGTCCGCGCGCGCATCGACACGTCAGAGCGATCGGCCGATGCGGCCGCCGGATGCGCCTGCCATCGTCGTCGGGATCGGCGGCTCGGCTGGTGGCATCGATGCCTTCAAATCCCTGCTCGCGGCCCTGCCAAGCGACACCGGCATGGCCTTCGTGTTCGTGCTGCACCTCGCGCCGACGCACACCAGCATGCTCGCGCAGATCCTCGCGCGCGAGACCCGCATGCCCGTGACGGAGGTGCAGGATGAGCCGGCCGTGCGCGCCAATTGCATCTATGTGATACCGCCGGGCAAGGGGATGATCCTGCGCAAGGGTCGCCTGCACCTGATCCCCGACAACGAGAGCCCGCGCCATCCCGTGGACACGTTCTTCGGCTCTCTGGCGGAGGACCGGGGTCATCGCGCGGTCGGTGTGGTGCTGTCGGGCACCGCCAACGACGGCACGCTCGGGCTCACCGCCATCAAGGCCGTGGGCGGTATCTCGTTTGCGCAGGACAGCTCGGCGCAATACCACGGCATGCCGCAAAGCGCCATCAGTTCCGGCCATGTGGACTTCGTGCTCTCACCGCCGCAGATCGCCGCCGAGCTGGTGCGGCTCGCACGCCATCCGTACGTGACCTCGGGCGATGAGGGCGAGCCGGCCGAGATCGACCCGGTGCTGTACGCCGTGCGAGCGCACAGCGGTGTGGACTTCAGCCAGTACAAGTCGAATACCGTGCACCGGCGCATCCGGCGCCGCATGGCGCTGCTGCGGATCGCGACGCTCCCCGACTATGCGCGGTATCTGAGGGAGCACACGCGCGAGGCGGAGGCGCTCTATCAGGACATTCTGATCAGTGTCACGAACTTTTTTCGCAATCCCGAGGCGTTCGAGGCGCTCAGGTCCCTCGCGCTGCCACGCCTCTTCAACAACCGCTGGCGCCAGGAGCCGGTGTGCGTATGGGTTCTCGGCTGCTCGAGCGGGGAGGAGGCCTACTCTTTGGCGATCGTGCTCGCCGAGTACATCGCCGAGACGCGTAGCGTGGTTCCCGTGACGCTCTATGCCACCGATCTCAACGAGGGAGCCATCGAGCGCTCACGCACAGGGATCTACCCGAAGAGCATCGCGGATGACGTATCGCCGGAGCGGCTGCGGCGGTTTTTTGTCGAGGTGGACGGCGGGTATCGCGTCGCGAAATCCATCCGCGACATGTGCATCTTCGCCCGGCAGAACATGCTCACCGATCCGCCGTTCTCACGCATGGACCTGGTGAGCTGCCGCAACGTGATGATCTACATGGAGGCGAGCCTGCAGAGAAAGCTGCTGCTCACCCTGCATTACGCGCTCAAGCCGAGCGGCTTCCTGCTCCTTGGGCCCTCCGAGACGATCGGCTCCAACACTGAGCTCTTCGCGATCGAGGATTCCAAGCACAAGATCTTCTCCAGGAAGGAGGCGGCGCTGCGTCGCGAGCAGGCCTTTCCGATCGCACCTTTTGCGCCATTGCTGCAGGAGCGGCGCTCCGAGCGCTGGAGCGGGCCCAAGGATGCGCAGCTGGATCTGCAGCGCGAGGCCGACCGTGTCTTGCTCACGCGCTATGTTCCGGCCGGCGTGCTGCTCAACGCCGATTTCGATGTGATGCAGTTTCGCGGCGAGACGGGAACATTTCTGGCACCCGCCCCGGGCAAGGCCAGCCTGAACGTGCTGAAGATGGCGCGCGAGGGCTTGCTGGTGTCGCTGCGTGCCCTGCTGCAACGAGTTAAGAAGGACGACACCGTCGTCACCGAAAGCGGCGTGCGGGTCAAGTCGAATGGCGGCTATCGCCTCACGTCCCTCAGCATCGTTCCCATCAAGCGCCCGGGCAGCAGCGATCGCTGGTACTGGGTACTCTTCGAGCCGAGCGACTCGGGCTCCGCGCGCAGCGCTGCGCAGCCCGCATCCAGGCGGCCGCCCACCGCCCGCGGCCACGGCAAGCTGTTGCAGGAGAAGGAAGAGCTGCTCGCGCGCCTCACGCACGAGCTCGCCGCAACGCGTGACTATCTGCAATCGGTGATCGAGCAGCAGGAGGCCGCCAACGAGGAGCTGCAGTCCGCCAACGAGGAGGTGCAGTCCGCGAACGAGGAGCTGCAGAGCATCAACGAGGAGCTC
>DATJSR010000112.1:0-30178 GCA_035504015.1 Steroidobacteraceae bacterium
GGCCCTTCCGCGAGCGCGATCGCGAGCGAGGGGGATGCGCTCTTTCGTGCGCTGCTCGAGGCGGCGCCGGATGCCAAGGTGATCACCACCGCCGATGGACGCATCATTCTGATCAACTCGCAAACCGAGCGGCTGTTCGGCTACCGGCGCGCGGAGCTCATCGGTCAGATGGTGGAGCTGCTGGTGCCCGAGCGCTTGCGTGCGCACCATCCGCAGCACCGCGCATGCTACGAGGCCGATCCGCGCGTGCGCGGCATGGGCTCCGGCCTCGAGCTGTATGCGAGGCGCAAGGACGGCAGCGAGTTTCCCGTGGAGATATCCCTGAGCCCGCTCAGGACGTCCTCGGGCATGCTGGTGTCGAGCGCGATCCGTGACATCACGGACCGCAAGCTCACCGAGCGCAAGTTCCGCGCGCTGCTGGAGTCCGCTCCCGACGCCATGGTGATCGTCGACCAGCACGGCACGATCGTGCTCGTCAACGCTCAAACCGAGAAGATGTTCGGCTATCCGCGCGCCGAGCTGCTCGGGCAGAGGGTGGAATCACTGGTGCCGCGACGCTTTCACGGTGCGCACCCCGGCCACCGCGCGGCCTATACGGCGAGTCCCAAGTTTCGCGAGATGGGAACCGGTCTCGAGCTCTTCGGACTGCGCAAGGACGGCTCGGAGTTTCCCATCGAGATCAGCCTCAGCCCGATCGAGACGCCCGAGGGGCTGCTGATCTCCAGCGCGATTCGCGACATCACCGAGCGCCGGCGCGCCGCGGTGGCGCTCGCCGCGGCCAATCGCGAGCTCGAAGCCTTCAGCTACGCCGTCGCGCACGATCTGCGCGCACCGCTGCGCGGCATGAATGGCTTCGCGCAGATTCTCGCGGACGAGTACGCCGACAAGCTCGACGCGGACGGCCAGGACTGCTTGCGCGAGATCCAGCAGAGCGCCGAGCGCATGGCTCGCCTCATCGATGCGCTGCTGGGTCTTGCGCGCGTGGCACGCATCGAGCTGCGACCGCAGGCTTTGGACCTCGCAGCCCTCGCGCGCTCCGTCATCGGCGAGCTGCAGGCTGCCGAGCCGCACCGCATCGTGAAGGCGGTCTACGGCAAGCAGCTGTTCGCGACCGCCGATCCGGAGCTGGTGCGGGTGCTACTGCAGAACCTGCTGCAGAACGCCTGGAAGTTCTCGGCCAAGGTGCCTGCGGCTGTGATCGAGATCGGTCGTGAGGAGCACGCAGGGCCGCCCGTGTTCTACGTGCGCGACAACGGGGCGGGTTTCGATCCGGCTTACGCCGACAAGCTGTTCGCGCCCTTTCAGCGTCTGCACGGCGCGGCGGAGTTTCCCGGCACCGGTATCGGTCTCGCCACGGTGCAACGCATCGTCCAGCGGCACGGCGGCCGCATCTGGGCGCAGGGTAGCGTGAACGGGGGCGCCACTTTCTACTTCACGTTCGGCGATGGCGCTACGGAGCACGCGTGATGAGCAAGCACATCCTGCTGGTCGAAGACAATCCCACCGACGAGAAGCTCACGCTGCGGGCCTTCGCCCGCTGCGGCATCGCCAATGACATCGTGGTGATGCGCGATGGCGCGGAAGCGCTCGACTACCTGCTGCGCAACGGCGCGCATCGCCACCGCGATCCGGCGCTCGATCCGGCCGTGGTGCTGCTCGATCTCGGCTTGCCGCGCCTCTCCGGGCTGGACGTGCTCAAGGCGCTTCGCGCCAGCGAGACGACCCGGCTGCTGCCGGTCGTGATCCTCACCTCCTCGCGCGAGGAAGAGGACATCATCCGCAGCTATTCCCTGGGCGCGAACGCCTACGTGCGCAAGCCGGTCTCGTTCGCCGAGTTCGCCGAGGCGGCGAAGACGCTGGGCATGTTCTGGCTGCTGCTCAACGAGCGCGTGCCCGCGCAGCGACGCAGTCCGCTGCCATGAGCGAGCCCGTGCGCGCGCTGCTGGTGGAAGACTCGGAAACCGATGCCAAGCTGATCACGCGCATTCTGAAGCGCGCGCTCGGGCAGATTCACACGCAGCGCATCGAGACGGCAGCGGACCTGCGTGAAGCGCTCGCCAAGCACACCTGGGACGTGGTGATCTGCGACTGGTCGATGCCCCACCTCGATGCGCTCGCGGCGTTGCGCATCCTCGGTGAGAGTCGGCTGGACATACCGCTCATCATCGTCTCGGGCACCATCGGCGAGGAGAAAGCGGTGCTCGCGATGCGCTCGGGAGCGCGCGATTACGTGCTCAAGGATCGGCTCGCGCGCCTGCCGCCCACCGTGGAGCGCGAGCTGCGCGAGGCGCGCGACCGCCAGCGGCGGCGCCAGTCGGAGGAGGCGCTGCGCATCAGCGAGGCGCGCTTCGCCCGTCTCGCCGAGTCGGGGATCGTGGGCATCGCCATCGCCGACGTGCTGGGCAATGTCCTCGAGGCCAATGACGCCTACCTCAAGATCTGCGGCTGCACGCCCGAGGATGTGGCGGCAGGACGCGTCCGCTGGGCGGATGCCACACCTCCGGAGCTCATGGCCCTGGCGGATAAGGCACTGGTGTCGCTGCGCGAGCACGGGGCGGCCGCTCCGTGGGAGACGGAGGTGATCCGCAAGGACGGCACCCGCGTGCCGGTGATGGTGGCCGTGGCGATGCTCGAGCATCCGCTCACCATCGCGATCGTCACCGATCTGACCGAGCGGCGCGCGGCCGAGCGGGCGCTGCGGCGCACCGAGGAGCAGCTGCTTCAGGCACAGAAGATGGAGGCCGTCGGCATCCTCGCCGGGGGCGTCGCGCACGACTTCAACAACATCCTTTCGATCATCCTCGGCTACTGCGGCATGTTGCTCGATGATCTGCCCGCCGAGAGTGCCCTGCGCGGCGACATCCTCGAGATTCAGGCGGCCGGTGAGCGCGGCGCGGCGCTCACCCGGCGCCTGCTCGCCTTCAGTCGTCAGCAGGTGGTCGAGATGACGACGGTCGATCTGAACGCCGTGGTGCGCGGCATCGACCTGATGCTGCGACGACTGATTCGCTCGGACATCCGGCTCGCGCTCGGATTGCACGAGAACCTCGGGCTGTGTCGCTGCGACGCGGGCCAGGTCGAGCAGGTGCTCATGAACCTCGCGATCAACGCCGTGGATGCCATGCCCGAGGGTGGCACGCTGACGGTAGAGACCGCGAACGCCGAGCTCGATGACGAGTACGTGGTCTCGCACGGCGAGCTGAAGCCCGGGCGCTACGTCGCGCTCATCGTGAGCGACACCGGCATGGGAATGTCCAAGGAAATACAGGCCCGGATCTTCGAGCCGTTCTTCACCACCAAGCCCAAGGGCAAAGGCACGGGCCTCGGCCTCTCCACGGTGTTCGGTATCGTGCAACAGGCGGGCGGCAGCCTGCAGGTCTACAGCGAGCCCGGCAGGGGCTCGACCTTCAAGATCTACCTGCCGCGCATGGAGCAGTCCGCTGCGGCGAGCCCCGCATCGCCGGCGTTCGCCCTCGCGCGCGGCGCCGAGACGGTCCTGCTGGTGGAGGACGAGGAGCGGCTGCGACGGATCACGGCGGAGATCCTCAAGCGCGCGGGCTTCAACGTTCTGCAAGCCGGCGAGGGCGATGAGGCACTCGCGATCTGCGCGAATCACTCGGGGGTCATCGACCTGCTGCTGACCGATGTCGTCATGCCGCGGATGAACGGCAGGCAGCTCGCCGAGCGCGTGCGAGAGATGCTCCCCGGGATCAAGGTGCTGTTTAGCTCCGGCTATACCGGCGGGGTGCTCGAAGGTGAGCTACCCGTCGGCGCCGCGTTCCTGCAGAAGCCCTTCACGCCGACGGCGCTCACCGGCAAGATCCGCGCCACCCTGGACGGCTGAGCGGCGCTATTTGAGGTGCGCGTCGAGCCAGCCGAGCACGGTGTGGTACCACTGGATCGAGTTGGCGGGCTTCAGCACCCAGTGATTCTCGTCCGGGAAGTACAGCAGCCGGCTCTCGATGCCACGGCGCTGCAGCGCCGTGAAGGCCCCCAGTCCCTGGGACAGCGGCACGCGAAAATCCTCGCCGCCGTGGATGACGAGCATCGGCGTGCGCCACTCGCTCACGTAGTCGACGGGGTTGAAGCGCTCGTAGTTCTGCGGCTTCTCGTAGTAGGGACCGCCGTTCTCCCACTCGGGGAACCACAGCTCCTCGGTGGAGTAGTACATGCTGCGCTGATCGAACACGCCGTCGTGGCTCACCAGACAGCGAAAGCGCGTGGGCCAGCGACCTGCGATCCAGTCGATCATGAAGCCACCGTAGGAGGCGCCGAGCGCGCAGGCGCGCTCGCCGTCGAGCCACGGATAACGGGCGAGGGCGGCCGCGAGGCCTTTCTGCAGATCCTCGAGCGGCTTGCCGCCCCAGTCCTGGTTGATCGAATCGGTGAAGGCCTGTCCGTAGCCGGGTGAGCCATGAAAGTCGATGAACACCACGCCGTAGCCGGCCCCGGCCAGGACTTGCGGGTTCCAGCGATAGCTCCACTGATTCGACATGCTCGACTGCGGTCCGCCATGGATCACGAAGGCGAGGGGGTAGCGCGCACCGGCCTTGAAGCCATAGGGCTTCACCAGGTAGCCGTAGACGCGCTCGTCGTGCCAGCCAGCGAAGCTGAACTGCTCGAAGTCGCTCATGGCTCGCGAGGCGAGCAGTGCCGCATTCATCTGCGTGAGCCGCCGCGGCTCGCCACCGCTCAGCGGCACGCGATACAGGTCGGGCGGCGCGCCGAGCGATGCCAGGGCAATGACCACCTCGTGCGCGCCGGCACTGAAGGCGGTGACCTGTCCGCTGCCGACGAGCCGGCGCACGTGTCCGCTACCCGGATCGACGGCGTAGAGCGCGTGCTGGCCCACGTCGTCGACGCTTGCGAGCAGCTCGCGGCCGTCGCTCGTGCGATCGAGATGCTCGACCGAGCGATCCCAGCTCGCCGTGAGCGGCCGGACGGCGCCGGTGCGCGCCTCGCGAATCACGATGTGAAAGCGATCGGACTCGTAGCCCGGACGCTCCTGCGCGAGCCACGCGAGATCGCCGTTCGGCAGAAACTTCGGGCTGCCGTCCCAGGCCGGATTGTCGGCGGTGAGGTTGCGGGGGGGTGCGCTGCCGTCGGCGGGCACCTCGTAGAGATCGAAGTTGGTGGAGCGTGCCTCCCCGGTGCCCCCCAATCGCGCGCTGAACACGATCCGCCGTCCGTCGGGGCTGAAGTCGTAGTCCGCCTCATCGCCGAAGGGCTTCGAGGGCACGTCGGCCTCGAGGCGACTGACATCGACCGGGTCCTCGGCGGTGCCGTCGGCGCGCAGGCGCGCCGTGAACAGGTGCGAGCGCGAGCGGCTCCAGGTATCCCAGTGACGCACGAAGAGCTGATCGAAGAGCATGCCGGAGGGCTGGCCGCCGGTCGGAGCCGCGAGCCGGTCGTGCGAGCACTGAGGATCCTTGCATCCCGGGGCGACCTCCATGCTGAAGGCAATGCGCCCGCCGCCCGGGGCCACCATCAGTGAGCCGACATCGAGGGGCACGCGGGTGACCTGCTGCGCCTCCCCGCCCTGAAGCGAGAGGCGCCAGACCTGCGTGCTGCCCGAGCGCGTGGAGAGAAAATAGAGCGTGCGGCTGTCGCTCGACCAGTGCGGATCGAAGTCGCTGGTGCCCGTGCCCGTGAGCTGCCGCGGCGTGGCATCGCGCACGCCCAGATCGATGAGCCACAGGTGCGCCTGGCGGCGATTCGCCTCGAGCTGCGTCTCGCGCACGGTGAAGGCGACGAAGTGTCCATCGGGGGACACCATCGGCTGCTCCACGCGCTGCACGCGCACCAGATCCTCGATGCTGAAGGGCCCGGAGGCGGCGGCCGGGGCGAGGGGCGCCAGGGCCGTGAGCGATGCGAGCGCGAGGTGCGCGAGCCAGCGGTGACAGGCTGAGACCATGGACATCCCCCCAATGAGAAGTGGTGCGCATTATAGGCGCGCCTTGTTAGCAGTGTCCCCGGATCGCTGCTAAGCGTGAACGTGAACCTGCGTCACATTCGCGCAGCCTGCACTTGTTAAGTGCATGAACTTTTCAGCTCTCGCGCCGTTCTATAAATTAGAAAGGCAAACTCAATCAGCGGACCCCATGAGCGAGCGCGAGCCGTCCCACGTCGTCCCCGTCGCCAATCTGTGCGAGTTCTTTCGCGATCACCTCCACGGCGCCCTCGAGCGCCAGCGTGTCTGCGTCGAGGATCAGACCGAGCACTACGTGGTGAACCTGCTGACGCTGTTCGCGCGGGCCGAGGCGCTCTACGAGCAGACCCCCGCAGGGCCGCGCCTGAAACCGCTCGTGGTGATGATGACCGAAGCCCTGTCGGCGCCGACAACGGGCGATCGCCACCGCGGTCTGCAGCGGCTCGGGGATGTCTCGCTGTTCGTGGCGGGGTTCTTTGCGCAGAGCTTCGCGCGCAAGGTGGTGGATATCGATTATCACATCGCCATGGGCGGACGGGCGTATCAGACGCTTGCCGAGGCGCTGGCGCGCGGGCGCCAAGGCGCGCTCGCGCAGGTGTTCGCGGAGCTCGCCGCCAAATTTCAGCCGCTCGTCGATGCGCTCAACGAGGTGAGCGAAACCTCCTACCGTCACAGCGATCGCGACATCCTGCGCCTGTACGAGCTGTGGCTGAAGACCGGCAGCGAGCGCTCCTATCAGCTGCTGCGCAGGCTCGGGGTGGATCCGGCACCCACCGCGCGCACGGCTCAATAGCCCGCGGGCGCGCGGCGGTCGGCATGATCCTGCGAGACATTCAGCAGCTGATCGGCGGCATCTACGATGTGAGCGTCGCTCAGGATGTCTACGATTTCCTCGTCACCGACCGCGCGCAGTTGCCCGCAGCGGTGCGCGCGAGCAGCAGCGAGGAGCAGCTGATCGTGGCGCAGCAGAGCGATGCGGTGGGCGTGTCGCTGTATCTGGATCCGATCCTGCTCGAGCGCCTGCGGCACGCCGATCCGATCCGCGCGCTCAATGCCGAGAACGTCGCAGACTACTGGACCGCGCTCGAGGGCGTCAGCCACTTCCTGTACTTTGCCTGGAACGCCGCCCACGACAAGACCGTGTCGCTGCTCGAGCTCGAGCTGCAAGCCGAGATCGACAAGTACATCGGCAGCTATTGGCTGCTGCGCCGCCAGCAGCCGGAGCGCTTTCCGCTCGAACTGCCGCACCTGTTGTTCCAGCGCACGCGCATCGATCCGCTGCTGGCGGGCGCGCGTGCCGGGCTGTATCGGCGGGCGAGCCGCTATGCGGAGCGCTTCTGCCGGCAACTCGAGCAGGCGCTGCGCTCGCGCGCGCCGCTGGCAGAGCGGCAGGCGCTCGCCGAGCTGCGGCGCTTCTATCGCCTGGCGGATGCGCACAAGCGCGCGCACATCGAGCGCAACGACTAGCGGAGCTAGTCGTCGTCGCGCCGCTTGCGCTCCTCCAGCGCACGCATCTGCTTGATCCACTCGGAGAGCTTGCGCAGGTCGCGCCGCGGGGCACGGTCGCGCCGCGGGGCTGCGACTCCGCCGCGTGGCGTGCGCGGCGCACGCTGGTAGGGATCGTATCCCCGGTGCACGCTGGCCTCCGGCTCGTCGAGGCTCAGCAGAGGCCGGTCGCTGCCTTTCGAGGCATCCGTCCACTCGACACGGGCGTTACCGCGCTCGTCGTGAACGATCTTCGCGGCGCGACGACGTTCCTCGAGCGGGCTGCCCTCATCGGACGGGTCGTCCGCCTGCGTCTTGTCTTTCGGTATGTGCACCATGTGGGAATATGTCATGAGCGCGCTCTCCCGAGCGCGCACCATGACGTTACGTCGCGGCGCGCCAACATACCTACGTACTCTATCACGCTTCCTCGGAGCCTCGCGCGCCGAGCCGAGGGCATTCAAATTTCCGGCCGATGAGCGGGCGCGCGCAGCTGATGAGCGGCACGCAGCAAACCCAGAGCGGTCTTGCCGTCGCGGATGTCGCCGTCGAGCGCGCGCTCGCATGCCTCGTGCAGGGATACCCAGTGCACCTCGAAGACCTCGTTGGCCTCCGGCGCAGCGCGCGCCTGTGTCAGCTCGCGCGCGAGAAACAAATGCAACACCTCGCTGAACACGCCGGGTGAGCTGAAGATCGCACCGAGGCTGCTCCAGTGCGCGGCCCGCAGGCCAGCCTCCTCCTCGAGCTCGCGCTGCGCCGTGGCGAGCGGCGGCTCCGCCGGCTCGAGCTTTCCCGCAGGCAGCTCCCACACCCAGCCGTCGGCGACGTAGCGGTATTGGCGCAGCAGGCACACGCGCTCCTGCGCATCGAGGCTCACCACCGCGGCACCTCCCGGGTGATGCACCACCTCGAGCTGCGTGCGCAGGCCGTTCGGCAGCTGCACGTCGTCCACGCTGACCCGGATGACGCGGCCCTGGAATTTTTGCGTGCTATGCAGAGGATTCATCCGCGCAGCTTAGCGGGGCGCACAACGCCACGCATCTCGCAGCGTTCGCAGGCGGCGCCGGCTGGCCTGCTAGACTCACCGATGTGAGCGCGCGCCTGCTGGTCATCACAGGCTTGCCGGCGAGCGGCAAGAGCACACTCGCGCACCGCCTCGCGGTGCGCTTTCAGGCGCCGCTGCTCGCCAAGGACAGCATCAAGGAGCCGCTGCTCGAGCGGCTCGGCGCGCTCGATCGGGCCGCCTCGCGGCGTTTGAGCGCGGCAAGCTTCGCGGTGCTCTTCGCGCTCGCACGCGAGCAGCTCGCCAGCGGCCTGAGCGTGCTGCTCGAGGGCAACTTCCGCAGCCCCGAGCACGATGCCGACCTCGAGGCGCTGCTTCGCGCCAGCGCGCCCTCGGACCCGCTGCGCTGCGCGCAGCTGCTGTGCGTCGTGCCGGAGGCGCTGCGCCGCGAGCGACTCGCCGCCCGCAGCCACGATCGGCTGCGTCACCCGGGGCATCGCGATGCCGAGCTGCTCGCCGCAGCGGCGGCCCAGCCGCTGGACGCGTCCCCCGGGGGCGCTGTCCCCGGCGATGCGGCGGGCTGGCTCAGGCTGCCCGGCACGCGCTTCCTCCACGAGGGGGTGGACGGCGCCGGCTTGCCGCAGCTGCTCGCCACCCTCGATTGCTGGTGGAGCGGAAGCTGACAGAATCGATGGTCCGATACGGCGAGACCGTATAGTCTTTTGAACATGCCGACTGCGTCACACCTCGAGAAGCTCAATGCCGCGCAGCGCAAGGCCGTCACCTACGGTGAGGCGTTGCCCGAGCGCGGCTTCCGCTCCGGGCCGCTGCTCATCGTGGCGGGCGCTGGCACGGGCAAGACCAATACGCTGGCGCACCGCGTCGCGCACCTGGTCATTCACGGCGTGGACCCGGCGCGCATCCTGCTGCTCACCTTCACACGGCGTGCCGCGCTCGAGATGCGGCGTCGGGCGCGCGACATCGTGCGCTCGGGGCTCAGCGAGACAGTGGGTGGCACGAGCCACGTGCTCGCGCAGCGCTTGTCCTGGGCCGGCACCTTTCACGCCATGGCGAACCGGCTGCTGCGCCACTATGCGCGCCACGTGCGGCTCGACCCACAGTTCTCGGTCATCGACCGGGGCGACTCCGCCGATCTCATGGACACCGTGCGTCAGGAGCTCGGACTCGCGGGGCAGGAGCAGCGCTTTCCGCGCAAGGACACCTGCCTCGCGATCTACTCGCACCGCGTCAACACGCAGCGCTCGCTCAAGGACTCGCTCGAGCAGCAGTTTCCCTGGTGCGTGCAGTGGGAGGCGGAGCTCACCAAGCTGTACCGCGCCTACGTCGAGCGCAAGCAGCGCCTGAGTGTCCTCGACTACGATGACCTGCTGCTCTACTGGCACGCGATGGTCCAGGAGCCCAAGCTCGCCCAGCACATCGGCGAGCACTTCGACCATGTGCTGGTCGATGAGTATCAGGACACCAACCGGCTGCAGGCCGAGATCCTCTATGCGCTGAAGCCCAGCGGGGCGGGACTCACCGTCGTTGGCGATGACGCGCAGGCCATCTACTCGTTCCGCGCCGCCTCGGTCGAGAACATCCTCGGCTTCCCCGAGCGCTTTCAGCCGCGCGCCGACATCGTGACGCTCGCGCAGAATTACCGCTCCACGCAGCCCGTGCTCGATGCTGCCAACGCGCTCATGGCGGACGCACCCAAGCAGCACCGCAAGCACCTGCTGTCGGCGCGCGGCAGCGGCCCGCGCCCGCGTCTCGTGACGGTGGAGGATCTGCAGGCGCAGGCCGATTACGTCTGCACGGAGGTGCTCAAGCGTCGCGAAGCGAACGTGCCGCTCAAGCGCCAGGCGGTGCTGTTCCGCAGCAGCAGTCACAGCGACGTGCTCGAGGTGGAGCTCGCCAAGCGCCAGATCCCCTTCGTCAAGTACGGTGGCCTGCGCTTTCTCGAGGCCGCCCACGTGAAGGACCTGCTGAGCGTGCTGCGCTGGGCGGACAATCCTCGCAACAGCATCGCGGGTTTTCGCGCACTGCAGCTGCTGCCGGGGATCGGGCCCAACCAGGCGCGCCAGGTAATCGAGAATCTCGAGGCCCAGCAGTACTCGTTCCAGGCGCTGCAGAGCTTCACCCCGCCCCAGGCGAGCGCCGCGGCGTGGCGCAAGCTGTGCGAGCTCATGCGCGAGCTCACCGACCCGCAGCGCGAGTGGAAGGGTCAGGTGCATCTGGCGAGGGAGTGGTACCGTCCGCACCTCGAGCGCATCTATGAGCACTTCCACACGCGCGTGGGCGATCTCGATCAGCTCGACATGCTCTCGGCTAATTTCACCTCACGCGAGCGTTTCCTGTCGGAGCTGACGCTCGATCCGCCGGAGGCGGCGGGCGATCTGGCTGCCAACCCGGCGCTCGACGAGGACTACCTGGTGCTCTCCACGATCCACTCCGCGAAAGGCATGGAGTGGGATACCGTGTACCTGCTCAACGTCGTGGACGGCAGCTTCCCGTCCGAGTTCGCCACCAGCAAGCCCGAGCTCATCGACGAGGAGCGGCGCTTGCTTTACGTCGCCCTGACGCGTGCCCGCGATGATCTGCTGCTGATGGCGCCGCTGCGCTTTCATCTCACCAGCCAGCCGCGGCAGTCCGATGCGCACGTGTACGGCGCACGCAGCCGCTTTCTCACCGAGAAGGTGCTCAAGGCCTTCGACGCCACGACGCTGCGTACCGCGCAGCTGGGGGAAGTGCCACTCGCCTCGACCGAGGAGGCCTCGGTCGATGTGGGAGCGCGCCTGAAGCAGATGTGGTGAGGGCCGCCCGACGCGGCTACGGCGGGGCGCCCATTCAGCGGCTCGGCTTGCGGAACTTGAGCGTGAAGCGGTCGCTCTCGCCGATCGCGGCATAGTCATCGCGGTCGGTCGCTCCCAGGCGATAGCTGGGCGGCAGTGTCCACACTCCCTGCGGATAGTCCTTGCGATCGCGTGGATTGGCGTTGATCTCGGAGCGCTCGAGGAGCTCGAAGCCCGCGGCCTCGATCAGCCGCTCGGCATAATCCTGGTTGACGTACCCGCTGCGCGCCTGCGGGTCCTGCACCTGCGCCGCGTTGCCGCGGTGCTCGACGATGCCGAGCACTCCGCCGGGCTTGAGCGCCCGGTAGGCCGCCGCGATCGCCTGCGCCGCCCAGCCCTCGGCCATCCAGTCGTGGAGGTTGCGAAAGCTCACCACCAGATCGAGCGAGCCGGCGGGCGCGATATCCGTCCCCGGGGGGGCGAGGGTGGTCAGGCCGACCCGATCGTAGAGATCCGGTCGCCCTGCGAGCTTCTCGAGAAACGCCTGCCGGGCTGCGCTGATGTGACGGCTGCCGGGGTCGGGCGGCTGCAGCGCGGCGTAGTACTTGCCGCGCGCCCTGACGAGCGGTGCGATGATCTCGGTATACCAGCCGGGTTCGGGCCAGAGCTCTGCAACGCGGCTGTCGGCCGAGATGCCGAAGAAGAGCAAGGTCTCCTTCGGATGACGATAGACGTCCCGAGCGCGGTTCGCCGGCGAGCGATGATCTGCTGCCAGGATGGCATCGAGCTGCGCAGCGGTGTCGGGAAGGGCCGCCGTCCCGGCGATGCCCGCAGCGAAGAAAAGCGCCAGCGACAGACGCAGCACGGCGGCTCTTGCCCAGCGGTGCGGCGCGCTCCCACGGCGTGCCGCAGACCCCGGGTGCGAGGCCCGCGAGAGACTCTGCCGTGCCCCGGCCGGCAGTCCCTTACCGGTGATGGGCAGCATCGACCACCCGCCGAAGCGTGGTGCCGCGCCCGCCAGTGGCGACTGCCGCTGCGCAGCGCGTGGGACCACGCCCCGTGAGCGCCCCGACCCCACGTCGGCCCGCGCCCATGAGCGGCGGGACCGAGCGGAGCGTGTGCGCCGTGGGGTGTCTTAGCGCCGGAACGGACCGCTGCCCTGTCGCGGTCGCTGCGGGCGCTCTTGGGCCTCGTTGACGCGCAGGGGGCGGCCGTTCATCTGATGCCCATTCAGCGCCTGGATGGCGCCCTGAGCCTCGTTCTGTGGCATGTCCACGAAACCGAAGCCGCGCGGCTTGCCGGTCTCGCGATCATTGATCAGCTTGACTGAATCCACCTTGCCGTGACGCTCGAAAAGCGCACGAACGTCCTGCTCGGTGGCGTTGAAGGGCAGATTGCCCACATAGATCGTCGTCATCCAATCATCTCACTGAAAGGCGGACAGCGGCGAGCCGCACGAGTCGGTCGCATGTACCGCGTGAACGAACCACATGACAGGTCAGGGCTTCAAGGCACACGATCGGCTTGTCTTCGGTCAATGCGCAGCGCTTGGGCCGGCGGCCTGCACCTTGCGTTCGTGCACCCAAAGGAGCCGGAGGGAGCGGAGGAGTTCAGCGAACACGACTAACGCGCTAAAGCTCTTTGGACGGTGCGGATGCGAACGCGACAAAGATGCTACTCCCGGCCCCAGACGGAAGCAAACAGCCGGACATCATCAATGCGCCACCCCGGGGCTGCCCCGGCGGCGCCGGCCCCGATGGCGGAGCGCACCGCCGCGGCAGCCTTGAATAAGTCTAATGTGCAAGGAGCGTGCCGCCTCAAACCCCGGCGGGCTCGAGGTACGCGTAGCCGTTCAACTCGCCCTCGTAGAAGCGCTTGAGCGCCTGGCTCTCCGCCACGGTCATGCGGCCGTCGCGAATGGCGCGCTCACAGTCGCGGGCGAGGGCCGGATAGAGCTCGGCCACGTCGTACTCCATGTACTCGAGCACGCGGTTGGCCGTGTCGCCCTTGACGATCTCCTCGATCCACCAGCCGCCCTCCTCGAGCAGCCGAATGTGCACCACGTGAGTGTCGCCGAAGAGATTGTGCAGGTCCCCGAGAGTTTCCTGGTAGGCGCCGACGAGGAATGCGGCGAGATAGTAGTCCTCGCCCGCGCGCAGCTCGTGCAGCTCCAGGGTGCGCTTCACGTCGCGCTGGCTCACGAAGCGGTCGATCTTGCCGTCGGAGTCGCAGGTGATGTCCGCCAGCACCCCGGTGCGGGTCGGACGCTCCTGCAGCCGATGAATGGGCATGATCGGGAAGAGCTGATCGATCGCCCAGCTGTCCGGCAGTGATTGAAAGACCGAGAAGTTGCAGAAGTAGGTATCCGAAAGGATCGCCTCGAGCTCGTCGAGCTCCTCGGGCACCCGCGGCAGGCGGCGGCAACTGTCGCGGATCTTGGCGCACGTCGCCCAGAAAAGTCGCTCCGCCACGCCCCGGAACTCGAGCGACAGCAGGCCCAGATTGAACATCTGCAGCGCCTGCTCGCGCGCGGTGAGCGCATCGTGATAGCACTCGACCAGCCGCCGCTCGCTGACCGAGCGGTACGCCTCGAACAGATCCTGCACCGGCTGCGGCAGCTCCTGCTCGCCCGCGTAGTCCTCGGTCGTGCGCCCGGTGACGCGGAACTTGTCCAGCGCGGACGAGCCGAGCGCGTTGAAGATCAGCACGCTGTGATAGGCGGCGATGGCCCGACCCGACTCGCTGATGATGAGCGGGTGGGCAATGTCGCGGGCGTTGCAGACGCTGGCGATGCGGTACACCACATCGCTCGCGTATTCGTTGAGCGTGTAGTTCATCGAGGAGCTGAAATTGGTGCCGCTGCCGTCGTAGTCGACGCCGAGGCCACCGCCCACGTCGATGTACTGCAGTCCTGCGCCCATCAGTTTGAGCTCGGCGTAGACGTGGGCGAGCTCGTTGATCGCGTCCTTCACGCGGCGGATGTCCTGCAGCTGGCTGCCCGGGTGGCAGTGCACCAGCTGCAGACAGTCGAGCATGTCGCGCGCCTTGAGGAGATTGAAGAGCTCGAGGATCTCGGTGATGAACAGGCCGAATTTGGATTTCTCGCCGGCCGATTCGCGCCAACGCCCGGAGCCTTCGCTGAAGAGCTTGACCCGCACGCCGATGCGGGGCCGCACCCCGTAGGTGTCCGCGTGCTTGAGGATGAGATCGATCTCCTCGAAGTTCTCCACCACCGGGATGATGGTGCGCCCGAGCTTGGTGGCGAGCGTGACGGCCTCGATGTAGCTGTCGTCCTTGAAGCCATTGCAGACGATGAGCCGCTCGGGGGCGTTCTCGGTCATCGCCATCACCGCGAGCAGCTCGGGCTTGGAGCCGACCTCCAGGCCGAAGCCAAATTCCTTGCCGTAGCGGTAAACCTCCTCCACCACCAGGCGCTGTTGATTGACCTTGATGGGGAAGACCGCCGTGTAGCGGCTCTGGTAGTCGTTCTCGGTCATCGCCTGGGCGAACGCCGCGTGCAGGTGGCGCAGCCGGTGCGCGAGGATGTCCGAGAAGCGCACCACCACGGGCGCCGTCAGGTCGCGCGCTTTGAGTCCCTCGACGACTTCGAGGAGGTCGATCTCGCGGCCGGATTGGGTGTCCGGGCGCACGGCCACGTGACCCGCGCCGTTGATGGCGAAGTAACCCTTGCCCCAGGCGCTCACCTGATAGAGCTCGAGCGAGTCCTCGATGCTCCACGGCTGGGCCGGATTGAAATTGCGGTTCGCGCCGCTCACGGCAGCGCCCTTGGGATCCGCGGCCATGTGCTGTGAGGTCTCCAAAACGCCGGACGATAGCAAAAAACTTTGTCAGTCGCGCGTCACGGGGCGCGCGGGATCGCGGATCCACTCGCTCCAGGAGCCCGCGTACAGCCGCGCGCCCGGCATGCCCGCGATCTCGAGCGCGAGCAGGTTGTGGCAGGCGGTGACCCCCGAGCCGCACATCGAGACGACCGCGCTCGGCGGCGTGTCGCCGAGGCTCGCGCGCCACAGCTCCCGCAGCCGCGCGGCCGGCAGCCAGCGCCCCTGCGGGTCGAGATTGCTCGTGAAGGGGTGATTGCGCGCCCCGGGGACGTGCCCGGCCACCGGGTCCAGCGTCTCGTTGCGCCCGGCAAAGCGGTCCGCCGTGCGCGCGTCGATGAGGAGGACGCTGCCACGCCGCAGCCCCTCTTGGAGCTCGTCGACACCGAGCACGCGCTGCGGCTCGGGGTGTCCATTGAAGATGCGCTGCGGGCGCCCGACGGCCTCGCTCGACAGTGGCAGTCCGGCTGCGCGCCAGGCGGCAAGACCGCCGTCGAGCACCGCCACGGCTCGGTGTCCGTAGAAGCGCAGCAACCACCACAGTCGCGCCGCAATCGATCCCTGCCGCTCGTCGTAGGCGATCACCTGCACGTCCTCGCCGATGCCCCACCGCCCGAAGCTGGCTTGCAGCACCTGCGGCGCAGGCAGGGGATGACGCCCGCTGCCGGGGTCGACGGGGCCGGACAGATCGGAGTCGAGGCTTGCGAAGAGCGCACCGGGGATGTGGCCTTCGCGGTAGGCGCCGGCACCCCAGGCGGGGCGGGCCAGATCGTGACGGCAATCGATGATCGCAAGCTGCGCGTCGCCGAGCGCGGCGAGCTGTGCGGGCGTGATGAGCGTGGTGTAAGTCGGTCGGTGCGTCGTCATGGGAGCTCGGGCGTTCACGGCGCGGCTCGCGCCGCAGGCCGCTCGCGATACAATCGCGCGGGCGGCACTTGCGAACGAATTATATGGCGATCGACTTCTACTGGGGCAGCGGCAGCGCATACTGCTGGCGGGTGCTGCTCGCGCTCGAGCACAAGCGCCTCGCCTATACGAGTCACCTGCTGCAGTTCTCCAAGCAGGAGCAGAAGTCGCCGCAGATTCTGGCACTCAACTTCCGCGGGCGCGTTCCGATCCTGAAGGACGGCGATTACGTCGTCTTCGAATCGCTCGCGGTGCTGTGCTACCTGGACAGGAAGTATCCCGACCCGCCGATCTTCGGGCGCACGGCGGAGGAGGCGGGCGTCATCATGCGGGTGATCTGCGAGTACCAGTCCTACGCCGAGCCGCAGCTCATGCGTATCGTGCAGGCCTTCTTCGCGGCTCAGCCGCAGATCTCCGCCGATGAGCTGGCCCGTGCGATGCACGTGGTGGCGAGCGAGGCGCGCTCGATCGAGGCGCGGCTGGCGCGTTCCGACTGGGTCGTGGGCGAGAGCTTCTCCGCCGCCGACATCGTGATCTTTCCGGCGCTGCAGGTGCTGTTGCGCGCGCTCGCCAAGCCGCAGGCGCGCGAGCTATCGGCGCGCTTCCTGCCGCTCGCGGCGAACTACCCCGCGCTCGAGCGCTGGATCGCGCGCGTCGAGGCGCTGCCAGGGTACGATCGCACTTATCCGCCGCATTGGCGCTGACGACGACACCATGGCAAGCGAACAACCCTACATCGATTTTCCCGGCCGGCTCGTCTTCGTGGGCTTCGGCAGCATCGGGCAGGGTGTCCTGCCGCTCGTGTTGCGACACATCGGTGTCGTCCCCGAGCGCATCACCATCGTGACCGCCGACGGCGCGGGCGCTGCCGAGGCTGCGCGCTACGGTATCAAGGTGGTGCAGGAGCCGCTGACGCGCGAGAACTACCGACGCGTGCTCGCGCCGCTGCTCGGCCGCGGCGACTTCATGCTGAACGTGTCGGTCGACGTATCGAGCATCGCGCTCATCAAGTACTGCTGGGAGAAGGGCGCGATGTACCTCGATACGTGCATCGAGCCCTGGCCGGGGGGCTACACCGACCCGAGCCTGCCTGCCGCGCGCCGTACCAACTATGCGTTGCGAGAGGAGGCGCTCGGGCTGCGGCCTGGCAATGCGCGCGCGCCGACGGCGGTGCTCACCCATGGGGCCAATCCGGGCCTGGTCTCCCACCTGGTCAAGCAGGCGTTGCTCAATGTGGCGGCGGATACCGGGATCGATGCGGGGCCGGCACGCACGCGCGCGGATTGGGGGGATCTCGCGCGCCGCCTGGGCATCAAGGTCATACACATCGCCGAGCGCGATACGCAGCTGTCGCGCCTGCCGAAGGCGCCCGGGGAGTTCGTCAACACCTGGTCGGTGGAGGGCTTCGTGAGCGAGGGCTCCCAGCCCGCCGAGCTCGGCTGGGGCACCCACGAGCGCAATTTCCCGCGCGACGGCAAGCGCCACGACGGCGGCTCGCAGTGCGCGATCTATCTCATGCAGCCCGGGGCGGCCACGCGGGTGCGCACCTGGACTCCGCTCGCCGGACATTTCCACGGATTCTGCATCACGCACGGCGAGTCGATCTCGATGGCGGACTATTTCTCGGTGCGCGATGGCTCGCAGGTCGTGTACCGCCCGACCGTGCACTATGCCTATCACCCCTGCGATGCGGCGGTGCTCTCGGTACACGAGCTGGCCGGCCGTAACTTCATCCTGCAGGAGCGCAAGCGCATCCTGATGGACGACATCGAGCAGGGTACCGATGAGCTCGGCGTGCTGCTCGCCGGTCACAAGCGCAACGCCTACTGGTACGGCTCGCAGCTCACGATCGAGCAGGCGCGCGCCCTGGTGCCGTACAACAGCGCCACCAGCCTGCAGGTGACGATCGCCTGTCTCGCCGGCATGGTCTGGGCCATGGAGAATCCCAACTGCGGCGTGGTCGAGCCGGACGAGATGGATTACCGCCGGATACTCGAGATCTGCATGCCCTACCTCGGCAAGGTCGTGGGCGAGTACACCGACTGGACCCCCTTGAGCGATCGCGAGCGACTGTTCCCGGAGGACATCGACAAGAGCGATCCCTGGCAGTTCAAGAACGTGCGCGTCATCTGGTAGGTCGCCCGGGGGCGAGCTAAAGAGGCGCGGCTGCTCGCCGCTAGCCGCCTACGGCGGCGGGCACATCCACGTGCCTCATGCGCCTCGCTCGTAGGCGATTGCCACGATGCAGAAGGTGCGGCTACCCCCCGGCAGCTCCACCGTCACCTCCTCGTCGCGAGCCCTGCGCAGCAGGGCACGCCCGAGCGGTGAGTCCATGCTGATGCAGCCCGGAGCGAGGTCGATCTCGTCCGGTCCGACGATGCGATAGTCGAGCCGCACGCCGTCGTCGCGCTCGAGACTCACCCAGGCGCCGAAATACACCCGGGTGCGGTCCGCCGGGGCCGTCTCGACCACCGTCAATCCCTCCAGCCGCTTGCGCAGGAAGCGCACCCGGCGGTCGATCTCGCGCAGGCGACGCTTGCCATAGGTGTACTCGGCGTTCTCCGAGCGATCTCCCTGCGCGGCCGCCTCCGCCACGGCCTGCGTCACGCGCGGGCGCTCGACGCGCCAGAGCGCATCGAGCTCGGCTTTGAGCCGCCGCGCTCCCTCGGGTGTGATGTAGAGCGAGCCTTGCGGCTGCGGGGGACGAAAACGCGACACGGTGCGGCTGCGGGAGTGCGATCGAATGGCGGGGCGTTATGTTGCCATCCCCTCGGGCTCGCCGCGCGTCGCTCTTGACAAACTCGGGCGATCTGTGGAGCGCTTCACGGCCGCCGGAGCGGGCCGTGACTACTCTTTCCCCACATGGCCGCCAAGTACTACACGCACTTCGTCACTGCCGGCGCCGCGGCGCGGCAGGCGATAGGCACAGGCAGCGAGTGGAGTGGGGTGGTCGAGCTGCGGCATCCGCTCGAGCACGGCGGCGGCACGCGTGAGCTGCGCTCGCTTCTGGCGCAGAGCTTCGATCTCTCGAGCGAGGAGATCCGGATCCTGCACTGGGCGCGCTTGCACTAGGTTTTTCAGCATCCCCTAGCGGACTTCCTTCCCTTCATCGAAAGTCCGCCTTTACGACCCCAGGCTCATGGCCTGGGGTTTTTTTTGTCATGCAAGCCGCGCCGTGACAGCCGAAGCGGCATCGCTGCCGCCATGCGCAACCCCGGGCGTGGCCGGGCGTATCCCCGGGCGGCGCCCCGATGTCATAATCGAAGCCATGACGTTCACTCGCTCCCACGCCCGCGCCGCTACGGCTGCGCTGCTTGCCGCCTTCCTCGGTGCGTGCTCTTTGTTTGGCATGCCCTCGCGCCAGGCACCCCCTCCCGCTCCGCCGCCGCCGCCGCCGCCCGCCCCGCTCGAGGCCGCGCCGGTCGCCACCTACAAGTTTCCGATCGCCGCGGATCACGACGATGTCGTGGGGGTGGTACAGGTCACGGTGGCGACCAAGGAGGACACGCTCACCGACATCGCCCGCCGCTTCAACATCGGGTACGAGGAGATCGTGCGAGCCAATCCCGGCGTCGACGTGTGGCTGCCGGGTGCCGGCAAGCGCATCGTCATCCCCACGCAGTTCGTGCTGCCGAACGCGCCGCACACGGGTGTCGTGATCAACATCGCAGAGATGCGGCTTTACTACTTTCCGCCACACAAGTCCGCCGAGTCACCCCTCGTCTACACCTTTCCCATCGGTATCGGCAAGGTCGGCTGGAAAACGCCCGAGGGCGTCACGCGCATCGTGCGGCGGCAGAAGGATCCGACGTGGCGGCCGCCCGTGTCGGTCATCAAGGAGCACCGCGAGAACGGCGATCAGCTGCCGACGGTCGTGGGTCCCGGTCCCGACAACCCGCTCGGTCGGCACGCCTTCTATCTCGCCTGGTCGGGCTATCTGATCCACGGCACGAACAAACCCGCCGGCGTGGGTCTGCGCTCCAGCCACGGCTGCATCCGTCTGTACCCCGAGGACATCGCATTCCTCTTCGATCACGTGCCGCTCGGTACCCAGGTGCGCGTCGTCAACCAGCCGCTCGTCTTCGGCTGGCATGCCGGTCAGCTGTACGCCCAGGCGTTCGGCTCGCTGGAGGATGACAAGCGCCAGGGGCTGCAGAGCGAGCCGCGCCTCATCAAGGCGCTTGGCAGAGGCGTGCAGCAGGATCTGAAGCGCCGGAGCCTGACCATCGACGGCGAGCTCATGCGCCAGCTCGCGCAGAATCCGCGGGGCATTCCAGTGTCCATCACCACGCCCGGGGCCACGCTCGATGCGGCGCTCGCCGATGCGGTGCTGGTACAGGACCGCGTTCCCGATGGGGCGACCTGGGACGGCAAGTCGGATCTGCCGATGGACGACAAGACCTTCCAGGAAATGCTCTCCGAGCGCGACCCGGCGCAGGCCCAGGCGGGGCAGCAGACGGCGAGCGCCCCGGCGGCGCATAAGTCGGGTAGCTGAGGACACCGCGTTCGCGCGGGCGGTTCCCATGTCCGGCTTCTCGGAATGGCTCGAGATCATGCTCGGGGAGATCGTGCGCAAGCGGGAGGATGCCGCGCGGGCGCTCGCGGAGCAGCAGCAGCGCGAGCGTGAGACGGGCACCGCTGCGCCCTCGGGCGCCACGCCCGCCGATTCCGCCGCTGCCTCGGCCGGCTTTTCTGTTAGAGTCTCGCGCGCCTCCTGAAACGGATCCGGCAGTGCCGGGGAGCCCCGTGGCCGAGCGCGGCGCCTTCGAGATCATCGCCAGCCAGTCTGCAGAGAGCGCGCCAGCCATTGCACGCGCGCGTACCGGAGTCACCGCCTTCATCGGGCGCACGCTGCGCGGTCCCCTGCACCGACCCGTCCGTATCGCAAGCTTCAGCGACTATCAGCGCAGCTTCGGAGGGCTGTGGCAGCCCTCCACGCTCTCCTACGCGATTCACCAGTTCTTCGAGAACGGTGGCCGAGAGGCGCTCGTCGTGCGAGTCGCCAACGGCGCGCGGCCCCCGACGCTGCACCTGCCCGGCCCCAGGGGGGAGCTGCAGCTGATCGGGCTGAACCCGGGCTCGCGCGAGTACCTGCGCGCCGCGATCGACTACGACGGCATCCCACCGCAGCAGAGCGATCGGTTCAATCTCAATGTCCAGCGGCTGCAGATGCCGGGCTCCGAGCGGATCGAGGACCAGGAGATCTGGCGGCGTCTGTCGGTGGGCGAGGATGCCGGATGCGGCATCGTGCAGGCTCTGCAGGCATCGCGCCTGGTACGCGTCCAGGGGAGTGTTCCCTCGGCTCGACCCGAGCGTACGCTGGGGGCGGGCGCCGCGGTCGCCGTTGGCTATGTGGCCTGCGGCGCCGATGGCGACGACGGGGCACCGCTCAGTGACTACGATGTGATCGGCTCGGCCGGCGAGCACAGCGGATTGCATGCCCTGTCGCCGCAGGAGCGCTTCGACCTGCTGTGCATCCCGCCGCTCGCACGCGAGCGGGCCGTGGGCTTTGCCGCGCTGCTCGTCGCGCTGCGTCTGTGCCGCGAGCGACACGCCATGCTCGTGCTCGATCCTCCTGCCGGCTGGAACTCGGTGGAGACGGCGCTCGCCGGCCTGCGCAGCTGGCCGCTGCGCAGCGCGGACGCGGTCATGTTCTTCCCATCCCTGCTGCAGCACGATCCCTTGCGCAACCGTCTGGAGAGCTTCGGCTCGGCGGCAGCCGGCGCGGCGCTGATCGCGCGCTCCGAAGAGAGCTCGCCGGTATGGTCGCCGATGCGCGCCGATGAGCCGATCCTGCGTCCCGGCCTGAAGCCGGCTGTGGCCGTGAGCGATATCGAGCGCGCACGTCTCGCGCAGGCGGGCGTCAATACCCTGCTCGCACTGCGCAGCAGCGCCCGGACCCCCCTCTCGCTGCGCACGCTGGCGAGTGCGACCTCCGATTCGAGCGATTGGCAGCATCTTGCCGCGCGGCGCCTCGCGCTGTTTGTGGTGAGCAGCATCGAGAACGGCACGGCATGGCTGCGCGATGTGCCGAGCGGACCGACCGTCTGGTCGCGCGCGCAGGCTCAGGTAGCGCAGTTTCTCGAGGAGCTGAGCCGTGATGGGGCCTTTGCGAGCACCCGCAGCGACGAGAGCTACTTCGTGATCTGCGACGAGCGGCTGAACCCTCCCGAGCATCTCGGGGCGCCGCGGACCGACCTGCTCTTCGGATTTGCCTTGACGCGGCCGGCGGACTTCCACGCCTTCCGGCTCACCCAGGCGCGCGGCGTGAGCCGCGTGCGTCCGATCGTGGTGAATCGCCTGAGCACTTGCCGGCCACGGGTTGAGTCGGAGATCGAGTCCTCAATCCTGAGCAGCTGAGGGTGTGCCGAAACCGCCGCCCCCGGGAGTGAGAATCTCCAGTCGGTCGCCCGGCAACAGCTCGAAGCGCGCGGTAGCCGCCAGCGCTTCGACGCTGCCGGTGGCGCGCAGCAGTCGCGCCGCCCCGGGCAACGCGGCCGCGCCGCCGGCGATCCCGAAAGGTGCGATGCGATGGCGGTTGGCGAGCAGCGCACCCGTACAGGGCGCGCGGAACTCGATCTGTCGCACGATGCCGTCACCGCCGCGATGGGCGCCGGCGCCGCCTGCGCCGCGGCGAATGCGAAACTCGCGCACGAGCACCGGGAAGCGCTCCTCGAGGATCTCCGGGTCGGTGAGCCTGGAGTTCGTCATGTGGGTCTGCACGGCATCGCAGCCATCGAAGGAAGCGCCCGCGCCCGAGCCGCCGGCGATGGTTTCGTAGTACTGCAGTTGCGCATTACCGAAGGTGAGATTGTTCATGGTGCCCTGCGAGGCGGCGAGCACCCCGAGCGCTCCGTAGAGCGCATCGACGATGACTTGCGAGGTCTCCACGTTGCCCGCGGCGACGGCGGCCGGGGCCACCGGATCGAGCATGCAGCCTCGCGGGACGATGATCTCGAGCGGCTCGAGGCAACCTTCGTTGAGCGGGATGGGCCGCGCCACGAGCGTGCGGAACACGTAGAGCACGGCCGCCACGCAGACCGCGCGCGGCGCATTGAAGTTGTGCCGGCCCTGCGCCGAAGTGCCGCTGAAATCGATCCGCGCCCGCTTGCGCTCCCGATCGATGTCGATGCGCACGGCAATCACCTGCCCGCCGTCCATCTCGCAGCGGAAAGCGCCCGGTGCGAGTGCGGCGAGTGCCTCGCGGACGCACTCGGCGGCGTTCTGCTGCACCCGCTGCATCGCATCGCCCAGCGCCTGCAGACCGTGCTCGTGCGCAGCGCGCGCGAGCTCCTCGTGACCGCGCGCATTGGCCGCGAGCTGTGCGCGCAGGTCGGCCAGATTCTGCGCCGGATTGCGCGCGGGATAGGGGCCACTGCGCAGAATCTCGAGCAGCTCGCGCTCGCGCAGCCGTCCGTCCTCGAGCAGAGCGAAGTCCTCGATGAGCACACCCTCCTCATCGATGTGCGCGCTGTGTGCAGGCATGGAGCCGGGACTGACGCCCCCGATGTCGGCATGATGCGCGCGCGAGGCCACGAAGAAATCCGGTCCGCTCACCGCCTTGGCGCTCGCTCGGGAGAGGAAGACGGGCGAGACCACGGTCATGTCCGGCAGATGCGTGCCGCCGTGGTAGGGGCTGTTGAGCAGCCAGGCCGCGCCGGGGCGCAGCTGCGCGCCGTGCGCCTCGATGACCGCGCGGACGCTTGCCCCCATCGAGCCGAGGTGCACCGGCATGTGCGGCGCATTGGCGATGAGAGCGCCCCGCGCATCGAACAGCGCGCAGGAGTAATCCAGCCGCTCCTTGATATTGACCGACTGTGCGCTCTGGCGCAGAACCTCGCCCATCTGCTCCGCGATGTGCATGAACAGATTGTCGAACACCTCCGTGCGCGCAGCAGCGGCGAGCGCGCCCACGCTGCGCCCCTCGGCGGCGGCATCCTCGGCGAGGATCTCTCCGCCGGGGAGCCGGCGCGCAGTCCAACCCGGCTCGAGCACCAGCGTGGAGTGCGGCTCGACGACGAGCGCGGGGCCTGTGAGCTCGGTGACGCAGGCACTCGACACGAGGGGTGTCCGCAGCCAGGTGCCGAACCAGGCACGCCCGTGTGAGGGCAGCGGCTTGCCTTCCGCGGGCGCAGGCGCGCGCAGCTGAGCGGGATCCACCGAGGGACAGCGCGCCTCGAGCCGCACGGCCTCGATGCTGAGCGCGGGGCCCTGCGGCTCGAAGCCGAAGCGCCGCCGATGCGCGTCGGCGAAGGCACCAGTGAGCTCGCCGAGAGAGCCCCAGGCGACGGCGAGCGCCGTCTCGCTGTCGCCCGTCCTGAGCTCGAGCAGGCGTTCGAGGCGCACGCGATCTGCCGGCCGATCGCTCGCCTCGAGCTGCGCGAGCGCCTGCGCCTCGAGGCGCCCGAGCTGGGCATCGGCGGCTGCGAGGCCCCGTGCATCGAGCGGTGCATGAACGCTCGCGCGCAGCAGCACCGTGCGCTCGGCGACGCCGATGCCATAGGCGGAGAGCACGCTGCCGAGCGGATGCACGAGCACGCGCTGCAGGCCCGCCGCGCGTGCCACCCGGCAGGCATGCTGTCCGGCGGCACCGCCAAAGGCGAGTAGGGTGAACCCGGTCACGTCGAGGCCCTGGCGCAGGCACACGTGACGGATGGCATTTGCCATGGAGGCCACGGCGACCTCGACGAAGGAATCCGCCAGGGCCTCGGGGGAGAGCTCATCTCCGAGACGGTCAGCGATGCGGCCGGCGAGCTCGGCAAAGCGCTCGACGACCACCTGCGCATCGATGGCCTGGGAGCCATCGGCGCCGAAGCTGTGCGGCAGCGTGTCGGGCCGCAGTCGCCCGAGCAGAACCTGGGCATCGGTGAGCGTGAGCGGTCCACCGCGCCCGTAGCAGGCCGGGCCAGGATGCGCGCCTGCCGACTCGGGGCCCACCCGCAGCCGCCCGTCGCGGTAACTGAGCACGGAGCCACCGCCCGCGGCGATCGTATGCACATCGAGCATGGGGGTCTGCAGGTGCACGCCGCCGATGTCGTGCTCGAAGCGGTGTGGCAGCGCGCCGTCGGCAACCGCCACGTCGGTGGAGGTGCCACCCATGTCGAAGCTCACGACGCGCGCGATCCCGAGTCGGCGCGCGACGTGCGTGGCCCCCACCAAGCCGCCCGCCGGACCCGACAGCAGGCTCTCGCTCGCGCGAAAGCCGGCCGCCTCGGCGAGACCGCCATGGCTCTGCATCAGCTCGAGCCGTATCGGCGCGTGCTCTGCGCCGCGGGCGCCCACAGCGGCATCCGTCTGCAGCGCCCGAAGCTCATGCTGCAGCCCCTGCAGATAGCGGCGCAGCGTCGGCTCGAGATAAGCGCCGAGCACCGTCGTCTGCCCCCGTGGAACGTAGCGCGCGAGAGGTGAGATCTCGTGCGAGACCGCAATGTCCGTGAAGCCCACCTCGCGCGCGAGCGCCGCCGCCAGCTGCTCGTGCGCGCCATGGCGCCAGCCGTGCAGGAACACGATGGCGAGTGCCCGGAAACCGGCCGACCAGGCCGCCTGCAGCTCGCGGCGCAACGCGGGCACATCGAGCGAGCGCAGGACCTCTCCGGCGGCGTCGATGCGCTCGCGGGCCTCGATGACCCTGGCATAGAGGCGCTCGGGGCGCACGATGCGCAGGGCGAACAGCTCGGGCCGGTGTTGATCGCCGATGGCGAGCTGATCGGCGAGCCCCTCGGTGGTCACCAGCAGCACCGGCTCGCCGCGGCGCTCGAGCAGTGCATTGGTCGCGACCGTCGTGCCCACTTTGACTGCGAGCACCGCTGACGCGGCCGCGCCCGGTGCGGCCGCCGCGGCGCGCGCCGTGCGCAGCAACGACCGCACGGCGGCGAGTCCGGGATCGCACTCGCCGGGGCGTACCGCCGAGAGTACCTTGCGAACGTGAAGCTCGCCGTCGGGGGCAAGACCGATCACGTCGGTGAACGTGCCGCCCCGATCGATCCAGAACTGCCAGCCGTGCATCGGGTCGCCATGATGCGCCAGCCGGGCAAGGCTGTCTTGCTAAGATAGGGGCGGTCTCCTCGCGAGCATGCTGCCGTCACAAAGAGCGATCACCGTGCCTACGCGCCACGTCGTCTTCTCTCATGGCCAGGAGGGCGCTCCCTGGGGCCGCAAGATCACGGCGCTCGCAGACACGGCGCGCAGCGAGGGTTATCTGCCCGAGTCGGTCGATTACCGCGGCATCGAGGGCGTGCGCGAGCGTCTCGCGCGGCTCATGGACTTCTGCCAGGAGTTGCAGGGAGATCTGGTGCTCGTCGGCTCGAGCCTCGGGGGATACCTGTCCCTCGCGGCGGCCTCGCTGCTGCACGCGCGCGGGGTCTTTCTGCTGGCGCCTGCGATCTACGTCGAGGGGCTGCCCGAGCTGCGCGAGAACCTGCTCGACTGCCCGGCGACGCTGGTGCACGGCTGGCGCGACAGCGTCGTGCCCTATGAGCACAGCGTCCGCTTCGCGCAGCGCTATCGAGCGACGCTGCATCTGATCGACGACGAGCATCGCCTGCACGAGCAGCTCTCGCTGGTGCGCTACCTGTTCGAGTACTTCCTGATCTCGCTCGACCTGCCCTCCTCGGCATAGGTGCATGGCCTGGCTGCTGCGACGCGTGCTGGCTCTATGGGTGCGCTTCAGTGTGCTGCCTGCCGACGTTGCCGCGCGGCTGCAGGGACGCGCCAGTCCGGTGTGCTACGTGCTCGAGCAGCACAGCGTCATCGATCTCGCGGTGCTGCAGAGCGCCTGCGTGCGGCTGAAGCTGCCGCGACCCCGCAAGCGTCTCACACCGCGTGGCGCCGATCTGCGCTCCTCGTTCTACCTCAACCGCACGCGCGGCTTCTGGGACCTGCGCCTCGACCGGCGCCCGCCCGCCATGCTGCAGCAGATGATCGAGCTCGTGCGGCGCGATCCGCGGCTCGACGTGGAGCTCGTCCCGGTGGCCGTCTACTGGGGCCGCGCGCCGCAGCGCGAGGCATCGTGGTTTCGCCTGCTGCTCGTCGAGGACTGGGCGCTCGCGAGCCGCATCCGGCGCTTCCTGCAGGTGCTGTTCAACGGCCGCTCCACCCTCCTCGAGCTCGACGATCCCGTGTCATTGCGCAGCCTGATGGGAGAGGACGCCGCGCCGGCGGCGCAATGCCGCCGCGTCGCACGGGCGCTGCGCAATCGCTTTCGCAGGCAGCGCGCTGCGCGCATCGGTCCGGACCTGTCGCACCGGCGCACGATCCTCACCGAGGTGCTGCGCAAACGCGCGGTGCGTGCCGCCGTGGCCCAGGAGGTGCGCGAGAGCCACCTCACGCGCCGCCAGGGCCTCCTCAAGGCGCAGCGCCTGGTCGAGGAGATCGCGGCGAACTACTCCCACGCCTTCATCCGCTTCATGGAGCGCGTGCTCACCTGGCTGTGGAACCGTCTGTACGATGGCGTCGTCTTCGAGCACGCCGCCACGCTCGAGCAGCTGCCCGAGGGGTGCGAGATCATCTACGTGCCCTGCCACCGCAGCCACATGGACTATCTGCTGCTCTCCTACGTGATCTACCGGCAGGGCTACGCCATTCCGCACATCGCCGCCGGCGTCAATCTCGATCTGCCGATCATCGGGCGGCTGCTGCGCAAGGGCGGTGCGTTCTTCATCCGCCGCACGTTTCGCGGCAGCTCGCTCTACACGGTCGTGTTCGTCAACTACATGGCCGCGATCATGGCACGCGGCCATTCCATCGAGTACTTCATCGAGGGCGGCCGCAGCCGCACGGGGCGGCTGCTGCAGCCGAAGACCGGGATGGTCACGATCACGCTGCGCAGCTTCGTGCGCGCCCCGGCCCGCCCGGTGGTGTTCGTGCCCGTGTACTTCGGCTACGAGCGCATCATGGAGGAGCAGGCTTACATCGGTGAGCTCTCCGGCCAGCCAAAGAAGAAGGAGAGCGTGTTCGGCCTGCTCGCCACGCTGCCGCGACTGCGCGAGCGCTTCGGCAGCGTGCACGTGAATCTCGGCGAGCCGCTCGTGCTCGGGCAGGTGCTCGAGCGCTTCGACCCCGAATGGCGCCAGCATCTGACGCAGGACGATGCCAAGCTGCCCTGGATGGGCGCTGCTACCGACGAGATCGCGGCCTCGATCATGTGCCGCATCAATGCCGCGGCGGCGGTGACACCCATCAATCTGCTCGCGGTGACGCTCCTCGCCTCGCCCGGGCACGTGCTCGCCGAGGCCGACCTGCTGCGCCTGCTCGACACCCACCGTGCGTTGCTCAGCGACTGTCCCTACAGCGATCGCGTCACGGTGACGCAGCTCCCGAGCGCCGAGATCATCGCCTACGGTGCGGCGCTCAAGATGGTGTCGCGGCGTGCTCACCCGCTCGGGGATCTGGTGCAGATGCAGGAGCAGTCGGCGGTGCTTGCTGCCTACTACCGCAACAACGTGCTGCACCTGTTTGCGATCCCCTCGCTCATCGCCTGCTGCTTCATCGGCAACGCCGTCATGCGCCGCGAGGACATCCATCGCCTGGCCTGGCGGATCTACCCGTACATCGCCGCGGAGCTGTTCCTGCGCTGGCCGGAGCAGGAGCTGCCCCAGGTCGTCGACGGCGTGCTCGCTGCGCTCGAGCGTCGCGGCCTGATCCACAGCGCCGCGGCGGGCGTGCAGTGGTGCCGGCCGCCGCCCAGCTCGAGCGAGGCGATGCAGCTGTCGTTGCTCGCACAGGCGACGCTGCAGATCATCGAGCGCTATTACCTCGCCATTGCGCTGCTGCTGCGCGCCGGCAGCGGCAGCATCACGCAGGCGACGCTCGAGGAGCGCTGCCAGCTGATGGCCGAGCGCATGAGCCTGCTCTACGGCTTCAGCTCTCCGGAGTTCTTCGATCGCGCGCTGTTCGAGAACTTCATCGATCTGCTGCGCCGGCGCGGCGTCGTGCGCGCCTCGGGCGCGGGCAAACTGCAGTTCGATGAGGTGCTGATGCGTGTCGCCGAGGATGCCGAGCTGGTGCTCAACGAGGAGATCCGTCACAGCATCCTGCAGGTGACGCACGCCTGAGGGCGCTCGGCCGCCGCTCGCTCGCGGATGCGCTATTCTTGCGCCAGCTGAGGCAGCATCACTCGAGGGGACTCGTCATGTTGGACCTGTATCACGCCGAGCCGGCGGCCAATTCGCTCAAAGTGCTGATCGCCATCAAGGAAAAGGGCGTCGCCTTCACCAGCCATTTCGTCAATCTGCACAAGTTCGAGCAGCACGAGCCGGCCTTCCTCGAGGTCAACCCGAACGGTCAGGTCCCCGCGCTGGTGCACGACGGCAAGGTGATCACCGAGTCGACGGTCATCAACGAGTACCTCGACGAGGCCTTCAGCGGACCGCCATTGCGGCCTGCGGACGCCTACGGCCGCGCGCGCATGCGCATCTGGACGAAATTCGTCGACGAGTATTTCTGTCCGGCGCTGAGCTTCATCGCCTGGCATCACATGATCCGCAACATCACCGACAAGCTCACGCCCGAGGAGTTCGAGCAGAAGGTCGCGCGCATCCCGCTCAAGGAGCAGCAGGACAAGTGGCGCACGTCGGCCAAGCAGGGCTACACCAAGGAGCAGCTCGACAACTGGGGCCGGCAGGTGCGCACCTCGATCGCGCGCATGGAGTCACAGCTCGCAGTGACGCCATGGCTCGCGGGAGACGCATTCTCGCTCGCCGACGTGGCCTGCTTCGCGATGGCTGCCGGCGTGCCGCGCATGTCGCCGAACCTCGTCAACGAGAAGGACACGCCGCGCTTCATGGACTGGCACGCGCGCATGTCGGCGCGTCCCGGAGTGCAGGCGGCGCTCGCCATGCCGAACCCGGTGCGCGACACGCTGGAGGCAAGTCGCAGCCGGATGTCCTCCGCTCTGCGCTGAGGAGGCGATGACGACAGGGGGGCAGGGGATGGCGGCCGAGTCGCCGAATGCCGCATGGCCGAGCCCCGGCGTCGCCTGGTATACGGTGTTCGTGCTGGCGCTCGCCGTGCTCTTCGCCAACCTCGATCTCACGGTGATGTCGCTGCTCGTGCAGCCGATCAAGCGCGATCTGCACTTGAGCGACAGCGGCGTGGGCTTGCTGCTCGGTCCTGCGTTCGCGCTGTTCTACACCTTCATCGGCATTCCGGTCGCACGCTACATCGATCGCCACAATCGCAAGGTGATCCTCGCCATCGGGCTCGGGGTATGGAGCGCCGCCACCGT
>DATJSR010000113.1:0-5549 GCA_035504015.1 Steroidobacteraceae bacterium
GCCGCCGAGTGCCACATGCCGACGAGCACGGGCGTGGTGGGAAAGAGCAGCCGCGCTCGACGGCTGACCGGGCGTGCGTGGGTGACCCCATCGCGCGGCAGGGCCGAGATGACGATGACGGCGGGGGTGGCGCCCTCCCCCTGCAGCGTGCGCAGCGAGCCTCGCGGCACCACCCGCGCCGCAAGCGAGGCATCGCGCAGCACGATCGCGAACAGGCGTGCCGTGATGTCATCGGCACGATCCATCGCGGCGATGCACAGGATCTCCGGCCCGGGCGCCACCTCGTGCGGCGGGGGCTCATCGGGACTCGATCCCTCGATGGGTGCGCCCTCCGCGCCGCGGCTCGCCGCAGCGCGCACCGCCGCCCGATCCGCGAGCTCCTCGGTCCAGCGCTCGATGTGATCGAGCACGTACTGACGCTTGCTCTCGCGCAGGGCGCCCTGCTCATGATCGCGCTCGAGCAGCTGCAGCGCCGGTAGCACCACCCGGTCGCACATCGCGGCAACCGAGCATTCATTGAGCTGCGTCTCCAGCAGGTCGTCCGCCTCGTCGGGGTTGTTCGCGAGCAGGCGCTGATACAGCCGCTCGTGCGGGGCGAGCACCGGCTGATCCCCGAGCAGCACATCGAGGAAGGCGAGCGCCGGAATGTACTTACCCATCACCACCAGGCACACCGTGAGCGGGATGGCGAGGAAGAGCCCCGCCGCCCCCCACAGCCAGGCCCAGAAGACCGCCGAGGCGAGCAGCGCCACGGGGGAGACCCCCGTGCGGCGCGAATACAGCCAGGGCTCCAGCACCACGTAGCTCAGCGTCTCCACCGCTGCAAAGAGCGCTACGACCAAGAGCGGTGGGGTCCAGCGATCGAAGACGGCGAAGGAGAGCGCGAGCGGCATGGCGAGCGCTACCCAGATGCCGATGTAGGGGATGAAGCGCAGCACCGCGGTGAGCGCCCCCCACAGGGCGGCGTTCGGTACGCCGATGAAGGTGAGTCCCACGGCGACGCACAGCCCCTCCCAGCCGTTGATGAGGGTCTGCATCAGCAGGTAGCGACTGACGCGCCGCGCCGCATCCTCGATCGCCTCGGTGGCGAGGCGCAGGTTGCGCGAGCCCAGGAGCCGGATCACCCGATCGCGCAGGTCGGCGAAGCGCAGCAGCATGAACACCACGAACACCAGCACCACGGCCGCCGTTGCCACGGGCGCCAGCAGCGGCGAGAACATCTGCCGTAGGGCCTCAAAACCGGTGATGGGGGGCTCGACCACCTCGACCTTGGGAACCACGGGGGCCGGGCTCACCTGCGGTGCTACGCGGCGCAGGTCCGAGCTCACCTCCTCCACCAGATTGACCGTGCGTCCCAGCACGCCACGCAGCGCGCCGCCCAGATGCTGGAAATTGCGCAGCAGCTGATGGCGATAATGCGGCAGCTCGGTGACCACGTCCTTGAGCTGATCGAACACCACGTAGAGCACACCGAGCAGCACCGAGGCGGCGAGAAACACCGTCACGAACACCGCCACCGAGCGATTGATGCCCGAGCGCTGCAGCCGATCAACGAGCGGCGCCAGCAAGAAGGTGAGGAGCATGGCGAGCGCGAGCGGCACGAACACGTCTTGCGCGAGGCGCAGCGCCGCCACCACCACCACCACAGTGAGCAGGACGAAGAAGTTGCGGGAGGCTTGGGCCGAGCTGTTCATGAGCGACTAGCGGCAGGAATCGTGCCCGAGCGGCGCCGGCGGAGATCTCAGGAGGCCCTCGCCCGATCGGCGAGCCCGAGCTCTATCTTCTTCAGGCGCTCGATCTCATCGCGAAGCTGCGCGGCCTCCTCGAACTCGAGATTGCGCGCCTTCTTGAACATCTCGGTCTCGAGCTTCTTGATCTGCCGTACGATCGCCTCGGGCGCAAGGCTCGCCGCCGCGCCCCCCTTCTTCCCGGCGCGCCTCGGTTCCCCGCCCGCAGCGGGCTCGGCACGTGCCCCCTCCATGATGTCGGCGACGGCCTTCTGGATGCCCCGCGGGGTGATTCCATGCTCCTCGTTATAGGCGATCTGACGTGCGCGGCGGCGATTGGTCTCATCGATGGCGCGGCGCATGGAGCCCGTGATGGTGTCGGCGTAGAGAATGGCCCGACCGTTGATGTGGCGTGCCGCCCGCCCGATCGTCTGGATGAGCGAGTTGTCCGAGCGCAGAAAGCCTTCCTTGTCGGCATCGAGAATGGCGACCAGGGACACCTCGGGCATGTCCAGGCCCTCGCGCAACAGGTTGATGCCCACCAGCACATCGAAGCGCCCGAGGCGCAGGTCGCGGATGATCTCGGTGCGCTCGACGGTGTCGATGTCCGAGTGCAGGTAGCGCACCTTGACGCCGTGCTCGTTCAGATAGTCGGTCAGGTCCTCCGCCATGCGCTTGGTGAGCGTGGTCACGAGCACTCGCTCGTGGCGCTGCACGCAGCGGTGCACCTCCGAGAGCAGGTCATCGACCTGCGAGCGCACGGGGCGCACCTCCAGGTCCGGATCCACCAGCCCCGTGGGGCGCACCAGCTGCTCGACCACCTGTGCCGAGCGCGTGCGCTCGTAATCCGCAGGCGTCGCCGAGACGAAAATCATCTGCGGGGCGAGCTGCTCCCATTCCTCGAACTTCAGCGGCCGGTTATCGAGCGCCGAAGGCAGGCGAAAGCCGTACTCGACGAGGGTCTCCTTGCGCGAGCGATCCCCGCGGTACATGGCCCCGAGCTGCGGGATCGTCTGGTGGCTCTCATCGATGATGAGGAGCGCATTGCGCGGCAGGTAATCGAACAGGCACGGCGGTGGCTCCCCCGGAGCGCGGCCCGAAAGATAGCGCGAGTAGTTCTCGATGCCCGCGCAGTAGCCGACCTCCTGGATCATCTCCATGTCGAACATGGTGCGCTGCTCGAGGCGCTGCGCCTCGAGCAGCTTGGAGGATGAGCGCAGCTCTGCGAGACGCACCTTCAGGTCCTCGCGGATCTGGTCCACGGCGCCGCTGAGCCGCTCGCGCGGGGTCACGTAGTGCGTGCCCGGATACACCGTAAAGCGCGGCACCTTGCGCGAGATCGCTCCCGTCAGAGGATCGAACAGCGTCAGCGAGTCGATCGTCTCATCGAAGAGCTCGACGCGGATCGCTTCGCGCTCGGACTCGGCCGGAAAGATGTCGATCACATCCCCGCGAACGCGATAGGTGCCCTGGGTGAGGTCGAGCTCGTTGCGCGTGTACTGCATGTCGGCGAGCCGGCGCAGGAGCTTGCGCTGATCCATGCGATCCCCGCGCACCAGGTGCAGCACCATCGCAAGGTAGGCCTGCGGATCGCCCAGGCCGTAGATGGCCGAGACGGTCGCGACGATGATGCTGTCCGGGCGCTCCAGGAGCGCCTTGGTGGCCGAGAGGCGCATCTGCTCGATGTGCTCGTTGACCGAGGAGTCCTTCTCGATATAGGTATCGGTCGAGGGGACGTAGGCCTCGGGCTGGTAATAGTCGTAGTAGGAGACGAAGTACTCGACCGCGTTGTGCGGAAAGAAGGTGCGAAACTCCCCATAGAGCTGTGCCGCCAGGGTCTTGTTGTGCGCGAGCACCAGCGTCGGGCGCTGCACGCGCTGGATGACCTGCGAGACTACGTAGGTTTTGCCCGAGCCCGTGACCCCGAGGAGCGTCTGGTGCGCCAGGCCCGCCTCCAGGCCCTCGACCAGCTTGGCAATGGCCTGCGGCTGATCCCCCGCCGGCTCGTAGTCCGCCGTCAGTCGAAAGGCTGTGCGCTCGGAAGGGCTGTGCTCGCTCATCGTGCAGGGTGTGCTCTCGCCGGTGAGGCTGTGGATAACCTGAGGTCGGGGACAGTGGCGGCCGTGGTGAGCCTTGGCCGAATCTCTTAATATAGCCGATGCCTCCCGACTCCAACGATCACAGCAGGAGACCCGTGACCCTACCCCTCTCGCGACGCGTCCAGCGCGTCAAGCCATCCGCCACGCTCGCCGTCACCGCCCGTGCTGCCAGGCTCAAGTCCGAAGGCAAGGATGTGATCGGCCTGGGGGCAGGCGAGCCGGACTTCGACACCCCCGCCCCCATCGCCCAGGCCGGCATCGAGGCGATCCGGAGCGGCTTCACCCGCTATACGAACGTCGAGGGCATCAACGAGCTCAAGGACGCGATCATCGCGAAGTTCGAGCGCGACAACGGCATCAGCTACGCGCGCCCGCAGATCCTGGTCTCCTCCGGGGCCAAGCAGACGATCTACAACCTGTGCATGTCGGTGCTCGATCCCGGCGATGAGGCGATCATCCCCGCCCCGTACTGGGTCTCCTACCCCGACATGGTGCTGCTGGCGGATGGGCTGCCTGTCACACCCTTCGCCGGGCCGAACCAGCTCTACAAGATCACCCCACGGCAGCTGGCCGCGGCCATCACCCCGAAGACGCGCCTGGTGCTGCTCAACAGCCCCTGCAATCCGACGGGCGCTGCCTACACGCGCGCGGAGTTGCGGGCGCTCGGAGAGGTGCTGCTGCAGCATCCCCGGATCGTCATCGGCACCGATGACATGTACGAGAAGATCTACTGGGGCCGCGAGCCCTTCTGCAGCCTCATCACCGCGGTGCCCGAGCTCTACAACCGCACCGTCACCATCAACGGCGTGTCCAAAGCCTACGCCATGACGGGCTGGCGCATCGGCTACTGCGGAGGCCCGAAGGACCTGATCACCGCGATGGCGACGATCCAGGGGCAGTCGACCTCGAACGCCTCGAGCATCTCGCAGAAAGCGGCGCTCGCGGCCCTCACCGGCGATCAGGCCTGCGTCGTCGAGATGAACAAGGCGTTCAAGGCACGCCACGACTTCATCGTGCAGGGGCTGAATTCGCTGCCCGGGGTGTCGTGCGTGGGCGGTGCCGGCACCTTCTACGCATTCGCCGACGTGAGCAAGGCGATGACCAGCCTGTGCTGCCGCGACGATGTCGAGTTCGCCGAGATACTGCTCGAGCGCGGTGGCGTGGCCGTGGTACCGGGCAGCCCCTTCGGCGCACCGGGCCACCTGCGCCTGTCCTTCGCCTGCAGCATGCAGACCCTCGAGAAGGCGCTCGAGCGCATCGGCAAAGTGCTGGGCGAGCCGGCGGTGGCGCGGACGGCCTGAGCGCCCTCGGCCCCGCCTCCAGCGCTCGTGACCAGCGCTCGGACTTAATTTGCCTTCAACGCAGTCTGCACGTAGAGGGTGCGGATCAACTCGATGAGCACGACCGTCAACGGCGTTGCAAAGAGGATCCCGGGCAGGCCAAACAGCCAACCGAACAAGACAACAGCAATGATCCCCAGGGCCGGGGGCAGGGATACTGTCCAGCGTTGGATCATCGGCACCAGCAGCTCGCCCTCGAACAGATGCACGATGAGATAGAGCCCTAATACCTCGAGGGCATGGATCGGGCCGAGCATGAACGCCACCAGCAAGGCGGGCACCGCGGCTACGATCGGCCCGACATAGGGGATGAATTCGGATAGCCCGCCAAAAATCCCCAACGACAGCGCCAGAGGGATGCCCAGCAGCCACAGCGCCGTCCC
>DATJSR010000114.1:0-10033 GCA_035504015.1 Steroidobacteraceae bacterium
CGTGACCGTGCACGGCACCAACGACGTGCGAGTGGAAAACAACGTGACCTACAACACCGTCGGTCACTGCTTCTTCCTGGAAGACGCCGTCGAGACGGGCAACCAGTTCATCCACAACCTGGGAATGATGACCAAGTGTCACCCTGACGGCAAACCCTGCGTGCCGACAAACCTCGGTCCGTTCGGCGCGGAGGGGGGCAAGAACTTCGATGTGGCCGGCCAGAGCGCCAAGGATGTTTTGATCCCTTCCGACAACACGGCGTCGACTTTCTGGATCACCAACCCGGACAACATCTACCGGGACAACGTGGCCGCGGGGTCCGAGGCGACGGGTTTCTGGTTCGCCTTGCCGCAGCACCCGACGGGCGCGTTCCAAGGCACGGATATCAGCAAGGCAACCTGGCCCCGTCGAACCCGGGTGCGGGAGTTCAAGGGCAACACCGCCCATTCGAACTTTGACGGTTTCATGTTCGACCGCGGCCCCCAGGCCGACGGCCATTTCAGGACCGGTGGCCATATCGCCCTTGCCGATCCGGCTGATGCGAACAGCCCCATCGTGGAGACGGTCATCGAGGATTTCACTGCCTACAAGAACCGCAATAACGGAATGTGGACCCGCGGCGAGATGGACCTGTTCAAGAACTTGAAGCTGGCCGACAACGCCATCGGCTACACGCATGCGTCCGGAAACTTCGGTCGTTCCCCGTTTACGTCACGGGTGGTCGACTCGCTGTTCGTGGGCGAAACGGAGAACATCGGCAACCCCAGGACGCCGGCGGAAATCGCTTACGGCCGCAGCTTGCCCGAGCCCGAGCTCGCGGATTTCCCGATCCGCGGCTACGAGTTCTACGATTACCGTCACGAACTGGACAATGACACCTTCGTGAATTTCCAGGACAACGCCACCCGCAAGACGGGAGCGATCTCTTACCTGTTGTATACGAGCTTCGGAATGAGCTCCAACAACACCGTACAGCACGCGAAATTCATCAACGCCAAGCCGGTGTATTTCCCGCCGATGGAGCACAAGTGGAGCAACGATGATTACGGCAATGGGAGCTACAAGACCGCGGTGTTCCACGACGTGGACGGCTCGGTCAGCGGTGTCCCGGACTCCTACATTCTCATCAATGACGAGAATGACGGCCTCGCCATCGACCAAGCCTGTGAGATCAAGCCGACCTGGAATGCCGCGGTGTGCAAGGGCGACGTCGGACGCTTGGCTGTTGCCAATCCCGGCGCACCCACTGCTCCTGCTATACCAGGCGCCGGTCCTGGTGGCCTAGCAGCAGGTCGTGGCGGTCCCGGAGGTCCCGGCGCTGCCGCTGGTCCCCGTCCTGGCGCTGCTGGCCCTGGCGCTGCTGGTCCCGGCGCTGCTGGTCCCGGACCTGGCGCCGGGCTAGCGGCGGGACGTGGCGGGCCCGGCATACCGTTTGGTCGGCCGAGCGGCCCTCCTCAGCCGCCAGTCATCGTCAGCCGCGATGGCAAGGAGTTCACCCTGACCGGTGAAACCAACATACGCGCCGGCACCGAGATCAAGGTGACCACCGCGAGGCCGTCCGTCGACCTGCGGCTCAGCGAACTGGATAGCGGCTCGTGGGTGATCTTCCAGCTGCCGGGCTTCGCCACTGCAGCCTCGGGTACGCCGCAGGACAGCCTGGATGCGCTGCGCAAGGCCGACGCCACCTCGTACTACAAGGGCAAGGACTCGCTCTGGGTCAAGGTCGTCTCCAACGGCGAGGGCGCCCACATCAGCGGTCCTGGCGCAGGAGGAACCAGCGTCCTGGTCAGCCGCTAAGTCAACTGTGGATGTAGCTTTCGAGCTGTTCGATGGTGTGCTGCTGGTCCTCGATGACGGCCTTCACCAGGTCCCCGATCGAGATCACGCCGAGGACGCGAGCGTGCTCGACCACGGGCAGATGACGGATGCGCTCGTCGGTCATGAGGCGCATGCACTGCTCCACGGTGTGATCGGGGCTCACCGTGGTGACGGGGCTGCTCATGATCTGCGACACCGCGGTCTCACTGGAGGAGCGCCCGCGCAGGATGACCTTGCGGGCATAGTCGCGCTCCGAGACGATGCCGAGCAGCTCCTGGCCGCGCATCACCAACAGGGCACCGACGTGGTGCTCGGCCATCGCCCGGATGGCTTCGAGCACGGGGTCCTCGGGCGCAACGCGGAAGATGGCGCGACCCTTGCGATCGAGCAGATGACGTACCGTCGTCATGGCAGCCTCCCTTCAGGGATAGCAGCGCTCGCGCGGCGAGAGCCCACAGAGTAGCGCGCGCGCCAGCGAGCGTCACGCGGCCCACACCCAGACCTGGGTTGCGACGCGCAGCGGTTATCTTGCTGCAGTGCGCCTCGAGCTTCGGCCTCGACCGGACGAGGCCACGGGAAGCGGCTAGCGGGCGGGCGGGTAGTTCTCCCAGTAGGTCGGGCGCGCGTAGTGCCCGTGCAGGAGCGCTTCCTCGTCGCGTGTGGGCAGGTGCTCGGGGTCGTACTCCGGGCTGCTCTCGATGGCGGCGCGTGGGAGGTCGACGCTCACGACGCGCTCCGCCCAGCTCACGCCGGTGATCCACTGAGTGGAGAGAAGCACCTGCTTGCCGGGCAGCCAGTTGCGCGTATCGACCACCAAATAGCGGATGGCCCACGTGTCGTCCTCGAACAGGAAGTCCTCTACGTGGCCGATCGACTCGTCCCGGCAGCGGATGTGATAGCCGCTCACCTCGCGGGCGCTGCGCAGGTGCACTTCCTCGGTGGCCTCCGCCGCGGCCTCGGGCGCAGGCGGCTCGCTCACGTGGCTCACCTGGCTCACCGGCGGCATCACCACGGGCAGCGCGCCCCAGGCCCAGAAGGTGGTGTAGGGCCAGTAGAGCGGATAGCCGTAGTAGCCGAGATAGGCCGCCTCCTGGCGTCGCGAGATGGGCTTCGCCGTGTCGATGCTGGGACTCTCCTGCACCTGGGCCCGCGTGAGCGCGGTCACCACCGCACGCGTCCGATCATCCACGGCGGTGATGGAGTAGGGCGAGATGAGCACGTCGCGGCCGCGCAGCCAGCCGCCGGTGCTCACCACCAGATAGCGCACCACCCAGCGCTCGTCGTCGAAGTAGCTGTCCGTGACCTCCCCGATGTCGCCATCGGCCGCATGAGAGGGACCGAGCCGGTTCAGACTGTGCAGCATCGCTCACTCCTCGAAGCGGCAATCCACTGCGCGCTCGCGCAGCAAAAGAGCACGAACCATGCCTGCGAGCGGTAGAGCGCTGACTGCGGATGCGCGGCGCGCTTGACCTGCGGAGCGCGAGCGCGTACTCAGTCGCTGCGGTGAGGCTGGCAGCGGCATGCGGCGCGCGCCGCCCTGCACGGTGTCTGTATCAGGCAACGCAATTCGACTTGTTAAGAGCCCCGCACGCGCATAGCGTGCGATAGTTCAAACTTTGAGCATCCGGCGACCGCGTGCCGCGGCGCCGAACGGTATACAGCGCACCATGGAACCGAGATTGCGGGAGGTCGTGGTCGCCCCCGACCGCTTCGAGGTGGTGACCGACGATGTGGTCCTCCGGGCCGATCTGCAATCCGCGATCGCGGTCTGCATGTACGACGCCGTGGACGAGTCCGGCGCGTTGCTCCATCTGCGCTTCATCCAGAGCGGCTCGCAGCCCCTCGATGTGACCGACACCACGCTCGCCACCGAGCTGCTGCTGCTCGATCGCTGCATCGAGTCGTTGCGCGAGGCGGCGCCGGCGGCTCGTAACCTGCAGGCGAAGGTCGCCGCCCACCTTCCCGACGATGCGCGGGCGGTCGAAGCCTGCGAGAAGGTACTCACGCTCATCGGCCATTTTCTGCGGGACGGGGGCGCCAAGGTGGGTGCCGCCGACGTGGCGGTCGGTGCGCCCCGCCGCCTGCAGTTTCGCCCCAGCATGGGCTGGCTGCATCTGCGCTGACTCAGCTGGAACTTTCGCCCGCCCCCGCGCGTTGCGTTGCGTGCGGCCGCATGCCGCGGACGTAGCCGGCTTACGGGTACGAAAGGCGCAAGGGGCTTGAGGCGCATCGTCTGCGTTTCCAATCGCATTTCCATTCCGCGCCGGCTCGGGTCCGCCGGCGGCCTGGCGGTGGGAGTCCTGTCGGCATTGGGCCGTACCGGTGGGCTGTGGTTCGGCTGGAGCGGGGAGGTGAGCGAGACCCCGCCGGCAGCGCCGCAGCTCTTTCGGCGCGACAACATCCGCTTCGCCACCATCGACCTGCGCCCCAGCGAATTCGCGCGCTATTACAACGGCTACTGCAACAGCACGCTGTGGCCGCTGTTTCACTACGCGGCCGGCCGCTTCCGCTACGACCACGAGGAGTACGAGGCGTACCTCGCCGTCAACGCGCAGTTCGCTCGCCAGCTCGCCCCGCTGCTGCGCCCGGGGGATGTGGTGTGGGTGCACGACTACCATCTCGTCCCGCTCGGGCGCTGCCTGCGCGAGCAGGGCTTCGCGGGGCCGATCGGCTATTTCCTGCACATCCCGTTTCCGACGCTGCAGGTACTGCGGGTGCTGCCCTCCTATCTCGAGCTGATCCGCGACCTCTGCGCGTACGACCTCGTCGGGTTTCAAACCAGCGACGATCTGCAGTCGTTCGAGTCGTGCCTGCCGGCCGGCGCCGCCCCGCCGGCGCGCACGGCAGAGGATGGCGCCGCACCGCCCGAGGCGCCGCGGCCGCCGCGGGTCGGCGTCTATCCGATCGGCATCGACGTGGAGCAGGTCACGCGCGAGGCGCGCGCGGCGATCTCCGAGGAGCCGGTGCAGCGGCTGATCGAAAGCCTGCTCGGGCGGCAGCTCATCATCGGCGTCGACCGGCTCGACTACAGCAAGGGGCTGCGCGAGCGCTTCGAGGCTTTCGAGCACTTCCTCACGAGCTTCCCCGAGAGCCAGGGGCGCGTCACCTTCCTGCAGATCGCGCCGCTCAGCCGCGAGAACGTGCTCGCCTACGAGGAGATCCGCAAGGCGCTCGAGCAGACTGCCGGCCGGCTCAACGGGCGCTTCGCCGAGGCCGACTGGACTCCCGTGCGTTATCTCAACCGCAACTTCTCCCACGCCACGCTCATGGGTTTCCTGCGCGCCGCGCAAGTGGGTCTCGTCACCCCGGTGCGGGATGGGATGAACCTCGTCGCCAAGGAGTTCGTAGCGGCGCAGAACCCGGATGACCCGGGCGTGCTGGTGCTCTCACCGCTCGCCGGTGCGGCGCGCGAGCTGAGTGGCGCCGTGCTCGTCAATCCCTACGACAAGCGTCGCGTGGCGCTCGCGCTGCGCCAGGCACTGCGGATGCCGCTCGCGGAGCGCCAGCAGCGTCATGCGGCGATGCTCGCCGGGCTGCGCAGCCACGACATTCACGAGTGGTGTGCGGCCTTCCTGCGCGATCTCACGGGGGAGCCGCTTGCAGCCACAGATCCTTCGAGTACACGACATTCAGCACGTTGTCGTACCAGCCGTGCACGCGCGGCTTCACCAGGTGCTTGTTGACGTAGAAGTAGATGGGAATCAGCGGGTGATCGCGCAGCGCCACGCGCTCGGCCTCCTCGAGCAGCGTACGCCGGTGCGCGAGATCCTCGGCCGCCGCCGCCTGGGAGAGCAGTGCGTCGTAGTCGGCGCTGCGATAATGCGGCAGATTGACCCCGAAGTCGCTCTTCAAATATTGCGCGAAGGTGTACGCATCGTTGTAGTCGGCCGCCCAGCTCGAGCGAAACACGTCCACGTCGCGCCGCTCGATGTCCCCGAGCAGGCTCTTGAAGTCCTCGGCCACCAGGCGCACCTGCACCGGCAGTGATTGCTGCCACATCGAGGCGATCGCGACGGCGAGCTGCGCGCTGATCTCGTCGCTGCTGTAGCGCAGCTCGAAGCTCAACGGTCGCCCGGCCGTGTAACCGGACTGTGCGATGAGACGGCGCGCCTGCAGAATGCGCTGCTGCAGCGGCAGCGTACGGTAGTCGAACGACTGTGCGCCGTAGTCATGGATGCCCGGCGGCACCCAGCCGTACGCGGGCAGCTCGCCGGCGCGCAGCACCGAGCTCGCGAGCCGCTCACGGTCGATGACCATCGAGAGCGCACGGCGCAGGCGCGGATCGCCGCGAAAGGGCTCGCGATCGAGATTGAAGCCGTAGAAATAGGTCGTGAGCTGCGGCGAGATGTGCAGCTCGCGGGGGATGTGCGCGCGGATCCAGTCGAGCTGGTTGCGGGGCACGACCGCGGTCACGTCGATCTCACCGGCGCGATAGCGCGTGAGCTCGGCGTTGTCGCCGGCCACCTCGAGCCACTTCACCGTCTCGATGTGCGTGGCGGCATCGTTCCAGTAGTGGTGGTTGCGGCGGATGAGCACGTGCGAGCCGGGCACCCACTCCTCGAGATCATAGGCGCCATTGCTCACGAAGCTGCCCGCGCTCGAGAAGGCCGCCCCCTGCGGCGCGGTGCTCGCGCCGTGGACCGGGCAGGTGGAGGGATGCGCGAGCAGCGCCGGCAGATACGGGGCGGGCGCCTCGAGGCGTACGGTCACCGTGTGCGCATCGGGTGCGCTGACGCCGAGCGAGGCGACCGGCGCGTGCCCGGCGATGATGGCGCGAGCGTTCACGATGATGTCCACCACTTCCGCGTACGGGGAGGCGGTAGCGGGATCGACCAGTCGGCGCAGCCCGGCGACGAAGTCGGCGGCGACCAGCGGATCACCATTCGACCAGCGCGCCTCGGGGCGCAGCTCGAAGCGATAGAGGCGGCCAGCCTCCTCGACCGACCAGCGCTGCGCGCTGCCGGCAGCAACCGAGCCGTCCTTTGCCAGCGAGGTGAGGCCTTCGCACAGATCGCGCAGGATCTCCTGCGCCTGCACCGTACGCGCCTTCTGCGGATCGAGCGAGTCGGGTCCGCTCGCGTTGCTGCGCACCAGCAGGCTGGCCGGGGACTCGTGCGCGGATTGCGCGCAACCACCCGCCAGGCCGAGGAGCGCGAGGGCAGCGCCGATCAGGACGCCGCGCAACACCGCCTCAGCGGCCCGTAGACGCACGGCGGTGGCGATGCTGATTGAGTGCGTCGCGCAGCTGCTGCGCGGTGGCGCGTGCGGCGACGGCGAAGTCCTCCCCACTCGAGGCGTAGAGCACGCCGCGCGAGGAACTGACGATCAGGCCGGTGCCGCAGGAGGTCTGGCCGTTGCGCACGACCTCCTCGGCGTCCCCGCCCTGCACGCCGACGCCCGGCACCAGGAAAGGAAGCGACCCGGCGATACGGCGCACCTCGGCGAGCTCGCGCGGGTAGGTGGCTCCGACTACCAGGCCGCAGTTGCCGCGCGCGTTCCACTCACGTGCGGCGAGCTCCGCGATGACCTGATAGAGCCGGCGTGGGCCCACCTCGAGATCCTGCACGTCCCGCGCGCCGGGGTTGGACGTGCGACACAGCACCAGCACGCCCTTCGATGCGTACTCGAGGAAGGGCTCGAGCGAGTCCCCGCCCAGATAGGGACTGACCGTCACGGCGTCCGCGCCGTAGCGCTCGAAGGCCTCGATCGCGTAACGGCGCGCCGTGTGTCCCACGTCCCCGCGCTTCACATCGAGGATCACGAGGACCCCCGGATAGCGCTGATGGATGTACTCGATGGTGCGCTCGAGCTGGTCCTCGGCCTCGTACGCGGCATAGTGCGCGAACTGCGGCTTGTACGCGCAGACCAGATCCGCGGTCGCATCGATGATCGCGCGGTTGAACTGATAGATGGGCGAGGGCTGCGCCGCGACATGCGCGGGAAAGCGCTCGATCTCCGGATCGAGCCCGACACACAAGAGCGAGTCGCTGCGTGCCCAGGCTGCCGCGAGGCGGCTCGCGAAGTCCATCAGGCGACGCGCTCGCGAGTGCCCGGTCGGTGCTTCTTCAGGTACACGAGCAGGATCGAGACCGCCGCGGGCGTGACACCCGGCACGCGTGCCGCCTGTCCGACGCTCACCGGGCGCGCCTCGGCGAGCCGCTGGCGGACCTCCATCGAGAGTCCCGGCACCTGCGCGTACTCGAGATCGAGGGGCAGCGGTGTGTCCTCGTTGCGCTGCTGGCGCTCGATCTCCTCCTGCTGGCGCGTGATGTAGCCAGCGTAGCGGGCGCGAACTTCCACCTGCCGCTCGATCTGCGCCGGCAGCCTCTCATCGAGCTGCGCCCAAGCCGGCGCACCTGCGACTTCGAGAAGCTGCGCGTAGCTCACCTGCGGCCGGCACAGCAGCTCGAAGGCAGTCTGCTCACGGCTCAAGGGTGCGCCGAGCACGCGCCGCGACCACTCTTCGGAGAGCTCCTGCGGGCGCAGGCGCAACCGTTGCAGGCGTTCCACCTCCGCTTCCGAGGCCGCGTGCTTCTGCTCGAACAGCCGCCAGCGTTCCTCGTCGACCAGACCGAGCGCGCGTCCGTGCGGGGTGAGCCGCAGGTCGGCATTGTCCTCGCGCAGCAGCAAGCGATGCTCGGCGCGGCTCGTGAACATGCGGTAGGGCTCGCGCGTGCCGCGCGTCACCAGGTCATCGATCAGCACGCCGAGATAGGACTCGCTGCGGCGCGGGACCCAGGTGTCGCGCTCGAGCGCGCGCCCGGCCGCGTTGATGCCCGCGACCAGCCCCTGGGCAGCGGCCTCCTCGTATCCCGTCGTGCCATTGATCTGACCCGCGAAGAAGAGGCCGCCCACCTCGCGCGTCTCGAGCGCAGGCGAAAGGTCGCGGGGATCGAAATAGTCGTACTCGATGGCGTAACCCGGGCGGGTAAGGTGCGCACGCTCGAAGCCGCGGATCGAGCGCACCAGCTCCCACTGCACATCGAAGGGCAGGCTGGTGGAGATGCCGTTCGGGTAGACCTCGTGCGTGCCGAGTCCCTCGGGCTCGACGAAGATCTGGTGCGAGCTCTTGTCCGCGAAGCGCACGACCTTGTCCTCGATCGAGGGGCAGTACCGCGGGCCCACTCCCTCGATCTTGCCGCTGAAGAGCGGTGAACGGTCCGTGGCCGCCCGTATCAGCTCGTGAGTTCGCTCGTTCGTCTGAGTAATGTAACAATCTACCTGACGAGGGTGCTCATTGCTGCGCCCGAGAAACGAAAATACCGGAAGCGGGGAGTCGCTCGACTGCGGTGGCAGCATCGAATAGTCGATGGTGCGGCCGTCGATCCGCGGCGGTGTTCCGGTCTTGAGCCGACCGGCACGCGGGGCGAGCTCGCGCAGCCGCGCCGCGAGCGCGAGCGAGGGCGGATCCCCGGCGCGGCCGCCGGCGGCGCTGTCGAGCCCGACGTGAATCCTGCCGGCGAGGAATGTCCCCACGGTGAGCACCACCGCCGGGGCCTCGAAGGTGAGGCCCGTGACGGTGACCACCCCCTGCACGCGACCCGCGCTCACGAGCAGGTCGGCAGCCTCCTGCTGAAAGAGTGCGAGCCCCGGCTGGTTCTCCAGCAGCGAGCGGACCGCCTGGCGATAGAGCTGGCGGTCGGCCTGGGCACGCGTAGCGCGCACGGCCGGTCCTTTGCTCGCGTTCAGCGTGCGGAACTGGATACCGGCGCGGTCAGCGGCGCGCGCCATGGCGCCCCCCAGCGCATCGATCTCGCGGACGAGGTGACCCTTGCCGATGCCCCCGATTGCCGGATTGCAGCTCATCTGCCCGAGCGTCTCGATGCTCTGGGTCAAAAGGAGCGTTCGCGCACCGCGGCGCGCCGCGGCCAGCGCCGCCTCGGTGCCGGCGTGACCGCCACCGACGACGATCACGTCATAGGGCTCGGAAAAGCGCATGGAATGCAAGCGGACTCAAAGGCTTAGGGAACTACCGTCGCCGATGATACCGCACAAGTGCCTGAAGTCGCCGGCGACTGCTGGGGCGCGGGGCCCCAGCAGCCTATCTCGCTAGTACACGTCGAGGGTGGGCGGCGCGATGGTACCGAACTCGGCGAATGCGAACAGCCACTTGTCATGGACCTTGGCCGCAACGGCGGTGTGGGGCATGTCGGGAAGGCCGAAGGTGGCGTTGGATTTGAGCACGTCGTTGTTGTTCACGTCGAAGTAGATGCA
>DATJSR010000115.1:0-9838 GCA_035504015.1 Steroidobacteraceae bacterium
CAACCCGCTGCTCGGGGCGCTACCGCGTATCTTCAAGATAAGCGATGCGGTCGATGGCAGGCTTGCGGCCTACGTGCAGATCGCACTCGCCGAATCCAAGCGGCCCCGCATCGGCAGCGACGGCGTGCTGGGGCGGCTGAGCGAGCTCATGTTCGTCGACGTGATACGCCGCTATCTGGAGATGCAGCCTGCCGGGCGCGTCGACTGGCTTGCCGGTTTGCGCGATCCTCATATCGGACGAGCGCTAGCGCACTTGCACCGCGATCCTGGGGAGGCTTGGACGCTCGAGCGTCTGGCGGCAGTGGCGGCCATGTCGCGCTCGGCATTCGCCGAGCATTTCACGCGCTTCGTCGGCATCGCACCGATCGAGTACCTGACGCAGTGGCGCATGCAGATCGCCGCCAAGGCGCTCGCCAGCAGCCGCGACAGCATCGGCGCCATCGCCAACCGCGTCGGCTACGAATCCGAGGCTGCCTTCAGCCGCGCCTTCAAGAAGGTCGTCGGCACGCCCCCGGGCGCCTGGCGAGACAGTCACGGTTACCAGGGCTCCGTCGCCCCGTCGTAGCGCAGAAAGCGCCCCATGTCGGCGAGCGTCGCCCGATCGCTCGCGCACTGGGTCGCTCGGCGCTTCATTGGAGCATGCTCAGCAGTCGATTGGCGGTGCGCCAGTTGCGGGCCGTGGCCGCCACGCCGAGGCAGCGCTCGATGCGCGAGCGCAGCACCGAGTCGGCGAAGCCATCGGGCGTGTGCAAATAGAACACGCAGCCCTTGAGCGCGAAAGCTTCCCGCCCGGCCTCGAGGCGGGTGAGCGCCTCGAGATCGGGCTTCTTCGGCCGCTGCGCCAGGAAATAGACGTGCACGGACTTCGGGTCCCGGTCCGCGGCCGGGAAGGGGTTGTCCCGCACGGCGGCCGCCAACTCCCTGCCGCTGATCACCATCACGTCCGGCTCGAAGCCGAAGCGGACCCGTACCAGGGTTGCGATCCGCACGCCGAGCGTCCGCGCCGTGCCACCGTCGCTTTGAAAGACGACATTGCCGCTCTGGATGTACGTGCGCACCGACTCGAATCCGGCGCTCTCGAAGGCCTCAGCGAGCGCCTTCATCGGCACTGGATTCTTGCCGACGACGTTGATGCCCCGCAGCAGTGCGAGCCAGGTCTTCATGCTAGGCGCGCAGCCGCGCAACCCAGCGATACAGGAGCGCGATGATCGCTGCAAAGGCGAGCGGGCCTGCGATCGGGGCAACGTCGTCTGCAAAGCGATCCCCGACGAGTGCGAGCGGGAAGTCCTTGCCGGAGAAAGCGACCAGCGCGGCGACCAGCACGCCGATCAGGCCCTCGCCCACGATCATCCCGGAGGCGAGCAGCACCCCGAGCTGCTTCACAGCCGCCGGGTTGGAGCGCCGCTCGGCACGGCGATCGTAGTACCACCCGGCCAAGGCCCCGACCACCACCATCAGTGTGCTCTGGGTCGGCAGATAGATACCGAGGCCCACCGCGAGCGCGGACAGGTGGGCGCCAGCGGTGACGCGGCGCAGGAGCTCATCGATGAGGATGATGCCGATGCCGATGCCGATACCCACCTCGATCAGACTCCAGTCGACGTTGTTCTGCAGCACGCCTTGGGCGAGCGCGGAGATGAGGCCGGCCTGGGGCGCGGGCAGGGCGTGCTCACGCGTTGCGCCGACGGCACCGGCGAAGCCATACGCATGATTGAGCAGGTCCAGGATCGGCGGAATGATGACGGCGCCGGCCACCACGCCGATCACCAGTGCGACCTGTTGCTTCCACGGTGTCGCATCCACCAGCTGTCCGGTCTTGAGATCCTGCAGGTTGTTGTTGGCGATGGTGGCGACGGCGAATATCACGGCGGTGACGAACAGTGCAAAAGCGACGAGCGCACGCTCCGATCCGGGCGGCAGGCTGGCCCGCACTCCCCACACGAGCAGCAACGATGCGCCCAGGACGGCGAGGATGCCGATGCCCGAGAGTGGGCTGTTCGAGGCACCGATGAGACCCGCCATGTAGCCGCACACGGCGGAGACGAAGAAGCTCATGAGGACGATGTAGACGACGCCGCCGATGGCGAGCAGGGCCATCTGCCCGCGCAGCGCGCCGCCGCTGTCGAAGCTCGCAAGCAGCGCTGCGATCGGCAGCATGCACACGAGCGTGCTGATTCCGACGACGCCGATCGGGATGTCCTGCTCGGTGCGAGGCAGCGCCGCTTGGCTGCCGGCGCGGCGCGCTCGCGAGGCCGCAAGCGCCGATTTGAGTCCTGCATACACCGGCTGCACGAGCTTGGCGAGCGTCCAGAGCGCGGCGATGAGAATCGTGCCGGCACCCACGAAGCGGATCTGATGATTCCAGGTGTCGTGCGCGAGCATCGCCGGGGAGGCGAGGCTGTGCGTGAGCGCCGAGTAGTGGGGAACGCCCCAGCCCCAGGCGATCAGCGCTCCAACGCCCATCGCCACGCCGACCCATAGCCCGACGAGATGTCCCACCCCGAAGAGCGCGAAGGACAGCAGGAAGTCGAAGCCGCTGACGCCTCCGCGCTCGCTCAGGCGGAAGGAGCGGGCGAGATCGCTCGCAAAGAGGCGCGTGGCGATCACGAGCGCGAACGCCGCCGAAAGGATCGATCCCCACACGACCGCGCGCAGTCCCGCCCGTGTCTCCTCGACGGCTGCAACCTGGGCGTCGGCCCCACCGCCGACCTTCAGCACCTCGGCACAGGCGAGTCCCTCGGGATAGGGTAAGTCGGATTGGGTGACGAGCGCCCGGCGCAGCGGTATGGAGTACATCACCCCGAGAATGCCGCCGAGCGCGCAGATCAGCATGGAGGTGACATACGGAAATCCCGACCACCACCCGATGATGACGAGGCCGGGCAGCACGAAGATGATGGCCGAGAGCGTGCCGGCGGCCGATGCGACCGTCTGCACGATGTTGTTCTCCTGGATCGTCACCCCCCGAAAGCCGCGCAGCACGGCCATGGAGATGACCGCGGCAGGGATCGAGGTCGCGAAGGTAAGGCCCGCCTTGAGCCCGAAGAACACGTTGGCGGCGGTAAAGACCACCGTGATGAGTACGCCGAGGATCAGGCCCCGGACCGTCAATTCCCGGCCCCGCACCGGCACGGACTGCTGATCCGCTGCCACCTCGCCCTCCCGCCCGCGGCAGGCTCGCCGCAATCGTTGTTTGCGGCAAGCTTAGCGTTCCAACACCCGCTCAGCCAGCGCGGCCGCTCACCGGAAGCTCCAGTTTCAGATGTCCCTTGTCATATGATTGCACTTGCGTCTCCGAGTGACTTCCTGCGCCGTAGCAGCTGCCGCATGAGCATCGTCTTTGCTTCCAAGGTGGATTCGAGCGTCGCAGCCGCGAGTCTTGCCGCGCCGGTGATCGCTCTGCTCACGCTGCTTGTGGCTGCTCGCCATGGCGCCCGTGGCCTGTGGGTGCCGGCGTTATTGCTCGCGGGGGTCGCCCTGGTAGTGATTTGGATCCTGCTCTGCACCTATTACGAAGTCGCTCACGATGCGCTCATCGTGCATGCGGGTCCTTTCGCCTGGCGCATTCCTCTCAGAGAGATCTCGGCCGTTCGGCCATCGCGGAGCGCACGCTCCGGGCCCGCGCTATCGCTGGATCGGCTCGAGATCAGCTGGGGCACGGGGCGCTCGCTGCTCATCTCGCCGCGCGACCAGGCAGGATTCCTGGCGCTGCTGCACCGCCGGGCACCGCAGCTCACGGCGCAGAGCGGCGCTCGGGTGTGAACTGCAGGTAGCCGATCGCGTTTTGCCCGGCGTCCGCGAACCAAAGTCGGTTCACGAGTCTCGTGGGCGGCTCGCGATCGCTGCCGGCAGAAAGCCCCACGGCGCGTGCCATTGGGCCGAGATCGAGCTCGCGGATCTCTCCGGCGAGTGTCACGCGGCCGAGGGTGCTGCCGCGGGTGTACCAGAGGTCGCGATCCGGACCGACCGCGATGTTGATCGGCGACGCATTGCGGATCGGCATCGGGAACTCGCTCACCGCACCCGTGAGCGTGATCCTGCCGACACGATTGCCCTGCGTCGTGAGCCCGTCCATTCCGCCGGAGAGCTCGACGAACCAGAGCGCGCCGTCCGTGCCCACCGTGATATCGCCGGGACCGGCGTTGGGCCGCGGCAGCGGAAATTCGCTAAAGGCGCCGGCCGGGGTGAGGCGGCCGATTTTGTCGGCACGATATTCCGCGAACCAGATGTTGCCGTCGGGTCCGGCCGCGAGTGCCCGTGGGCCGCTGTCGGGAGTCGGCGGCTCGAACTCGCGGATCGCACCCTGGGGTGTGATGCGGCCGATCTTGCCCGCGGCGAACATGCCGAACCAGATATTGCCGTCCGACCCGAGCGCGATGGCGCGCGGCTGGCTCGCCGGCGTTGGGATGTCGAACTCGCTGATCTGTCCCTGCGGTGTAATCCGCCCGATGCGATTGCCGGTGTGCTCGGAGAACCACATGTTGCCATCCGCGCCGCGCGCGATGATGCGGGGGGAGCTGCCGGCGTGCGGCAACGGGAACTCGACGAGCCCGGTGCCATCGGGATTCACGCGCCCGATGCGATCGCCTGCGGCCTCGGTGAACCAGACACGCCCGTCGGCCGCGATCGCGACCGTCGTCGGACCGCTGCGCGGATGGGGCAAGGCAATCGCCCGCGGCTCACCGTCGGTGTTCGGCAGGTGCTCCAAGGGGTGCAGCCAGCGCTGCGGAGACGCGCGCGTCAGCGAAGGCGCGGACTCGGCGGCAGATGCGGCCGCGAAGATCGACGGAGCCAGGCCCGCAAGGAGCAGCGCCCCGATGCCGCGAAGACGCGAGCCGCCATGGATCGCCGCCCAGGAGCACGGATGCATGATCGCTTCACCTCGCTTGCAGCTTGCGCAGCGCACAGCGCGCCGCGCCGGTTCCCAGTGAGTGTGCGCGCTATAGTACGAGCATGAGATACGCGACCGCTGGCTGCCTCGCTGCAGCGCTGCTCCTCGGAACGCGCTCGGCGCCCACCCCGGCCGCGGCAGCGGCTGGCTTCGGCCCGAGCAACCCTTTCTACGCCGAGAGCACGCTCCCCTTTCACGCCCCGCCCTTCGACAGGATTCGCGACCAGGACTACCGGCCCGCCATCGAGGCCGGCATGGCGCGTCAACGCGCCGAGGTCGAGCGTATCGCGAACGATCCATCGCCCCCCACATTCGACAATACCTTGGTGGCGCTCGAAAGGAGCGGCCGGCTGCTCGATCGCGCGCAGCGCGCCTTCGCCGCGGTCAGCGAGGCCAACACCGATCCCAAGCTGCAGGAGCTGAAGCGCGTGCTGGCCCCTGAGCTTGCCGCGCACCAGGATGCCATTTATTTGAATACGCGCCTCTTCGGGCGCGTCGCCGCCGTGTACGCGGCGCGCGGCACGCTGCACCTCGATCCGGAGTCGCTGCGCCTCGTCGAGATCGTCTACCGTAATTTCGTGCACCAGGGCGCGCGGCTTTCCGCTGCGAACAAGCGGCGGCTCGAAAAGCTCAACGAGCAGATCTCGACGCTCGCGAATGACTTCTCCATCAAGCTGCTCCAGGCGACCACGGACGGTGCCTATCGCACCCGCGATGCGGCCAGCCTCGCCGGCCTCAGCGAGGCGCAGCTCGCCGCAGCCTCCCAGGCAGCGCGGGCGCGCGGCAGCACGGGCTACGTGATTGCCTTGCAGAACACCACGCAGCAGCCGGACCTGCAATTCCTGACCGAGCGCAACGTACGGGCAGAGATCTTCCGCAACTCCTGGGAGCGCGCCGAGCACGGCGACGCCGACGATACCCGTGCGACCATCGCACGCCTGGCGCAGCTGCGCGCCGCGCGAGCACAGCTACTCGGCTATCCGAGCCACGCGGCCTGGAAGCTCGCCGATCAGATGGCGAAGACGCCCGCTCGCGCGCTCGCCTTCATGGACCAGCTGACGCCCCTGGCTACCGGTAAGGCGGCGAGCGAGGCTCGGCGGATCCAGGCGTTAATCGATGCGCAGCACGGCGGCTTCCGCCTTGCGCCATGGGACTGGGAGCTCTTTGCAGAGCAGGCGCGCAAGGCCAGATACGAGCTCGATGAGTCACAGGTGAAGCCGTACTTCGAACTCGACTCCGTGCTGCAGAATGGCGTCTTCTATGCCGCACACGAGCTCTACGGCATCACCTTCCGTGAGCGGCACGATCTTCCGGTCTACCAGCCCGACGTGCGGGTGTTCGAGATCTTCGATGCCGACGGCAAGCCCCTCGCACTCTTCTACGCCGACTACTTCAAGCGCGACAACAAGAATGGCGGGGCGTGGATGGACTCGTTCGTGCATCCGTCGCGGCTGCTGGGCGATTTGACCGTCGTCTATAACGTCGCGAACCTGCCGAAGCCGCCCGCAGGTCAGCCGGCGCTCATCAGCTTCGACGACGTGACCACCCTGTTCCACGAGTTCGGCCACGCGCTGCACGAGATGTTCTCCGACGCCCGCTACCCGACGCTCTCGGGAACGACTCCGGAGCGCGACTTCGTGGAGTTTCCCTCGCAGTTCAACGAGCACTGGGCGCTCGATCCGCAGGTGCTCAACCACTACGCACGAAACTATCGCACCGGGGAGGCGATGCCCGCGATGCTCGTCGAGAGGATCAAAAAGGCGCACAACTTCAACGAAGGCTACGACCTCACCGAGCTGTTGGCGGCGGCCGAGCTCGACATGCAATGGCACACCCTGCCCGCGAGCGCGCCGCTGCAGGATCCGGACCGCTTCGAGAAGCAGGCGCTGCTCCGGACGCACCTCGACATTCCGGCGGTGCCCCCGCGGTATCGCTCGAGCTATTTCGCCCACATCTGGTCGGGCGGCTACTCGGCCGGCTACTACGCATACCTGTGGACGCAGATGCTCGCGGACGATGCCTTCGAATGGTTCGATGAGCACGGTGGTCTCACCCGCGAGAACGGCGAGCGCTTCAGGCGAATGATCCTCGCGCGCGGCGATACGGTGGATCTCGACCGGCTCTATGCCGACTGGCGCGGGAGGGCCCCCACCGTGAAAGCGATGATCAAATATCGTGGCTTGGATGAGGATCGCATCGCGAGCTCGACGCCACCCGCGGCGGCTGCGCGATGAGCGTTGCGAAGCGACTTGCGGGTGCATTCTCCGGCCTGGCGCTGAGGGCAGCCGGGCTGCTTGCGGTCGGACTGCTTGCGGTCGCCGCCCTGGCGCCGTCGTGGGGTGCGCCAGGCACCGCTGAAAGCGCATCGCGCGCGAGACAGGAGCCCACGGACACGCCGTGCTTCCTGCGCCGCGCGTGGCGTGGCGGCTGGAAGGCTGCGCCCGATGCGCGCGCCATCTACATCGACGTGAGCGGAGCCGTGTACCGCCTCGATCTCGCGGGCGCGTATCCTCTGCTGCGCTCGCCGCTCGCGGTGCTTCACAACGCAGACGCGAGCGATGCCATCTGCACGGCCAACGATTTTCACCTGACGGTGACGGATTTCACCGGCGTCGTCGTGTCGCCGATCGTCACGCACTTGACGCTGTTGACCCCGGCGGAGGTAGCGGCGCTGCCGCCGAAACTGCGCCCCTGAGACCCGTCTCAGACACCGATTCGCACACCGCGCAGCGATGCCAGTCCGATGAGGAGCGCGATCAGCGCGCCCGCGCCGGCGAGCGCAAGCGGCGTCGAGCTTCCCAGCACCGCTTGCAGCCAGGGTAGGGCGAGCGTCACCGCGGCACCGGAGGCGAAAGCGCCGCCGATCAGTGTGCCGAGCGTTCGGCGGCGCAGGCGCACGTAGCTCGCCTCGAGCTCGGCCAGCCGCTGGCGCTGCTCGCGCTCCAGGCGCTCGCGGGCTTCCCCGAGCGGTGTGTCGCGCTCGATTGCCGCCAGCAGCCGCGCCCGGAAGCCCTCCGGCACCGCAGGCGGCGGCAGCGCACGAGCGAGTGCTCGATCGAGTGCTGGCGCGGGTGCTTGCTCGGGTGCTTGCCCGGGTGCCGGCGGATCCTGACGATCGTCGTCGGCGCCGTTCGTGCCGTCGCTCTTATGCATGCTCGCTCTCCAGCCAGTGGCTCGGGTGGTCGAGCCCATGCTGCCGCAGCTGCTCGCTCAACGCGGCCCGGGCCCGATACAGGTGAGTCTTCACGGTTCCCTCGGGACAGCCGAGCATCCGTGCCACCTCCTCGATCGATCGCTCTTCGAAGTAATAAAGCGTCAGCACCCGTCGCGAGCGCTCCGGTAACGCATCGACCAGCGCGCGCAGCGGCTCACCAATCTCATCCTCACCCTCCATGGGCACCTGGGCGAGCGCGGCTTCGGCCTCCGCCGCGATCTGCGGCTCACTGAGACTCTCACTCGGTCGGCGCCGCTCGAGCGCGCTGAGACAGCGGTTGCGAGTGATGGCGTAGATCCACGTGGAGAGCGCCGCTCGCCCATCATAGCTGTCCAATGCGCGCCAGATCCGCACCAGACTCTCCTGTGCCGCATCCTCTGCCTGGGCGGGCTCGCGCAGCAGCGCACAGCACAGTCGGAACACCTTGCCCTCATAGCGCTGCAGCAGCAGATCGAACGCGCGCTGGCGCGCCCCCGCGCGCAGCAGCTCGGCGATATCCTGGTCCTCGCTGATTTGCACGGCCGGCGCGATCGGCATGGCATACCTCTGCCTTGATACCCGCGCTCCGGGCGAGTGGTTTCAGCCTGGGCCCCTCGGCCGGCGGCGGCGTGGCCTGCCCGTGCAAGCGCAGGGCAGGACGAAACCACCGCGCGGCTCGCGGGGTATCAATCCTGTCGCATTCAACCGGAGAGCGCCATGCATAACGTCGAAGCCATAATGGCCATGCTCATCCCGATCATCGCCATCGTTCTGGGTATCGGCATCGCAGGCTTCAGTTCGTACCTGAGCTATCGCAAGCGGCGGGAGATCTACCAGCTGCATCATGCCGAGCGCATGGCGGCGATCGAGAAGGGAATCGAGGTACCGCCCCTGCCCGCGGAATTCTTCCGCGAGCGGGAGGACGCGGACGAGCCGCGCCCGGTACGCAGTCGCCGCCGGGGCCTCATCCTGCTGTTCGTCGGCATCGCTCTCACGGCGGCCCTGTGGGGCACCGGGGAGGCGGAGTACTGGTGGGGCCTGATTCCGATCGGGCTCGGGCTCGCCTATCTGCTCGCGGCACGGCTCGAAGCTGGCGAGCGACCCCAACCCTCCAACGGCGCGCCGCCGCCGCGTTGAGGGCGCAGACAGGGATGCGTCACGCGCGCGCTCGATACCGATACTCAGCTGCTGCTCCGGCCTATGGCACATCAGCCCGGCGGATTGTGCGCGCGCAGGAAGGCGACCGAGGACTCGAGCATCTGCAGGCGCGTCTCGCTGCGCGAGAGCCAGTGATCCTCGTGCCGCAGCGTGACGAACTGCACCTGCTTGTGGGCGCGTCGTAGTGCCGCGTACATCCGCTCGCTCTGATCGTAGGGCACGACCGTATCGTCGCGCCCGTGGATGAGCAGCACCGGGACCGCGACCTCCGCAGCGTGACTGACGGGCGAGAGCGTGTACAGGAGTGGATCCTCCGGCCCCGAAACGCCCATGAAGCGGTCCCAGAAGCGCGTCTGCAGCTTCGAGTCGTACTGCGAGGGCTGTTGTTGCCAGCGCAGGAAGCTTGCGAGCTCGGAGATACCCGAGACGGCGACCGCGCAGCGGTACACGCCCGGATCGAGCGTCACTCCGGCAAGCGCAGCGTAACCGCCGTAGCTGGCTCCGACGATGCAGACCCGCTTGGGATCGATGATGCCCTGCTGCGCCAGGTAGCGCACGCCATCGGAGAGATCCGTCTGCATCCTGCGGCCCCATTC
>DATJSR010000116.1:0-6217 GCA_035504015.1 Steroidobacteraceae bacterium
GTACCTGGGCATCGCACACGACGGCATCATGTACACCATGCAGGCTCTCGGCCACGTGCATCCCGAGCTGTACGGCAACGACATCTTCCTGCGCTTCGGCTCGCAGGATGACTACTCGATCTTCAGTCGCCTCTACGCCGCTCTCATTCGACTCCTCGGTGTCGATCGCGCGGCGGCGCTGCTCAGCCTCACCGCGCAGGCAGCGCTGCTGGTCGTGGGCTGGTATCTCGCACGGCGTCTGATGTCGGTATCCCTCGCGTGGCTCGCCGTGGGGCTGCTTATCGTCGTCGAGCAGGTGTACGGCTCGCAGGGCATCTTCCACGTCGTCGAGAGCTTCGTATCACCGCGCGTGTGGGCCGAGTCGCTGGTGTTGCTGGCGCTCATCGCCTTGCTCGCGGGACGTCAGCTTCTCGCCTGGATGGCGATTGCCTGTGCCTGCGCGCTGCATCCCATCATGGGCTCAGCGGGCGCGGCGCTGCTGCTGGGCATGCGCTTTGGTGCGCGATATGCGCTCGCCACGACGGGTCTGTGCGTCGCGGCGCTGCTGGCGCTCGTTGCGCTCGTGCACTCGCCCATGGGCGCCGCACTGCGCTTCGATCCGGATTGGCTGGGCTTCGTGCTCAACCGCGCGCCCTACCTGGTGCTGCGCAATTGGGCGCCGCTCGACTGGAGCCGCATGACGGCGCCGCTCGCGGTGCTCGCCGCTGAAGCGCTGGTGCTAGCGCCGTCCGCTGCCCGTTCGCTCGCGCGCGGTGCACTCGCGATAGCCGCCGCGGGTCTGCTGCTCACGGCGCTGTTCTGCGATCGCTGGCCGCTCGTCCTCGCGGTACAGGGGCAACCGTGGCGCTGGCTGTGGCTCGCCATCGCGCTGGCGACGCTGCTGATACCGCTGCTGGGTGCGCGCCTGTGGCAGCTCGGGACGCTCGGGCGCGCGGCGCTCGCACTGCTCGTCGCCGTGTACGAATTTCAGGATGAGTCCTACGCCTTCATTACCGGCGTGCTGCTCGTCGCCATCGCCTGGCTCGCCACACGACCGTTGCCGCGACTCACCGCGGCCCACCGCCGCCTGATCCTCTTCGGAGCCCTCGGCGTGATGGGTCTTGGGCTGCTGTGGGACTGCCTGAACCGGCCTATCTACGCCCAGATACCGTACGCTCAGTATGTCGGCCATCCGCTCGTGACACTGCTCGCGCGCGCCGTGCGCGGCAGCACCATTCCGAGCTTGCTGCTCCTCGGTAGCTGGTGGCTGGCGTTTCGCGGCCGGCAAGCTTGGCGCATAGGACTCGGCGCCGCAGCGCTCCTCGCCTGCGTGCTGCTGATCCCGGTCACGCTGCAGCGCTGGACGCTGCAGCTCTACCCGTCCCGCGGCTACGCGGAGCTGCGCGACTGGCGCCAGCACATCCCGCCCCGCGCAGAGGTGCTCTACGGCGCCAATCCGCTCTTCACCTGGCTGCTGCTCGAGCGGCCGAGCTTCGTCTCCACGACCCAGGTCGCCTCCGCCGTCTTCTCGCATCGGGCCGCCACCGTGCTCGAGGAGCGCCTGCGCGGTGTGTATCCCTTTCTCGTGCGTCAGGGGCTGATGCGTGGGCACACCCCCGAGGGCGCGAGCGGCACACTCGGTGAGCTGTGCCAGCACACCGAGGTGCGCTACGTGCTCGCCTATCGGGACCTGGGGATTGCACCGCTCGAGACGCTCTCCTCCGATCCGCAGCCACCGTTTCACGGTTTGAAGCTTTATGCGTGCCCGCCGCCCGCGAGTCTCAGCGGAGCAAACGCAGCGAGCGCGCGCCGCTAGCGCGCCGCGGCCAGAGTGGGACGGGGGTCACGATGGGCTCAGGCACTCTCGGGTAGTCTCGACCGCCAGATGCCGGAGGCCTCCGTCCGGCGCTGAGCGTTCACATGAGCACAACAGCACCGACGCTCGCCGACGCTTCGCTGAGGGACGCTGAGCGCGCAAGACCCGTCGATGTCGCAGCAGCCCCGGCACTGGCGCCCAGCGAGCGATATTCCGCGCGCGTGCAGCCGCTCGTGTTCGCCAGCCTGATCATCTGCGGTGGCTTGTTGCTGCACCCGTACCATGGCATCCGCCACGATGCCATCCTCTACAGCATCCAGGCCCTCGGCCACCTGCATCCGGGCCTCTACGCACACGACATCTTCCTGCGCTACGGCTCGCAGGATCGTTTCACGCTGTTCAGCCCCGTGTATGCCGCGCTCATCGGCACGCTGGGACTGGACCATGCCGCACTGCTCCTGACGCTCGTTGCGCAGGGCCTGCTGCTCGCGGCGGCCTGGCAGCTCGCGCGACTGCTGATGCCGCGCAGGCAGGCGTGGCTCGCGGTCGCGCTACTGGTCGTGCTGCCACTCTCCTACGGCAGCCTCAACATCTTTCACGTACTCGAGGAGTTCGTCACGCCGCGGCCTTTCGCCGAGGCGCTCGTGCTCGCCGGCGCCGCGCTGCTGATCGCCGGGCGGCAGTGGGCAGCGCTGCTTGCCATGCTGCTCGCCTGCAGCCTGCATCCGATCATGGGCAGCGCCGGAATCGCGCTGCTGCTCCTGCTGCGAGTGTTTCCTGCCCGTCCGAGACTCTGCGCCGCGGTCGCCTGCCTCGGGGTGCTGGCGCTCACGATCGCGGCGCGCGGACCGCTCGCGCATCGGCTGGTGATCGACTCAGCCTGGATGAGCTCCGTGCTGCTGCACGCGCGCTACCTGACGCTCGCGCATTGGACGTCGCTCGACTGCAGCCGCATCAGCGGCGGAATCGCGACGCTGGCAGTCGGCGCGTTCACGCTCGCCCCGGGTACGGCACGCTCGCTGGCGCGAGCCGCATTGGCGACGGGTGTGCTCGGCACGCTGCTGTCATGGTGGGCCGGTGATGTCCTGCAACTGATCCTCATCGTGCAGGCGCAGCCATGGCGCTGGATGTGGCTCACCATGGCGCTTGGCGCCGTGCTCCTGCCACTCATCGGCACCGAACTGTGGTACCGCGGTCCGCTCCATCGAGCCGTGCTCGCTCTGCTCGTGTGCGCCTACCTCTTCCAGGACGAGGTCTACGCCATGCCCGTCGGCGGCCTCGCGGCCGCATTCGCGTTGCTCGCCACCCGGTTGCCCTCCATGCCGCAGCGTCACGCGCGGCTCATCCTTTGGGGCGCGGCATCGCTACTGAGCTGCGCGCTGCTTTTCGAGCTGATCGAGCGCCCCCTGGAGGTGCAGGCCCTGGACCTGCATCTGCCGGGACACCCGTGGCTCGAGTTTCTGATGCGCGCGAGCTTCGACAGCAGCCTGCCCGCGCTGCTCCTCGCCGCATGCTGGTGGTGTACGTTCCGTGGCCCGCGCGCACTTCGGCTGGCCGTCGGGCTCTGCGGCCTCGGCGGGTTCCTTTGCCTACTGCCCTTCGCGGTGGAGCGCTGGATGGCGCCCACCTTTCCACCCGGAACGTACGCCGAGTATGCGAGCTGGCGTGAGCGCATTCCGCGCGGCGCGGAAGTGCTCGACGCTCAATCGCCCCTGTTCACCTGGGTGATTCTCGAGCGTCCCAACTACATCTCTCTGGAGCAGACGACCTCCGCCGTGTTCTCGCGTGAGGCCGCCATGGTCATCGATCGGCGGTTGCAGGCACTCAGGACATTCCTCGCCGGCGAAGGCGCGTGGACCCACTTCGCTACGGCGGCCATGAATCTCGACGAGCTGTGCGCAAGCACCGACGTGCGCTACATCGTCACGCATCGCGCACTCGCGGCACGGCCCCTCGCCAGCATGCCCGCCGGCATGCCCGCACCCCTCGGCAACATGAAGCTCTACTCGTGCGCCCGCGGCAGCTGACAGCTCATCCGCGCTTGAGGGAACTCGCAGGCTACTTCGGTGCCTCGTGCGCCGGCCTGGCGACCGACGCCGCGCTGCTCGTGCTTCTCAGTCGCGCGTGCGGCTTGCCCTACCTGGTGGCGGGGTCGCTCTCCTTCACGGCCGGAGGGGTCGTCGTCTACTGCCTGTGTACCCGATTCGTGTTCTTGCGCCCGAACCGCGGCGCAAATCCCGCCGAGTTGCTCGTCTTCGTGATGCTCGGATGTGTGGGGCTGATCGTCAACGGGCTCGTCATGGCTTTCGTGGTCGAGCTGCTGCACGCCTCGCTGCTGCTCGCCAAGGCCTGCGCCGCCGCCTGCACCTTCCTCAGCAACTACGGCCTGCGCCGCCGGCTGCTGTTCTCGCGTTCCGCCGGCGCCGTGCCCATTGCCACGAGAGGTTTCGTGCCGTGACCGAGATCGCCGTCATCGTGGGCGCAGGTCCCGCAGGCCTCACCGCTGCGCACGAGCTGCTGAGTCGCACCGGGGTGATACCCATCGTGATCGAGAGCGACTCGCAGGTGGGTGGCATCGCCAAGACAGTCGAGTACCGCGGCAATCGCATGGATCTGGGCGGGCACCGCTTCTTCTCGAAATCAGAGTGGGTCATGAACTGGTGGCAGTCCATTCTGCCGGTGGCCACGCCATCCGCGCTCGATGCGGCGCCCGTCGCCATCCACTATCAGGGTCAGCAGGCGCACTGCCTGCCCGCGGCGCCCGGGGAAGCGGATGCCGAACGCGTGATGCTCGTGCGTGATCGCCTGTCGCGCATCTTCTACCGCCGCCGGTTCTTCGATTATCCGTTAAAGCTCAACTGGCAGACGGTGAGCAACCTCGGCCCCACGTACATGTCGCAGATCGCGGCGAGCTACGCCCGCGCCCGCATCGTCCCCCGCGCCCCGGAGCGCACGCTCGAGGACTTCCTCGTCAACCGTTTCGGCGACAAACTCTATCGGACCTTCTTCAAGGACTACACGGAAAAGGTCTGGGGCGTGCCGTGCCACGAGATCTCCGCGGAATGGGGTGCCCAGCGCATCAAAGGACTCTCCATCGGCAAGGCGCTGTGGCACGCCGCGACCAAGCCCTTCCGCGACGCCGGCACGCGTCAGCGCGGCACCGAGACCAGCCTCATCGAGCGCTTCCTCTACCCGAGACTAGGTCCCGGTCAGATGTGGGAGGAGGTGGCACGCCGCGTGGTGCGTGCCGGGGGCATCCTGCAGCTGGAGCAGCGCGTGGTGGGCTTGCTCACCCAGCACGAGCGCATCATCGCCGTCGATGTCGAGGATCGACGCTCGGGTGAGCGGCGCCGCATCGGCTGCGACTATCTGATCTCCAGCATGCCGGTCGCCGAGCTCGTGCGCCATCTCGAGCCGCCTGATCCGCAGATCGCGACGATCGCAGCAGGTCTGCCGTATCGCGACTTCATGACCGCGGGGCTGCTTCTGAGACGCATGAAATCGGCTGCACCCGGGCGCGCGCGCACTCACCCCCCGGACAACTGGATCTACATCCAAGAGCCGGACGTGCGGCTCGGGCGCCTGCAGATCTTCAACAACTGGAGCCCCGACCTGGTCGCGGACCCGCAGACCGTCTGGCTCGGGCTCGAATACTTCTGCGCCGAAGGCGATGAGCTCTGGTCCCTGCACGATGGAGCGTTTCTCGACTTCGCCGCCCGCGAGCTCGAGCAGATCGGCATGATCGAGCGCGCGGACGTTCTCGATGGCACCGTGGTGCGCGTGCCGAAGGCGTATCCGGCCTACTTCGGTGAATACCGCAATTTCGGCCGGGTGCGTGCATTCCTCGATCGCTTCACCAACCTGCTGCCCGTCGGCCGCAACGGCATGCACCGCTACAACAATCAGGACCACTCGATGCTCGCAGCGAAGGCCGCGGTGGATTGCATCGCCGGTGCCCAGGCGGACCGCGCGGCGCTGTGGTCGGTGAATGCGGAGGAGGAGTATCACGAGGAGGCGCGCGCGACGCGTCGCAACGCCGCCTGAGGGCTGCGTCACATACTGACACTCTGCGTCAGCTTGCGACGCAACGTGCAGACACTCTCGCCGACGACGATTCAAACAACCGGCGTGAGCAAGGCCAAAATCGTGAATGATTCAGTGCCTTGTGCGTTCCCGGCGCCACTGGCACACGCCTTGCACCCTCGCCTTGGGCAGGCGCCCTTTGCGCCGCTTGTGAGACAACCCCAAGGACATTTAGGAGTTTCCATGAAAGCTGTGCAAAAGGGTTTCACCCTGATCGAACTGATGATTGTGGTTGCGATCATCGGCATCCTGGCCGCGATCGCGATCCCCGCCTATCAGAACTACACCATCCGCTCGCAGGTGACGGAAGGCTTGAACCTCGCCGACGCCTGGAAGACC
>DATJSR010000117.1:0-25350 GCA_035504015.1 Steroidobacteraceae bacterium
TGCTCATCCCGCTACGCAACACTCTGGTGGCGGCACATCTCGCCGCCGCCGCGGCACGCGGCGAGCTCGAGGTGCTCATGATCCTGCCGCTCATGCTCATCAGCCCGTTCGTGTTCATGGGGCTGCGTTACCGCGTGGCACTGCTTACCGGCGCGCTGAGCAGCACGAGCTTTCTGGTATGCGCGCTTGCGTGCGTGCTCGATACAGGGGTGCTGTTGCGTGCCGGCCTGCTGCTGGTGCTGGCGTTCGTCGCGAGCGCGATCACCGCTCACAAGCTCGAGCAGCTGCAGCGACGTGCCTTCCTCGAAAGCCATGCGATGCTCGAGCTCGCGCACCGCGACGCACTGACCGGCGCCAAGAACCGCCGGGTCTTCGAGGAGCACCTGGATGCGGTATGGCAGCTGGCGGGGCGCGATCGGGAAAGCCTCGCGATCCTGCTGATCGACGTAGATCACTTCAAGGCCTACAACGATCGCTACGGGCATCTCGCGGGCGATGAGGCGCTGCGGCATGTCGCCTCGCGGCTGCAGACCCTGGTTCACGGCTCCCTTGACGTGCTCGCCCGCTACGGCGGGGAGGAGTTCGCAGCCGTCATCTATGGCGCGGATGCCTTTCACGCCCAGCAGCTGGCTGAGCGCATGCGCCGTGCGGTCGCATCATTGCCCATCGAGCATCACGGCAACCGCGCGGCAGCCAACGTCACCGTGAGCATCGGTGTCGCCGCGGTGCACGCGGTTACCCACCGCGACGCGCGTGGTGCGCTGCAGCTTGCGGACCAGGCGCTCTACCACGCCAAAGTACGTGGCCGAAACCGCGTCGAGCTCATGGATGATGCTCACTACCAGTCCCTGGTCACCGGCGTGTTCCGGACGATACTTGCCGAGAACGCTTAGCCCCCGCACCCCTAGCCACCTTACCGGTAGGAGTACCGGTAAGACGCCCTGGCTTACGCGTGCCCCACAATTGTGTTAACTATCGCGGTAAACAGAGCCAAGGAAGCGTCATGCACATACCCGGCCGCAGCTCGCATCGCCACATGAAGGGTCGACAGATTGCGCTTACGCTGTATCTGCCGCCACGCAAGTACTGGCTGCTCAAGTCCTTGAGTCACGGTGCCGGCGTGTCGATGCAGTTCCTGCTGCGCCGTGCCGTCGATGCCGTGCTGGCGGACGAGCACCGCAAGCTCCCGAGCGTCCCACTGCGACAGGACTTCGGCGGCGGCGATGGGTCGGGAGCGGAAGCGGTGCTCGATGAGGAGATCGTGATCGAGCAAGCGCCGCAGGATCAGCACCTCACGCCCGGGCGCTGAGGATCTTGCGCAGCTCCGCCTCGCTCACCGGCTTGACGAAGTGATGGTCGAAGCCGGCATCGAGCGAGCGCTGCCGGTCGACCTCCTGCCCCCAGCCGGTGACGGCGAGCAGCAGCGGCTCTGCGCCAGTGCGGGAAGCGCGCAGCTCGGCGGCCACCTCGTAGCCATTGAGCCCGGGCATGCCGATGTCCAGCATCACGACGTGCGGCTGAAAGCGCCTCGCCGCCTCGAGCGCGTCCGCGCCGTTGTGCACCACGCAGGTCTCCTGGCCGAGCGACTGCAACAGCAGCTCGAAGCTCATGGCGGTATCGACATTGTCCTCGGCGATGAGCACGCGCGCTCGCGGTAGTGTCGCCTCCTCCACGGCAGCCACCGCTCTTTGCCTGGCAGGCAGCACACCGGGCGACGGCAGCGGCAAAGTGACGACAAATTCGCTGCCTCGGTCCGCTCCCTCGCTGCGCGCGAGCACCGTGCCCCCGTGCAGCTCGGCCACGCGCCGCACGAGCGTGAGTCCCACACCGAGACCGCCCTCGGCGTACTGCAGCACGTCACGCCCCTGGAAAAACAGGTCGAAGACACGCGCGAGCGTCTCGGAGCTCATGCCGATGCCGCTGTCGCGCACGGAGATCTCGACTTTGTCGCCGTGCACTTGCACGCTCAACCACACCTTGCCCGCGGGACGGGTGTACTTGGCCGCGTTGTTGAGCAGATTGACCAGCAGCTGATCGAGTCGCAGCGCATCCCCGATCAGGCTCACTGGCTGCTCGGGAATGTGCAGCACCAGCTCGTGCCCCCGCCGATCGAGATGGGGTCGGCTGGTCTCGACGGCGCGGTGCACCACCTGCAGCAGATCGAGTGGCTGGGTTTCGAGCGTGAGCTGACCGCGCGCGATGCGGCTCACGTCCAGCAGCTCGTTGAGGATGCGCTCGAGCTGCGAGCTCTGGCGCTCGATCGTGCGGCGCATGGACTCGAGCAGCGGATCCGCAAGGCCTTTGCGGCCCATGAGCGTGACTGCGTTGCGGATCGGGGCGAGCGGATTGCGCAGCTCATGGGCGAGAATGGCGATGAACTCGTTCATGCGCGAGGCCACGTTCTGCAGCTGCTCGGCGTGGCGCTGCTGCGTGAGGTCCTGCACCAGGTGCGCAAAACCGTAGAACTGCCCCTGATCATCCGTTAGAGAGGTGATGATCAGCTTTGCCCAGTAGACCGAGCCGTCCTGTCGCACGCGCCAGCCTTCGGACTCGACCCGTCCGGTGCGTCGCGCCTCGGACAGGTCGCGCCAGGGAAGATCCGCCGCCACATCCTCCTCGCGGTAGAAATTGGCGCTGTGCCGGCCGATGATCTCCGCGGAACGATAGCCGATCGTGCGCTCGGCGCCGCTGTTCCAGCTGGTGATGAAGCCGCGCGCGTCGGTGAGAAAGAGCGCGTAGTCCCTGACCCCCTCCACCAGCAGCCGAAAGCGCTCCTCGCTGCGTCGCAGCGTCTCATCCTGCTTGCGCCGCTCGCTCAAGTCGCGCGTGATCTTCGAGAACCCGCGCAGCGTGCCCTCGGCATCGCGCAGCGCCGTGATGACGACGTTCGCCCAGAACTGCGAGCCATCCTTGCGCACTCGCCAGCCCTCATCCTCGAAGCGTCCCTCGAGCGTTGCCACCCGCAGCTCGTGCGCAGGCCAGTCGCGGGCGATCGCATCCGAAGGATAGAAGCGCGAGAAATGGCTGCCCACGATCTCCTCGGGCGCATAACCCTTGATGTGCCGAGCACCCTCGTTCCAGCTGGTGACGTAACCGCGCGGATCGAGCGTGAAGATGGCGTAGTCGCGCACGCCCTCGACCAATAGCCGAAAGCGCTCCTCGCTCTCGCGCAGCGTCTGCTCCTTCCGGCGTCGCTCGGTGAGATCGCGTGTGATCCGCAGAAAGCCCGAGACCTGCCCGGTGGCATCGTGCAGGGCGGTGACGACCACATTGGCCCAGAAGCGGCTGCCGTCCCTGCGGATGCGCCAACCCTCATCCTCGAAACGTCCGGATTGGCTCGCCGACTCGAGCTCGCGCTCGGGCAGGCCTTCCGCGATGGCCTCCGGCGGGTAGAAGGTCGAGACATGCGCCCCGAGAATCTCGGCCTCGGCGTAGCCTGTCAGGGCTAGCGCGCCCGAGCTCCACGTGCTGACGCGCCCGTGGCGATCGAGCACGATAAAGGAGTAGTCCTTGAGATCCTCGAGCAGGGCCCGCAGCAGCGGCAGGAAGGACTTCCAGTCCTGGGTGCTGCCCGCCGGCCGCTCGTCGCTGTCGTTGGCGGCCGAGGGGAGCTGCAGCTGCCCGCTCTGGTGCGGCACGGTCATGTCTTTGGTTCGAGGTCCCGACAGCCTGTAGATATTAACAGCACGCGATGTCGATCGACGGGGGGCGTAAGCGCTGCTCGCCGGCAAGCATCGTTCCCGCACGGGGGCCCCGCGCACGCGCCGCTCGCCCGCAGCGTCGCGCGGCAGCGCAGGCACTCAGCCCGTCTCAGGCCGAAGGCAGCTCGGGCCTGGCAGCCAGCCCGTCGAGCGGTACTTGCCTTCGCGGGTCCGTTGCAACGTGATGAGCTGAAATCCCGTCCGGCACCCAGGCGAGGGCCGTCGAACGAGCACGCACCAGCGCCACGCGCCCTTGGCATTGTGCAGCCATCTGGAGCCGTCGATGCTCGCCGGCTGACCCAGAGCGGTGGCTGCGCGAAAGGCCTCCGGATCGATGAGGGTCGCGACCTGCCAGCCCGACTCGCCGAGGGGGCAGTGGCTGGCGAGATCCACGAGCGGCGGGGGGCGGTGGCTGAAGCAGGCCGTCAGCGGCATCACACTTGCCACGAGAAGCATCCGGCAAACGAGGGTGCGCAACGTTCTTACCTCCGCGCGACATTGTGCCCCAGTATCGGTCCCGGGGTGCTCGCACCGACACAAGCCCACCGCACTGCCTTATGTAAGCCGCTCTGCACACCGTGGTGATTGTGTGACGCAGCACGCGCACGCTGCGGCCGGACTATCGTGAAATGCCCGCACTCCCGGAGCTGCTGCGCCGCTGTGGCGTGCGGACGGACATGAAGCACATTGTGGTGGCCGACGCCGACTCGGCCGTACTCGAGGCGCTGCGCACGGACCCTGCGCTCGGCCTACCCGATTGGCAGGTGCGCTTCGTCTCGAGCGCCGAGCTTGCCATGCAGGCCCTCGATGAGCAGCCGGCCGATGCACTCGTCTGCGACTTGAGCCTGGCGACGCGCGACGGCACCCCGCTCGTTCGAGAGGTGAGCGAGCGCTACCCGGTGGCTGCGCGCATCGCACTCTCGCGCGGCAGCGATGCCGATGCCAAGCCGGCGCTGCTGCCTTATGCGCATCAGGTGGTGAGCAAGCCGTGCGCGGGACAGCCTCTGGTCGAGCTCATCGAGCGCTGTTTGCGGCTGCGTGAGCTCATGAGCCAGGCGAGCCTTCGCGCCCTCGTGGGCCGCATCCGCCAGCTGCCGCCCCGACCCCGCATCTTTGCGCGCCTGCAGGTGCTGCTGGCGAACGAGGACGCCTTGCCGCGCGATGTCAGTCGCATCGTCAGTGCCGACGCGGTGATCACCGTCAAGGTGTTGCAGCTCGCGAACTCGGCTTTCTACCGCTGCGTGCGACACATCAGCAACATCGAGCAGGCGGTCATTCATCTCGGCTTCAATCGCGTGCGCAACCTCGTTCTGTGCGCCGAGGTGTTCGCCCGCCTGCCCTCGCGTCCAGGTCGGGCCGTCGTCGATCTCGAGCTGCTGCAGCGGCACGCGCAGAGCGTGGCTGCGGTCGCGCACGCCCTGACGCTGCGCACCGCCTGGAGCGATGATGCGGTGCTGGCAGCGCTGCTGCACGACATCGGCTACTGGGTGCTGGTGCAAGAGTGTCCCGAGGAGCTGCAGCAGGCGCGCGATCTCGCCCTCGCGCGCAACCTGTCGATCGAGCACGCCGAAAGCGCAGTGCTCGGCGCCTCGCACGCCGAGCTCGGCGCCTACCTGCTCGGCCTGTGGGGATTGCCCGAGCCGGTGATCGACGCCGTCGGCCATCATCACCACCCCGATCGCGCGATCCCTGGCCGCTTCGACGTCCTGGCCGCGGTCGCCATCGCCTGCGCGCTCGCCGGCACCGATGACAGCGACGTGTTCGGCGCCCCGATGCCGCGCAGCAGCGCCGTAGGCCCTGGATATCTCGCCCAGGTCGCCGCGCCCTTCAGCTGGGCCGATGCGGAGGAGTGTGCCGTCGGCTGCCTCGCCGCCCTCGAGCCGCATCGCTGAGAGCGCTCCTCGCGCAGCGGCGTTGTTATACTCGCGCTCGAGCCAAGGCAGCGGAGGGCGTGCGATGTTCGAGCGTCGGTGGGGTCTGCTTCTCGTGCTTCTCGTCGTGCCTATCGGCAATACGCCCGTGTGGGCCGAGCCGGTGAGCTACACCATCGATCCGGAGCATACCTACCCGAGCTTCGAAGCCCCCCACATCGCGGGCATCTCCATCTGGCGCGGCAAGCTCGAGAAAACCTCCGGGAGCATCGTCCTCGACCGTCAGGCACACACGGGACATCTCGAGGTGGTGATGGACGCCGCCTCCATCGATTTCGGCCATCCGGGCCTGAATGCGCACGTGAAGACGGCCGACTTCTTCGATGTCGCCAAGTACCCGACCATCACCTACAAGGCCGACACCATCAAATTCCAGGGCGATACGCCCACCGAGATCGACGGTATCCTGACGATGCACGGGGTCTCGCGGCCCGTCGCCCTCAAGGTGAATGAGTTCAAGTGCATCATCCATCCGATGCTCAAGCGCGAGGTCTGCGGCGCCGATGCCTCGGCGCAGCTCAATCGCAGCGACTTCGGCCTCGCTTACGGGGTCAGCATGACGGGTGACTGGGTGCGCCTCGCCATTCAGGTGGAGGCACGGAAGGATCAGAAGGCCGCCGGGAGCTGAGCGTTGCACCTGATCAATGGGCAGCAGGTGCGCGAGCTGCTGCCCATGCAGCGTTGCATCGAGTTAATGGAGCACGCCCTGCGGCTCGTCACCGACCAGCGCACCCGCCAGCCACTGCGCAGCTGGCTGCAGCCTCCAGGCGTTGCAGGCGTCATGGCGCTCATGCCCGGCTACTTGCCCGAGCCGGCAGCGCTCGGTGTCAAGGTGATCAGCGTGTTTGCGGGCAACTTCGCCCGCGGCCTCCCCTCGCATCAAGGTGCCGTGATGCTCTTCGACGCCGCGCACGGCGAGCCGCTGGCACTGATCGATGCGCGAGCGGTCACGGCGATCCGCACCGCGGCGGCGAGCGCCGTCGCCACGCGCCTGCTGGCGGCTGCCGATGCGCGCACGCTGGGGCTCTGCGGCTATGGCGAGCAGGCTGCGAGCCACCTCGAGGCGCTCTCCCTCGTGCGTCCCTTCGAGCGCATTCTGGTGTGGGGGCGCGACCACGCCAAGTGCCGCGCCTTTGCTGAGCAGCACTCCGGCGATCTCGACATCGCGATCGAGCCGGTCGACTCGGCGCAGGCCGCCGCCAGCGCCGATGTGATCTGCACCCTCACCTCATCCTCCCAGCCGGTCGTGCTGGGTCGTTGGCTGCGCCCCGGACAGCACCTGAATCTCGTCGGCGCGAGCCTGCCACATGCCGCGGAGGTCGACGCCGAGGCTCTGGTGCGCGCGCGTTATTTCGTCGACTTCCGCGACAGCGCGCTCGCCTTCGCAGGCGAGCTGCGCCTCGCCCGTGAGGCCGGGCTCATCGCGGAGTCTCACCTGCTCGGAAGCCTCGGCGAGGTGCTTCAGGGGACGCTCACCGGACGGGGTGCCCCCGAGGACCTCACGATCTTCAAATCCCTGGGGATGATCGCGGAGGACCTCGTCGCCTGCGATTTCGTGCTGCGTGAGGCACAGCGTCTGGGAGTGGGCGAGCACGTGCACTGGTAAGCGCGCGCCCTGGGCACGTCATACTCCGCGAGCGCAGAACCTACTCGCTGCCGTGCAGGCCGACGGGCTCACGGCGATGGCGCAGGAGGCGACTGCGCGGCGGCTGCCGCCGCCTGCGCCATCTTGTCGCGGTTGGCACGATCGATCAGATACGCCCTGATCGCTTGCGCCTGCTCGGCGCTCACCTGTCCCTTGAACGATGCCATGCCCGCTGGCTGCAGCGCGCCCTCGATGACGATGCTGTCGAAGGCCTCGGCGCTCTTCAGCGCCTGCGAATAGCGCAGGTCGGGAAACATGGCTCGGTTGGCGAACTGCGTGTCGTGGCACATGGCACAGTGCGCGGCAAACTGCTCGCGCCCGAGGGCAATCGTCTCGGCCGAGGCGGTCGAGGCGGGCGGATCGAGGACCGGGGGCGGCGGGGGCGGGGGTGCCGGAGGCAGGCTCGCCGTGCCGCCGAGCTTGAAGACGAGCAAGCGCGACTGATTGCTCGTGCCGTAGGGGGCGAGGCCGTAGCCGACTTCCTCGGCGATGTACTGCTCGCCGTCGAGCTCGAAGGAAGCGGGTGCGGCCACGACCCCGGTCTGCGCTTCCGCCGACCACAGCTCCTCGCCATCCGTTGCTCGGTAGGCAACGATGCGTCCGGGGGTCGTACCCTGGAAGACCAGTCCTCCCGCGGTCGAGAGCGTGCCGGCGCCGATGCTGCCGAGCACCGGCGTGCGCCAAACCTGCCGCTCGTGCACGGGATCCCAGGCGAGCAGCTGCGCGCGCCCGCGCTGCGGCGGGCGCGACCGACCCGTGGCGCCTGCGGTTGGCACGAATTCGAGGCCGGTGTTCGGCCCCATGGGCTGGGGCTTGAAGCTGGCAGCGCTCTTCATGGTGCCGATGGTGTCGATGGCCGAGAAGTACACGAGCCCGGTCTGCGGGTCGAACGACATCGGGTGCCAGGAGTGCGCGCCCTGCCCGCCCGGCTGCACCGTCGCCACCCGCCCCGTCTCGTCGTAACGCGCCTCGGCATTCAAGCGCGGCTTGCCGGTGTGCTGATCGATGCCGCTCGCCCATGAGACCGGCACGTAGCTCGCCGCGGAGAGCAGCTTGCCCGTGCGGGCATCGAGCACATAGAAGAAGCCGTTCTTCGCTGCCTGCATGAGCACATGCCGCACTCGACCCTCGATCTTCAGATCGGCCACGACCAGGGGCGAGGTGGCGTCGTAGTCCCACTCATCCCCCGGGGTCTCCTGGTAGTGCCAAGCGTAAGCGCCCGTATCGGCATTCACGGCAATGATCGAGGCGACGAACAGATTATCCCCGCCGCCTGAGCCGCGGTACGCACGGTTCCAGGGCGCGCCATTGCCCGTGCCGAAATACACCAGATTGAGTCTCGGATCGTAGAGAATGCCGTCCCAGACGGTGGCTCCGCCGCCGAGCTGCCACCACTGCCCGTGCCAGGTGGCCGCCGCGCTTGCGAGAATGGGCTGCTCGAAGCCCAAGGCCGGGTTGCCCGGGACGGTATAGAAGCGCCACAGGAGCCGACCGCTCTCGGCATCGTAGGCCGAGAGATAGCCACGCACACCGAACTCGCCACCCGCGTTGCCGATGAGGACCTTGCCATTGGCGATGCGCGGGGCGCCCGTGCTCGTGACCGGCTTGTCGTGATCGAGCGTCAACACCTCCCAGACGACGGCGCCGCTGCGCGCATCGAGGGCCACCAGACGGCCGTCGTAGGTCGCCACATAGATCTTGCCCTTCCAGGCCGCCAAGCCGCGGTTCACCACATCGCAGCAGCCGCGACCTGCGAATTGACCGGGCACCTTCGGGTCGTAGGCCCACAGCAGCCGTCCGGTGCGCGCATCGAAGGCTTTGACCTTGCTCCAGGCCGTGGAGACATACAGCACGCCGTCGATCGCGAGCGGGGTGGCTTCCTGACCCCGGTTGGTATCGAAATCGGCGAACCAGGCGAGCCCCAGGTGCGAGACGTTCCCGGTATTGATCTGGCGCAGCGGGCTGTAGCGCTGCTCATCGTAGGTGCGGCCGACGCTCAACCACTCGCCGGGCTCGGCATTCGCGTGCAGCAGGCGCGCCTGATCGACGGCACCCGCCTGCGGCGCCTCGGAGGCTGCCCCCGCGACCGAGGCGAGCGCGAGCAGCCACACCGCGATGGCGCTGCGGCGAAGGAGCCTTGCGAGGATCGTGCGTCTCATGCCCACCCTTTCCGGCCGCGCGGCCAACGCTTGCGTGTCGGCGGTATCATCTGGCGGATCGTGGATCCGCGGCAAGCAGCTCCGTGCCCGTGGCGGCGAGTGAACGCGCGCTCGCTGGCGCCGTGCAGCGCTCTCGCCGTCGTGTTGCTGGCGCTCGGCCACGCGCGTGCGCTCGATGTACCCTCGGTCGCCGAAGGGCTCTGGTCGGTGCGGATCGAGAATCGCTATTTTCCGAGCGATCGGCGCACCGTTGACACGGCAACCCTGTGCCGCAGCCATGCTTACGATCAGTACGTGCTGCGCACCGAGCGGGAAGCCCTGAAGGCCTGCACGATCATCAGCGAGCGCCTTGCGCTGGGAACCCTGACGCGGGAGACCCGCTGTGGCATCGAAGGGCACCAGGTGCACACGACCTTCATCGAGAGCTTGCGACCGGACTCGGTGCACGCCGAAGTACAGACCACCTATTCTCCCGCCCTGGGCGATATCACGGGTGTGAAGATGCGCCTGGACTCGCACTACATCGGGGCCTGTCCTGCGGGCATGCAGCCCGGGGATCGCACCACCGCCGACGGCACCGTCGAGCATCTCTGGAAGCACTGAGCAGCCGAGGATGATCCGCGAGGCGAAGCTGACGACGCAGGCCGGCGGGAGCCTCGCGAGTCGAGGGCATGCGGCTTGCTTGCAGGACCATCGCGTTTGCGATGGGTCAGCAAGGAGGACACCACATGCAGGCACAGGTCAAGGAGTTACTGCTGCAGTCTCTGGTACACGAGCGCGGCGGGGTGCAGGTCTACGAGACGGCTCTGCGTTGCGTGCGCAATGCCGATCTCAAGCAGGAATGGGAGAAATATCTCTCCCAGACGCAGAATCACGTCGAGGTCCTTACGCAGGTATGCCAACAGCTCGGGATCGATCCGCAGGAGCAGACGCCCGGGTGCCACATTGTCCACGACACGGGCGCCGCGTTGGTGCGAGCGATGGAGCAGGCGTTGCAGGCGGGGGAGCCCGCTGCGGCGGAGATCGTCGCCGCCGAGTGCGTCGTGCTCGCAGAGACCAAGGATCACCTCGACTGGGAGCTCATCGGCGCGGTGGCCAAGAAGGCCAAAGGCGAGGAAGCGAAGATCCTGACCGCCGCCTACGAGGAGGTGGAGGATCAGGAAGACGAGCACCTCTATCACACCCGCGGCTGGTGCCGGGAGCTGTGGCTCAAGTCGCTCGGGATGAAGGCCGAGCTGCCACCGCCCGAGGAGAAGCACCACGTGAAGACCGCGATCGGTGCCGCTCGTGCCCAGCAGAGCCGCAATCTGACACCCTGACCTAGCGCCGGCGTTGGCCGCGGGCTCCCCGGCCGCGTTGCCAGCGCCGGCACGGCGCGATAAGGTGCGGCGGCGCCGCTTCGGGCGCCGCTGGGAGCATCTAGCCGTGTCAAACGCAAGGGCTTGCCGATGGGTGGTGGCGCTGGCGGCGCTGGCGGCCGCACCGCTGGGCATGGCGGCCGAGGGCTGCGATCGAGCCTGCCTCGAGGGCTTCGTGGACCAGTACCTCGATGCGCTCCTCGCGCACGATCCGGCGCGCCTGCCAGTCGCACCCGGCGTGCGCTTCACCGAGGACGGTCAGCAGCTGCTCCTCGGCGATGGTCTATGGCGCACGCTGCACGCCAAGGGCCACTATCGCCTCTTCGTCGATGATGTGCCCGCCGGGGAAGTCGCCTTCTTCGGCTCGATCTTCGAGGACAATCGCGACCCGGCCAAGCTCACTCCGGCGGCGCTCGCGCTGCGGCTGCGGGTGAAGCGCGGCCGCATCAGCGAGATCGAGCAGATCGTGATCCGTGACGAGCGGGCCGGAGCGCGCGTCGATGCGCTCACGCCGAATCCCGTGTACCTGCAATCGGTCCCAGTTGGCGAGCGCATGTCGCGTGCCGAGCTGCTCAGCACGGCGAACAAATACTTCACGGGCATGCAGCAGAACGATGGCCGCGGAGATTATCCCTTTGCCGATGACTGCAATCGCCTGGAGAATGGCATGCAGTCGACGAACCTTCCGACCCCATCCGGGCAGACCCGTCCGGACCCGAAGACCTCGCTCAGCTACTCGGCACAGTGGAGCTGTCTGGAGCAGTTCCGCTCGGGCCTGCTGCATTTCGTCACGCGTATCCGCGACCGGCGATTCGTCGCGATCGATGAGGAGCGCGGTATCGTCTTCGCTTTCGGCTTCTTCGATCACTCGGGGGGCAGCACGCGCACCTTCACGACTCCCGATGGCCGCAGCGTCACCTCAGGGCCGGTGCAGCCATGGACCTGGGAGATCGCCGAGCTCTTCAAGATCGAGCACGGCAAGATCCACAAGATCGAAGCACTTCTGCAGCGCTCGCCCTACGGCATGAACTCGGGCTGGAGCACCTGGCTGCAGGGCATGTCCGATCACGCGCGCGATGCCAGCATGGAGTGAGCGCACGCGCCGCGTAGCCCGCGGCCGGCTCGGTCGCACGAGCCCCTGGGCCGACTCAATCGTGTGAGGTGTCGTTCCAGGACCCGGCGGGTGGGGTGTTGCGAACCGGCTCGCTCACACCCCCGGTGCGCGCGCGTTTGTCATCCTCTGCAAGATCGGGCTGCACTCCGCGCGGCTCCTGCGCCGGTGCCGGGCCCACCGACCGCCGTGGCTTTGCACGCCGATCCTCATTCTCTCGCATCGGATCGCTCCTGGTGTCGTTCGTGCTCGCACACGATCCTATGCCGCTGCTTACCCGATGCGCTGTCCGCCCGCACCGCGATCGCGTGTCGGGGCTCTCCTACGCCGCGCGCCCTCCTCCGCGGGGCAAGCACGCGAAAGCGCTCCCCGCGCGCCGTCGAGGCTGCCTCGGCCAGCGCCGCCTCACGGGCGCGTGGCGGGCGGCCAACAGGGGCGCGGGACTTCGCCAGCCGACCGGGTACGCACCTGGCTAGCCGACTCGAGCAAAGGAGCGCACGGGCGCGCTCGCACCGGGAGATGTGGACATGCAACGGCTGCAAGGAATCGCACCGTCTCGTCGATTGCGCACGCTGGCATTGCTCGGTGCCCTGCTCGGCATCGGTAGCGGTGCGGTGTATGCGGACAATGGCACCGGCGGGGGAATCACCTCCAATCCCAACACGGCGGCCGACATCGGTCTGTACGTCGGCGCCGGCTACACGCGAGCGCAGGTGAACAATGTCTTCGGCACCACCGACTACCACTTCAAGATCGATGACAACGCGTGGAAAGCGATCCTCGGCTTTCGCTTCATTCCGCCCTTCGCGGTGGAGGCGAATTACGTGGATCTGGGACATCAGAGCCAGGGTCTGCTCGGCGGGGTCCCGCCGCAGAACGCCTACGGGCACGCCGATGCGCGCGCTTTCGACCTGTTCGGTGTGGGACTGCTGCCGCTCGGCCCCGTCGATCTGTTCGGCAAGGCCGGTGGCGCGCGCTGGGAGCTGAGCGGCGATCTGTCGGGTCCGAACGGCTCGCTGTTCGGGCTCGATCGCAACGGCACCAGCTTCGCCTGGGGAGCGGGCGCGCAGTATCACTACGGTCCGCTCGGCCTGCGCCTGGAATACGAGCATTTCCAGATGCCCGACACCGATGGCGCGCGGCTCTATACGGCTGCGCTGACCTTCACTTTCTGAAGGACCGTGCCATTTGACGGAAGCTTGTCGCCGGCCTGTCTCCGCTTGGAGACGAGCGCACTTTTCTCGACAACGGGCGCCCTCGGGCGTGAGACAGGTCGCGGAATCGCCCTTTGCCAGCATGCACTCTGGTGTCGCTTGCAGGAGGTCGTCGATGAGCGATTCCGCCAGAATGGCGCCGGGGGGCTGTGATCCGTACGCGGATACGGTGCGCATCCCCGTGCCTGCGGAGTTCCGCCGCCAGCTCGAAGCCGAGCTGGCCGAGAATGCGGGCTGCAACCCCTATAACAGCGACGGACAGAGCGTGGTGGCCGAAGCGCCGCGCCGAACGCTCGATGACATGCGCCGCTTGAGCTATCTGATCCAGCTCTCGCGCCGGCGCAGCTGAGCCCGCTGCACGGCCCACTCTCAAGATCGGCCCAGCACCCAGAAATGCGGCCCGCGCTCGGCTTCGAGCCTGCGCAGCTGCTGACGATGAATCTCCCGCACCCGTGCCGGTGTGATGGCCTCGCTGGGCTCGACTTCCTCGATGGCGAGGCTGGTCTTGTCCTCGTAGAGATGCTCACCGATGAGGCGCGCACGAGCATCGTAGGGCCAGATGAAAGCCTGGCGGCTGCAGACGTGATACAGCCGATCGGGGCGCTCCACTGCGTAGCCGAGCGCTTTCAGATCCGCGCCGCTCGCCAGCTGATGGAAGGTGATCTCATCGCAGATGCCCCAGTCCTCCACCGCAAGGCGATCGTCGGAGTGCCACAGCACCGCCTCGCCCACGCTGCGATAGAATCCGAGCACGCCGTCCTTGCCTTCGATGACCGCCGGGTTCGTGCCCCAGCTGACGCGGTAGACCGGCCGCTCGACCATCATGTCATCGGCAACGATCCGATCGTATTCCCCAGCGCCTTCCAGGTGCACATGTCGCCAGAAGTTGAGCAGGATCGCCCGATGCAGAGGCTTGGTCGTAGCCTCCAGCAACCTGGCCGTGGGCTTCATGCAATCCTGGACCGCCTGCTCGAACCGGTTCATCGCTCAGAAATTATAGCCGAAGGTGAGCCCGATCACCCGCGGGCGCAGCGGCGTCTGGGCCACGATGAACTGATCGGTGCTGACGAATGTGCTCGCGTGAGAGTTCGCGAGATTCTCCCCGAAGACGTTCGCGTACCAGGCATCCTTCGCCACTCCGACCGATGCGTCGTAGACCGAATAGGCAGGGTTCTCGAAGCGCAGCCGCGAGGTCGAGACGAGGCCCCCGCTCTGATCGATCGTGGGGTTCGCGCCCGCCTGGGTGAAGGAGATCCCTTGATGGGTGGCCCCGAGCTGCACGAACGGGGTGTACGCGCCCACCGACCACTGGTAGCGCGCCCGCACGCTGAGCTGGATCGGGGGTGCGTTGGCGCTCGCCGAGCCGATCGGTCCGAAGGGATTCGTGACGGGCGTGCACGCGGAGCCGGCGCTGTCGCAGTCCTCCGTGATCGGCTTGCCGTAGTTGACACTCGCCGGATTGTTGTCGATCAACGCCGGGGAGTTCGTCTGCCGGCTCTGATTCCAGGATGCCGCGTACTGCAGCGTGAGGCCGCTCAGGGGCCGGGCCACCAGGGAGGTCTCGACCCCCTTGATGAGGAAGTTCTGGCCGTTGGTGTTGTAGAAGATGTTGCCCACCAGGCCCGGATCGAAGAATGCGATCTGCACGTTGTCCCAGTTCTCGCGGTAGATTGCGCCGTTCCACTGCAGGCGGTGGTCGAGGAATTCCGCCTTCCAGCCGATCTCGTTGTTGGTGAGCTTGTCCGAGAGGTAGGACTTCGGCAGCACGTACTGATCGACGCCATCCGGACCGTAGGCATGCTCGGTCCCGCCGTTCTGATTGAAGCCGCCCGGACGAAAGCCCTGCGAGAAGGTGTAGTACGCCATCACATCCGGGGTGATGTGCCAGGTGAGATTGCCGCGGCTCTTGAAGCCGGATTCGGTGTCGCGCAGATTCTGCGCGTTGAGATCGTACGCATCGAGGTGGCAGCCGCCCGGCGGGTTGCCCTGCTCGAAGCAGTAGAAGCTCGAGGTGACGCTGCCGACCGAGGAGTTGTTGAAGACGAAATGCCGCGTGCCGAGCGTCACCGTCAGCACCTTCGGCAGAATGTCGAAATCCATCGACACGAAGAACGCGGTCTGCTGCGTCTCGCGCATCGTGTCCTGATAGAAGGAGCTGCTGGAGTTGAGCTCCCCCGGATACTGCACGGTGGTGTCGGGCACGGTGCCGATATTGCTGAGACAGCCGTCGTTGCCGGGTGAATCCACCGGACCGTTGGACGTGCACGCCGGAATGGTCTTGTACATCCAGTCGGTCTGGTCGTACAGGCGGTTGGCCTCGTAGTACGCGCCGACGATACCGCGCAGACGCCACTCATCCGGTGTGCTGAAGCGCAGCTCGTGCTGCTGATGGTAGTTCTGCTCCTGAGAGTGCCAGACGGCGCTCGGTGAGAAGCAGGTGGACTTGAGCGTCGTGTCGTAGGCGGTCCCGGGCCCGTAGCACTGGTAGTAGTCCGCGTACACGCCGCGCGCATAGTTGGTGTAGTCGCCGATCTGATCGACGTTGCGTACCAGATAGCCGCCGGAGTACACCGCACTGATCGGCCCCAGTCTGCCGTTGATCGTGAGCGCGGTGCTCTCGAAGCGGTCCTTGTCGTAGGCGTTGTTGAACATCGTCACCTCCAGGGGCGCGAGCGGCGCGCCGTCGGAGGCATTGGGCTGATCGTAGAAGACGCCCTGCGAGTTCATGTCCTGGTACATCTGCGACAGCAGCACGTTCCAGTCGTCATTGAACTTGTAGAGCAGCTCGACGCGGATACCCTGGTACTCGACCGGATTGATGGCGCTGGCGGCAATGTTGTAGTTGTTGAGCGAGGGGCTGCCCGGGGGCACGCAGTAGCCGTTGTTCACCCCGCCATCGGGACATACCCCGTTCACGGCGGGGTAGTTGGCGTAGTGGATGCCGATGTCGGTGTCCTTGCGGGTGAACGTGGCAGGCACGTTGTCGATGTAGCCGCCGCGATGATCGTCGTAGATGACCGCACGCACCGCCATGTGATCGGTGATGATCGGCAGGTTGACCACCGCCGTGGCGTCCGCGTTGGGATCCCCGTGCGCGGTGGTGCCGTAGCCGGCCTTGAGGCTCCCCTCGGTCACATTGAGCTTGGGCTCGTTGGTGATGTAGCGGATGACGCCGGCCTCCGCGCCGGCGCCGAACAGCGTGCCCTGGGGCCCCTCCAGCACCTCGATGCGATTGAGATCGGCGGCGTAGATGTCGAGATTGCGATTGGGGAGCTGTCCGGACTGGTTATCGATATAGATCGCGACGTTGGGCCACAGTCCCGTGGAGCCGCTGCCCTGACTCGCCTGCGAGCCGGCGGAGAGGCCGCGCATGAAGATCTCGCTCTGGCCCGGCCCGTTGTTGGCCGTGGTCACGTTCGGCAGATACTTGATGTAGTCATCGAAGGTGGAGATGTTCAGCTGCTCGAGCGTCTGCGAGGTGAGCGCCTGCATCGAGATGGGCACGTTCTGCATGCTCTCGGTGCGCCGCTGGGCGGTGACGGTGATCTCACCCACCACGTCGCTCGATGCAGCGCTCGCGCCGCTGTCGGTGTTGTCGGGAGGCGCCGCGAGCGCACCGAGCGACACACTGCCCAGAATGGCTGCAACCGCGCATGAGACCTTGGTATTCATCGTTATGCCCCTGTGACGGGGAGAGCCGCAGTCGCGGCTGCCGGCACGGTCGATTCGGCCGGCCGACGCCGCAAGACCCCCCGAGTCGCGCGTTGAACGCGCGCTCAATTGGTGATGTTCCCCTGAGAGCCGATATATTCCGTCAAACGGCCGGTGCCGCGCAACCGTCCCCGCTCGAGGTTTCATTGCGCTTACGCAGCAGGTAGTTAGCGAATACTCCTCAGATACCTCATCGTATCTTCGAAGCCATTGAATAGGCGTTCAAGACGAGGTAGCGGCGCATCGCGGTGCGACACCGCAGGGCGTCCGCCGAAGAGCGCGCCTGCCATCGCGCGTCGGCCTGCGTTGGCACAAGGCGCGTGCTCAGCCTGCGGGCGCGGGAGGGACCGGCACCGCAATGACGCTCTGCAGGAGCGTGTGCGCGCCGTTCCACATGATCTGCACACCGATGCACAGCAGAATGAAGGCAGTGAGGCGGATGAGCACATTGGTGCCGGTGGTGCCGAGCTTGCGCAGAATGCGCTCGGCATAGCGGTAGCACAGGTAGATCGACACCGCCGTGATCAGCACGCCGAGCACATGCCCCAGCGCCGTGGTGAGGAGCGAGCGCAGCTGTCGGGGAGGATTGGCGCCCAGCGTGATCGCGACCGAGATCGAGCCGGGCCCCACGGTGAGCGGCATGGTGATGGGATAGAAGGCGCGCTGCGTGAGCGGGTCTTCCGTCCCGGCAGCCGCGGGCCGGTCGGAGACTGCCGGCGTCCCCGGGCTCGTGAGCAGGGACCAGCCGATGGCGCACACGACGAAGCCGCCGCCCACCTGCACGGCGGGAATCGACACCCCGAAGAAATCGAGCACGTAGGCGCCGGCCAGGATCGAGACGGCGAGCAGCAGGAAGCTGTTGATAGCGACGAGCTTTGCCATGCGCTTGCGCTCATCGGGCGTCAGACCGGTGATCATCGCCAGGTAGATCGGCGCACCCCCGAGCGGATCGACGATGGGCAGCAGCGCCCCCACCGCGATCAGGGTGACACCGATGAAATGTCGCAGCCCGTCGATGACGAAGACATCGAAGCGCATGTGGCGGCTCGCCAGGGTCCAGCTTGCGTCGACTGTACGCACAAGCGGCCCGAATTGCATCGCGCCTGCGGCGCCTGCTCCCCTAGAATGAAGGGCGGCGCGCGGCGAGACACCGCGTGCCACTGGCGAGCCGCAACCGATGCTAAGCGCTGTCGATTCTCCTGCCACTCCGTGGTCGCTCGGCCTGATTGGCCTCAACGTGCTGCTCGAGCAGCTCGGGATGCCGCTGCCCGCGGCCCCCGCGCTCATGCTCGCCGGCTCGCTCTCGGGTGCTCACGAGCTGTGGGCCGCAGCGGTGCTGGCAGCGGCAATCGGCATCTGCATCATCACCGATGTCGGCTGGTACATGAGCGGCCGCCGCTACGGCGGTCGCATCATGCGCCTGCTGTGTCGCATCTCGATCTCCCCCGACAGTTGTGTGCGCGACACGCAGACGCGCTTCGAGAGCTGGGGCGCCAAGGTGCTGCTCGTCGCCAAGTTCATTCCCGGACTCTCGCTCATCTCGCCGCCTCTGGCGGGCGCGCTGCGCATGCCGTTGAGCTCGTTCGTCCTGCTGAGCGCGCTCGGCAGCACGCTGTGGGTCGGCACCTTCTTTGCGCTCGGCGCGCTGCTCAGGCCGGAGATCGAGGCCCTGCGGCCCTACCTGCACCGTGCCTGGGGCCGGGCGCTGGCCGGGCTCGCCATGCTGCTCGCGGCGTATCTGCTGTTCAAGTGGTGGCGGCGCTGGCGGCTCATCGTGACGTTGCGCATGGCGCGCATCGAGGTCAGCGAGCTCGCGACGCTGCTGCAGCAGCAGCGTCCGCCGCTCGTGCTCGATGTCCGCTCGCACACCGCCTACGCGCTCGAGCCGCGCGCCATCCCGAGCTCGCTGCACGTGCCACCGGATGAGGTGCACCTGCGTCTGCAGGACATCGAGCGCGATCGCGAGGTGATCCTCTATTGCAGTTGCCCGAACGAGGCCTCTGCCGCCAGGGTCGCGCAGCTGCTGCTGCGCCTCGGCTTTCGACGCGTGCGCCCGCTGCTCGGGGGGCTCGATGCCTGGATCGCCGCCGGGTATCCGTACACGAAGGCGGCCGCTGCGGCGCAGGCACCGGCGGTGCTCACCGAGAGTTGAGCCCTCAGACGTAGCGCGGGATCGGACCCACCTGCGTCGTCACATCCTCCCCGAGGCTGAAGAAGAGCTCATCCACATAGCACCAGCCCCAGCCCTCGGGCGGATCGTAACCCTCGATGATCGGGTGTCCGCTTGCGTGGAAGTGCTTGGTGGCGTGCCGACCGGGCGACTGGTCGCAGCAGCCGACGTGACCGCACGTGCGACACAGCCGCAGGTGCACCCAGGGGCTACCGGTGCGCAGACACTCCTCGCAGCCGCGCGCGCTTGGCGTCACGCGCCGGAGGGTCTCGAGATGGGAGCACGGTTTTGGCATCTTGACTCAAGCGACGGCGGGGCTTAGGAACTGGTGAATCGCCTGAACCACGACCGAGCCCTCCCCGACGGCAGAGGCAACGCGCTTCACCGAGCCCGAGCGCACGTCGCCCACGGCGAACACGCCCGGAGCGGTCGTCGCAAACGGGGATGTTAGCGCGCGGCCCGCCGGATCGCGACCGGTGCAGACGAAGCCATGCGCATCGAGCGCGAGGCAACCATCGAGCCAGTCGGTGTTGGGCTGCGCACCGATCATCAGAAAGAGATTGGCGACCGGGCGGGTCTCGATGGCCTCGGTGCGCCGGTCCGTCCAGCTCACCGAGCCGAGGGAGCGTTCTCCGGCAAGCGCCGTGACCTCGCAATACGGGTGCACGCTGATGCTCGAGGCGCGCGCGATTCGCTGGACGAGATAATCGGACATGGTGGCGACGAGCCCCGAGCCGCGCACCAGAATGTGCACGTGCCGCGCGGTACGGCAGAGGAACATGGCGGCCTGTCCGGCCGAGTTACCCCCGCCGACCACGATCACCTCCTGGTTCGCGCACAGCTTGGCTTCCATGGGAGTCGCCGCGTAGTGAATTCCCTGACCCTCGTACTTGGCGAAATTCTCGAGGTCGAGCTTGCGGTAGCGCGCGCCGGTTGCGACCACCACCGCCCGCGCCCGCACCTCCTCGCCGCTCTCCAGGCGCACACGGTAGGGACTGGCGGCGCACTGCAACGCACGGGCGGTGCGTGCAATGGCGAGGCGCGCGCCGAATCGCTGCGCCTGATTCTGTGCGCGCCCCGCCAGCGCCTGTCCGGTGATGCCATTGGGAAATCCCAGGTAGTTCTCGATGCGCGAGGAGGTGCCAGCCTGTCCCCCGGGGGCCGTGCTCTCGAGCACGATGGTCGAGAGCCCCTCCGAGGCCGCATACACCGCCGTGGCAAGACCCGCCGGTCCCGCTCCGATCACTGCGACATCGTAGATGACGGCGGGATCGAGCTCCTCCACCAGACCGAGCGCGGTGGCAAGCTCGGCATTGCCGGGATTGCGCAGCACCAACCCCTCCGGCATCGCCACCACCGGCAGCTCCTCGGGCGAGAGCGCGAAGTAGCCCAGAAACCGCGCCGCCGCCGGGTCGGTCTCGGTGTCGAGCAGGCGATAGGGGTAGCCGTTGCGCCTCAAGAAGCGCTGAATGCGCAGCGTATCGCTCGCGCCGCCGGAGCCCACGACGGCGACACCGCCATGGGCGTGCTCGATGAAGCCGACACGGCGCAGGATAAAGGCGCGCATGATGATCTCGCCGATATCGGGCTCGCTCTCCATCAGCCGGCGAAGATCGCGGTGAGCCACTCGAATCACGCGCGTCTCGACCGCGGCGCGCGCGGAAACCAGCACCGGGCGCTCATCGAGCTGTGTCAGCTCTCCGGTGAACTGCCGGGCACGCAGAGTGCGCAGCAGGTGCGAGGTGCCGCAGGTGTCGAGCTCGAAGACCTCGAGGGTGCCGTCCAGGATGACGAAGAAATCGACACCGCGCTGGCCGCGCTCGAAGATGAATACCCCGGTGGCGAGGGTCTCCTCCCGGCCGTAGGATGCCACACGAGCGATCATCTCCTCGCTCAGCTGCGCAAAGGTCTGCGCTTCACGCGCGTAGGGGTCGGATGGATCCAGGGCAGGCGGTCCGGCGGTGGCGGCGACCATGCTAGCATCTTACGGCTTCACAGCCCCCGCTGGCACTTGCCCTTCAGGAGCCCCCCAATGCAGCAACGAGCCTCCGCCGATCTCGCTGCACCCATCGTGCCAGCCGATCACATGCTCGGGCCGCCGCATGCCCCCGTGAGCGTCGTCGAGTACGGCGATTTCGAATGTCCCACGTGCAAGCAGGCTGCGCCTGCGGTAAAGCTGCTGCTCGAGCGCTTTCCCAATCGTGTCTGCGTCGTCTTCCGGCATTTCCCGCTCGAGGCTCTGCATCCCCATGCCTTTCAAGCCGCCGAGGCGGCCGAGTGCGCCGCGGGGCAGGGTAAGTTCTGGCCGATGCACGATCTGCTCTTCGAGCACCAGGCGCATCTCGGCAAGCGCGACCTCAATCGCTATGCCGAGCAGCTCGGACTCGACATGGCGCGCTTCAATGCGGAGATGGACGATGAGGTGTATCGGCAGAGGATCCGCGAGCACATGGAGAGCGCTCTTGCGAGCCACCTCAAAGCGACGCCGGGCTTCTTCGTCAACGGCCGAATCGTCGATGTCTCATTCGGCATGCACGCGCTCTCGGATGCCGTCGGGCGGGTGGTGCACGCGCCGCGCTGAGTGAAATGGCTTCACCCCAGCGTTGGCTGAAACGGTTTCACCCCATGGATGAGGAATCTGCGCTTTTCGCCGGCCCCGGAACTGCTCTATGTTGGATCCCGGCAGCCTGGCGCACGGTAGCGAAAGCAGTGCCCCCTCTCTGATTTCATTCTGCTGCGTCAGGTCTGCCAACTACCTCGAGACTCAGTGGCTCTACTTCCCGGCTGCCGCCCGCGCGTGGCGCAGCTCAGCCACCTGGGACGCCGTCACCGCCCCCGGCAAGTGCCCGAAGGTGCCACGCACGAAGTTGACCACGCCCGCGATCTGCGCATCGCTCAGGCGCACGCTCAGGTCGAGACCGCGCAACTCCGGCACCGTGGTCGGCGGCAAGCCAAAGGCGGGCATGGCGTTGCGCCCGGCGATCACCGTCAACGCGACGAATTGCCACGAGGCGAGCGCGGGATCGCCGACGAGCTTGGGATAGCGGCCCGCACCGACGGCACCCTGACCGGCGGGCATGTGACAACCCTGACAGATGTGATGATAGATGTCGGCGCCGCTCATGGCGCCGAGGCGCGCGCTCGAGCCGAGGTCGGCAGCGTCGGCTGCGGCGAGAGCTCCCGGCACGGCGCCGGCGAGCAGCAGCGTCGCGAGCCACTGCCCGAGCAGCCGTTGCAGCAGCCCTCGAGTCAGGCAGGCGCTCATGTCCTTGCCCCCTGGTGCACGGCCCGTGCATGCAGACGCGTGATGGCATCGAGCGCGGAGGTGATGGCGCCTTCCTGCCAGCCGCCGAGGAAGGAGGCATGCTCGCCCGCGAGCACGATGCGGCCGTCGAGCGCGCACAGATCATCGTAGTGTCGCGCCCGCGCCTCGGTGCTCCAGACACCGAAGCAACCGAGCGTGAAGGGGGAGCGGTGCCAGGCCACCGCGACGCCGTTGTCGAACTCTTTGCGGTACTGAGGGTGGATCTGGCTGCCGTAATCGAGCGCGCGCTGCACCCGCTCTTCGGGCGCCATGGCCGTGAACTCCATGCCATCGAGGCCCCAGATATAGCCGCCGAGCAGCACGCCCTTGCCGCCGTGATAGCCGGTGCTCGGATAAGAGATGTTGGTGATGGGCAGGTCGGTGTAGGTGATGCCCCCATAGATTGCCTCGTCTTCCTCCCAGAAGCGGCGCTTGAACTGCAACCCGACCTTCACCGCCGATGCATAGGGCACCGAGGCGATGGCGGCGCTGAGCGCCGGCCCGACGTTCATCGGCAGCTGCGCCAGAATCGATAACGGCAGCGTGCACACGCACCACTGCGCCCGCGCCATCGAGCGGTTTGCCGGTTGACGGGCATCCTCGTAAGCGATGCTGACGCCGCTCGCATCCTGGCGGATCTCGGTGACCTTGCAGTTGTAGCGGATGAGCGCCCCGAGCTCGCGAGCGAAGGCCTCGCCGATGCGTCCCATGCCGCCGACGGGCTGAAAGAGCGTCGTCTGCATGTCGTAGGCATCGCCCGTGGCGATGGCGCGCCAGAGCCCGCCCGTGAGCACCTCGTGCAGCGTGGCGGGCCGCGAGGCGAGTGGCCGACCGCTCAATCCGCCGCCGGGCTTCTTGTCGAAGCCGCGGCGCTCGCTGCTGGTCATTCCCGCGACGTACGCGTAGCGCTCATCGAGCGCTCCCCAGTCGCGCAGCGACTCGAGCAAGCGCTCCTGGTCCTCCTTGCTGACCGATTCATCGAGCGCATCCCGGGAGACCGCCTTCGCCAGCAACTCCGCGATCTGTCCCTGATAGTCTGCCCGGACCTCGCGATAGCGACGCGGCTTGCCGCCAAAAGCGCGAGTGCCGTGCAGATAGGCGTTGTAGTTCACCTGCACGAACGCCTCGAGCGCCACGCCGAAGCGCTTGCAGTAGCCGAGGATGGCGCGGTGATGGTAGGGGATGCGCCACGGGCCGGGGTTGAAGTACAGGTCTCGATCGAACTGGCAGCGCTGCGTCGCCCCGCCGAGCTCGGTGTAGACATCGCCCCCGCGCAGGGTCCAGTTGCGCCCACCGGGTCGCGCGTTGTACTCGAGAACCTGCACGCGATAGCCGGCGTTGCGCAGCTCGTAGGCGGCGGTCATGCCCGCAAGGCCTGCCCCCAGGATCACCACCGAGGCGCCCGGCGGCGCACCCTGCAGATCCACGGGCCCCCGATAGGGCGAAGGCGCTGCCAAGCCGAGGGTGCTCATCGCTTGATAGAGCGCCCCGCTGCCCGCGACGCGGCCGATCATGAGCAGCAGCTCGCGACGGCTGACGGCAGATTCCCCACGATCGTTGTTCATCGGCGCCTCACGCTGACGGCATGCCCCACGATTGTAGGCGGGTGGCGCGAGCGCGCACCAGGGATCCGCGCCGCGCTCGGGCACGCCCCGCTATACTTCACCGACCCTGCCCGCGTTGCGAGAGCGCCCCCCTTGAAGATTCGCCCGTACGCCCTGCTGATCCTTCTCGTGCTCGCGACACCGCCGTGCCTGGCCGGCGGCAGCGAGCATCCCGTGCATGCCGCGCACGCCATGGTCGCGAGCGTGCACGAGCTCGCCTCGCGTGCCGGGGCCGACATCATGCGCGAGGGGGGCAACGCCATCGATGCCGCCGTCGCCACGGGCTTTGCGCTCGCGGTGGTGCACCCGGCGGCGGGCAATCTCGGCGGCGGCGGCTTCATGTTGATTCGCCTCGCCGATGGGCAGACGCATTTTCTCGACTTTCGCGAGAAGGCACCCGCCGCCGCCACGCCCACCATGTATCAGGATGCGAGCGGGCGGGTGATTCCTCACCTGAGTACCCTCGGCTACAAGGCCTCCGGCGTCCCCGGATCGGTCAAGGGCCTGGTCTATGCCGAGCAGCACTTCGGCAAGCTCGACCTGGCGCGCGTGATGGCACCCGCCATCCGTTTGGCACGCGAGGGCTTTGCCCTGAGCTGGGGCGATGCGCATGCGATGTCGGCAGACGCCAATCTGGCGAAGTTCGCGGACTCGCGACGCATCTTTCAGAACGGCGGCCGCGGATGGCAGCCCGGGGACATCTTCCGCCAGCCCGAGCTGGCACACACGCTCGAGCGCATCGTGGCACATCCGGATGACTTCTATACCGGCGCCATGGCCCGCGAGATCGCCGCGTTCGTGCAGCAGGGCGGCGGCATCATCACGGCTGAGGACCTCTCACACTACGAGGTGAAGGATCGCCAGCCCGTGCGCGGCACCTATCGAGGGCTCGAGATCATCAGCGCGCCCCCGCCCTCCTCGGGCGGTATCGCGCTCATCGAAACGCTGAACATCCTCGAGGGCTTCGACCTCAAAGCCTCCGGGCGCGACTCTGCCCAATCCATCCACCTGATCAGCGAGGCCTACCGCCGCGCCTTCTACGACCGGGCCGTGTTCCTCGGCGATCCGGATTTCAACGGCGCCCCGGTCGATGACCTGCTCGACAAGCGCTACGCCGCCGCGTGGCGCAGCTCCATTCAACCCGAGCGCCCGAGTAGCAGCGAGGCGCTGGTGCGCCCGAACAACTTCCCCGCGCTCGAGCGCTATGCAGCCGAGCATCCCCTCGCGCGCCGGTCGCCCTCTCCCACCGATACGACGCATTACTCGGTGGTCGACCCGGCGGGCAATGCCGTCGCCGTCACCACCACCCTCAACGGTTTCTTCGGCTCGAGAGTCACGATCGGCTCGCTCGGCTTCCTGCTCAACAACGAGATGGACGACTTCGCGGCCAAGGTGGGCGTGCCCAACATGTTCGGTCTCATCCAAGGTTCGGCCAACGCGGT